>NZ_JARAUO010000035.1:0-101960 GCF_033792105.1 Streptomyces sp. WI03-4A
CCCGCCGCCCCCCAGGGCGGCGCCCCGTCCGCTCCCCCGCCCACGGCTCCCGCGCGGTCCGCTCCGCCGGAGCCGGCCCCGGTCGCCCCCGAGGACGACATCCCCGAGGACGACGACCCCGACCTCGACGAGTCGGCCCTGTCCGGCCACGACCTGATCGTGCGGGAGCTGGGCGCGACCGTGGTGGAGGAGTTCACCCACGAGTAGGGCGGTGGTGGCCGGTGCCGGTGCGGGCGCGGGCGCGGATGCGTTCGTAGGAACCCACAGGATCCCCGGCCCCGGGTCTTCGGCGACCTTGCCAGTAGGCTGACCCCGTGAAGGTCCTCGTCATCGGCAGCGGCGCCCGCGAACACGCCCTGTGCCGCTCCCTGTCCCTCGATCCCGACGTCACCGCGCTGTACTGCGCCCCCGGCAACGCCGGCATCGCCGAGGTGGCCGAGCTGCGCCAGGTCGACGCTCTCGACGGCAAGGCCGTGGCCGCGCTGGCCGGCGACCTCGCCGCCGACCTCGTCGTCGTCGGCCCGGAGGCCCCGCTGGTCGCCGGCGTGGCCGACGCCGTGCGCGAGGCGGGCATCCCCGTGTTCGGCCCCTCCGGGGAGGCCGCGCAGCTGGAGGGCTCCAAGGCCTTCGCCAAGGACGTGATGGCGACGGCCGGCGTGCCGACCGCGCGCTCGTACGTGTGCACCACGGAGGCGGAGGTCGCCGAGGCCCTCGACGCGTTCGGTGCCCCCTACGTCGTCAAGGACGACGGCCTGGCCGCCGGCAAGGGCGTCGTGGTCACGCACGACATCGAGGCCGCCAAGGCCCACGCGGCCGGCTGCGAGCGGGTGGTGATCGAGGAGTTCCTCGACGGGCCCGAGGTCTCCCTGTTCGCCGTCACCGACGGCGTCGGGGTCGTCCCGCTGCAGCCCGCCCAGGACTTCAAGCGCGCCCTGGACGGCGACGAGGGTCCCAACACGGGCGGCATGGGCGCGTACTCGCCGCTGCCCTGGGCCGACCCGAAGCTGGTCGAGGAGGTGCTGGAGACAGTGCTGCGGCCGACGGTGGACGAGATGCGCCGCCGTGGCACGCCGTTCTCCGGTCTGCTCTACGCCGGGCTCGCCATCACCTCGCGCGGTGTCCGGGTCATCGAGTTCAACGCCCGCTTCGGCGACCCCGAGACCCAGGTCGTGCTGGCCCGCCTGAAGACCCCGCTGGCCGGTGTCCTGCTCGCCGCCGCGAACGGCACCCTGGGCGACCTCCCGCCCCTGCGCTGGAGCGAGGACGCGGCGGTCACCGTGGTCGTCGCCTCGCACAACTACCCCGGCACCCCGCGTACCGGCGACCCGATCACCGGTCTGGACGAGGTCGTCGCCGAGGACGCCCCGCACGCCTACGTCCTGCACGCCGGTACGCGGCGGGAGGGCGACGCGGTCGTCAGCGCGGGCGGGCGGGTGCTGTCCGTCACCGCGACCGGCGCTGACCTGACCCGGGCCCGTGAGCGGGCGTACCGGGCGGTGGCCCGCATCGGCCTCGACGGCTCCCAGCACCGCACGGACATCGCGGCCCGGGCGGCAGGCGCCTGACCTGCCCCTGAGTCCTCCAGGCCCCGGACGAAAATCCGGGGCCTGATCTTTGCTGCCTGTCACCCACCTCTGACCAAGGCCATTCCATCGGGTGACCAATCCTCCATACGGCTGACGAGGGCCGGGGCCCCAACTAGGGTGCGGCGCAAGCGTTCCGGCACTTGGCCCACCGGCATTGCGATGTCGGTGGCGGGTGCCACAGTGGGGGAGTGAGCAACGCCAGGACAGCACGGGATCGGCAGGGAGGGGGTGGAAGCCGCTCATGACCGGAATCGGTGGGGAACTGGGCGCGCAGGCGGCGCGCTCGCGGGCGCTGGCCGTCCTGCGCGTCCGGGGCCGGGCGCTGGCCGTGGCCCTGCTGCCGGCGGCCGCCGAGGTGATCCTGCTGACCGGTGGTTCCACCGGCCATCTCGTCGGGCCGGGCTGGGACACCGCCCGCTGGGTGGTGGGCGTGGTGGCCGTGGTCGTCCTGCTGGCCGCCGCGGGCGTCGCCCTGGTCGTGGCCCGTGCCCGCCCCGCCGTGACCCCCACGGTCCCGGTCTCCGAGGACTCGGCTCCCGACCTGTACCGGCTCGTGCGCGACCTCGCCGACCGGCTCGACGTCCCCGCGCCCTCGGCGATAGCGCTCACCCCGGACTGCGACAGCTGGCTGGAGGACCGCACCCACCCGGCGCACGGTCCGCCCGCCAGGCCGGCGCACGACGAGCCCGCGGCACCCGGCCCCGGCGCCCACCGGCGCCCCGCCACCGCCCCCGTCCTCGTCATCGGCTCCCCGTTCCTGTGGTGGATGCGCGTGGGCGAGCTGCGCGCCGTCCTCGCCCCGGTCGTCGCCGGTACGGGACCCTCCGCGCACCCCGACATAGCCGCCGCCCGCCGCTTCGTGCGCGGTCTGGACGCGACGGTGGCCGTGGCCGCGACGCCCGGCCGGTGCCCGCTGACCCGGGGCGTGTGCGCGATCCTCGGCTGGGTCGCCCGGCTGCTGCTGCGCGGCTGCCGCGAGCACGCGGTGCTGATGGAGCGCGGGGTCGCGGCGGCGGCGGCCGAGCGCGCCCAGACCGTTGACTACGGCCTGCGGATCGTCGCCCAGGAGCAGGTCGGGCTCGCCTACGCGGGCTGGGACCGGCTGCTGACCCGGGTGGCGCTGCCCGCCTGGCGGATGGGCCGCTGGCCCTCCCGGCTGGACGCCGGTGTGGTGGCGGCGCTCACCGAGCTGTCCCGCCGGGACCGGCTGGCCGAGGGGTTCGCCTCCCGCCTCGGCGAGCGCCCCGCCTGCGACCTGCTGGAGGAGCCGGGCGCGATCGACGAGGCCGCCTCCCTGCTCGCCGCCCGCCTCTTCCACGGCGGCCCGGCCGAGTCCGGTCCCGACTGGGCCCCGGTGGACTGGCAGGCGTACCCGGAGGAGGTCGTCGACCGCACCTGGCGCGCGGACGCGGCCCGGCTGCACCGGGTCCTGGACACCCTGGGCGTCCGCCCCGCCTCCGGCTCTCCCGCCGCCGGTTCCGACGGCCCCACCCTGGCCCGCGTCCTGGACCACCTCACGGAACCCGGCCACTCGGAACGGGGTGACCAGCCCGTCCCGGCAGCGGCCCCGCGAACCCTCTCCCGACCGGAGGACGAGGTTCCGCCGCACCCGGACGGCCGGACCCCCCGGGATCCGGTCGACGCGAGCCCCTTGGAAGCGGCCGATGGGAGCCCCCTGGAAGCAGCCGATGGGAGCCCCCTGGAAGCGGCCGACGGGAGCCCCCCGGCAGCGGTCGACGGGAGCCCCGCGGCAGCGGTCGCCCCGGCCCGTCCGGAAGCCGCCGCGGACCAGGCGGGGCCCGCCACTTTGGGGAGGGCCGCCCCGCTCCAGGACGCGCCCGCTGACGCCCCGCTCCCCGATCTGGCCGCAGACGCGCCGCTCCCCGACGTGGCCCCCGACGCTCCGCCCCTCGACGCGGCCCCCGACGCTCCGCTCGACGCGGCCCCCGACGCTCCGCTCGACGCGGCCCCCGACGCTCCGCTCGACGCGGCCGCCGACGCTCCGCCCCTCGACGCGGCTGCCGACGCTCCGCCCCTCGACGCGGCCGCCGACGCTCCGCCCCTCGACGCGGCTGCCGACGCTCCGCCCCTCGACGTGGCCGCCGACGCTCCGCCCCTCGACGCGGCCGCCGACGCTCCGCTCGACGCGGCCCCCGACGCTCCGCTCGACGCGGCCGCCGACGCCCCGCACCTCGGCGCAGCCGCCGACGTCCCGCACCTCGACGCGGCCGCTGACGCCCCGCTCCCGGAAGCCGCCGACGCCCCGCTCGGCGCAGCCGCCGACGTCCCGCACCTCGGCGCGGCCGCTGACGCCCCGCTCCCGGAAGCCGCCGTCGACGCCCCCCATCCGGACGTGGACTCCGACGAGTACGCCGATCCGAGTACCGAGCGCAGTGCCGCTCTGGCCGCCGGGCTCAGTGCGGAGCTGGCGCGGGAGGAGATCGCCGCGCCGCGGGGTGCCACGGCCAGCGGGCTGATTCCGGACAGTGCGCTGTGGGACGACGGGTCCCTCCCGCTGTTCCCGCTCCAGCCCCCGCGCGGCGCCCGCGAACTCCTCGCCGACCACGTGACGGCGATGGTCTGCTGCGCCGCCGTCGACACGGCCGGCGCCGCTCCCGGCCTCGACTGGCTCGACGGCCCCTCCCTGGTGCTGGGCGGTGAACGGGCCGCCGACCTCGCGCCCAAGGTGCTCAGCCTGATCGAGGAAGGGGACCCGCGCCCGCTGCGCGACTGGCTGGCCGCGTCGGGGATACGGCCGGAGAAGCCGGTGCGGCTCGTCTGACGCCCTCCGCCGCCGGACGCCGTCCCGGCTTGGAGGCGCGTCGGGACCGGGCCGGAGGTCGACGCGACTACCGGAAAACCTTCTTCCACTTCAGGTCAATTCGCAACGAATAGTGACCGTCCCCGTGCGTTATGTGATGTGCTGGGACCGACCGCGCACATGGCAAAGGCACGCGACATACGACAGCGCGACCGAGCGCCTGCCGAGCAGCACCGAGCACCGTCGAGCACCACCGTCCAAGGACACGGGGGACATGAGGGAGGGGAGCGACCATGGCCTCGGACCACATCCGCCGCTGGGAGTCCGGAGCACTCGCGCACGCCGTCACGGACCCCTTCGGCCAGGGCCCCGTCCCCTGGCTGCGCGGCAGTGAGACGTACTTCGACGACACGGGCCACGTCGTGCCGTGGTACGTCGACCCGAGCCCGCAGCAGCCCACCGGGGAGCGGCCGCGGGTGCCCGCGCCGCGCTCGTCCGGCTCGGGACCGCGCTCGGCCGACGACGTGCGCCGCCAGATCAAGGGCTTCACCTCCACCGGAGCGGTCTCGCCCGGCGAGGCGATCGACTTCCACATCACGGTCGACCCGCCCCAGCAGTTCGGCGTGGACATCTACCGGATCGGCCACTACGGCGGCGACGGCGCCGCGAAGATCACCACCAGCCCGCGGCTGTCCGGCATCGTCCAGCCCCAGCCGCTGGCCGCCGACCGCACGGTCTCCTGCCACCACTGGTGGCTGTCCTGGCGCCTCCAGGTGCCCTCCCACTGGAGCGTGGGCGCCTATGTGGCCGTCCTGACCACCGCCGACGGCTACCGCTCCCACGTGCCCTTCACGGTCCGCGACGACCACCCGGCCGACCTGCTCCTGTTGCTGCCGGACATCACCTGGCAGGCGTACAACCTCTACCCGGAGGACGGCCGGACCGGCGCCAGCCTCTACCACGCCTGGGACGAGAAGGGCCGCCTGCTGGGCGAGGCGGACGCGGCCACCACGGTCTCCTTCGACCGCCCGTACGCGGGCGCGGGCCTGCCCCTGCACGTGGGTCACGCCTACGACTTCATCCGCTGGGCCGAGCGCTACGGCTACGACCTCGCCTACGCCGACGCCCGCGACCTGCACGCGGGCCGTGTCGACCCCACCCGCTACCGCGGCCTGGTCTTTCCCGGCCACGACGAGTACTGGTCGGTGCCGATGCGGCGCGCCGTCGAGGACGCCCGGGACCGCGGCACCTCGCTGGTCTTCCTGTCCGCGAACACCATGTACTGGCAGGTGGAGCTGGGCCCCTCCCCGTCCGGCGTGCCCGACCGGCTGCTGACCTGCCGCAAGCGCCGGGGCCCCGGACGGCCGGTGCTGTGGCGCGAGATCGACCGGCCCGAGCAGCAGGTGGTCGGCATCCAGTACGCGGGCCGGGTCCCCGAGCCGCATCCGCTGATCGTGCGCAACGCCGGCCACTGGCTGTGGGACGCGGCCGGCGCGCACGAGGGCGACCCGATCGACGGGCTGGTCGCCGGGGAGGCGGACCGCTACTTCCCGCGCACCCCGCTGCCCGAGCACGAGGAGCGCGTGCTGCTCGCCCACTCCCCCTACACGGACAACGACGGCGCCCAGCGGCACCAGGAGACCTCGCTGTACCGCGCGCCCTCCGGCGCCTGGGTGTTCGCCTCGGGCACCTTCGCCTGGTCCCCGGCCCTGGACCGCCCCGGCCATGTGGACCCCCGTATCCAGCGGGCCACGGCGAACCTGCTGGACCGCATCTGCAAACGGGACTGACCCCTGGCCACACCCCGGTCACCGGCATACGGGAGAATCGAGGCATTGGACAGAACCACGGGGAGGAACCGTGTCCGGATTCGTAGAAAAGCCCGAGCCGATCCAGGTTCCGGGCCTGGTGCACCTCCACACCGGAAAGGTGCGCGAGCTGTACCGCAACGAGGCGGGCGACCTCGTGATGGTCGCCAGCGACCGTATCTCCGCCTACGACTGGGTGCTGCCCACGGAGATCCCCGACAAGGGGCGTGTCCTCACCCAGCTCTCCCTGTGGTGGTTCGACCAGCTCCGCGACCTGGCCCCGAACCACGTCCTGAGCACCGCGCTGCCCGAGGGCGCGCCCGCCGACTGGGCGGGCCGCACCCTCGTCTGCAAGTCGCTGCGCA
The DNA here is from genome assembly GCF_033792105.1 of Streptomyces sp. WI03-4A. Lineage (NCBI taxonomy): Bacteria > Bacillati > Actinomycetota > Actinomycetes > Kitasatosporales > Streptomycetaceae > Streptomyces > Streptomyces sp. WI03-4A. The sequence continues at coordinate 6,521 of NZ_JARAUO010000035.1, forward strand.
TGGTCCCCGTGGAGTGCGTGGCCCGCGGCTACCTCACCGGCTCCGGCCTGGCGGAGTACCGGGAGTCCCGCACCGTCTGCGGCCTCGCCCTGCCCGAGGGCCTGGTCGACGGCTCGGAACTGCCGGCCCCGATCTTCACCCCGGCCACCAAGGCCGAGGTCGGCGAGCACGACGAGAACGTCTCCTACGAGGAGGTCGCCCGCCAGGTCGGCGCGGAGACCGCCGCCGAACTGCGCCAGGCCACCCTCGCGGTGTACGCGCGGGCCCGGGACATCGCCCGGGACCGCGGGATCATCCTGGCCGACACCAAGTTCGAGTTCGGCTTCGACGGCGACACGCTCGTCCTCGCCGACGAGGTGCTCACCCCGGACTCCTCCCGCTTCTGGCCGGCCGACCAGTGGCAGCCGGGCCGCGCGCAGCCCTCGTACGACAAGCAGTTCGTCCGGGACTGGCTGACCTCCGCCGCGTCCGGCTGGGACCGCGGGAGCGAGCAGCCCCCGCCGCCGCTGCCGGGCGAGGTCGTCGAGGCGACCCGCGCGAAGTACGTGGAGGCGTACGAGCGGCTGACGGGCGTGCGCTGGTCGTAGGAACGTGAAAGGCCCCCGGTGGGAACCGGGGGCCTTTCGACGTGGAGCGGACGACGAGGCTCGAACTCGCGACCTCAACCTTGGCAAGGTTGCGCTCTACCAACTGAGCTACGTCCGCACTGCGCCGTGGCGCGAGAGCAACTATACCCAACCTCGCTCGCGTGCGAGACGCACTGCCGCATGACGGTTTCCCGCACCGAGTTTCGTGACGGCCGAGGAGAGGTAGTTCCGCACGGTCCCGGGCGACAGCGCGGCCCGCTCGGCGATCTCCGCGACCGGTGCCCCGTCGGCGGCCAGCTCCAGCACCTCGGCCTCCCGCGCGGTCAGCGGGGAGTCCCCGGCGGAGATCGCGTCGGCGGCCAACTCCGGGTCGACGTAACGGTTTCCCGCGTGCACCGTCCGGATGATCTCGGCGAGCCGCTGGGCACTGACCGTCTTCGGGACGAATCCCCGCACACCGGCCGCGAGCGCCCGCTTCAGGTGTCCGGGCCGGCCGTGACCGGTGACGATCAGCACCTGGCACGCGGGCAGTTCGGCGCGCAGGGTTGTGGCGACCTTCACACCGTCGGCGCCCGGCATCTGGAGGTCGAGCACGGCCACGTCGGGGGTGTGCGCCCGGGCCATCGCCAGGGCCTCCGGGCCGCTCGCCGCCTCCGCGACCACCAGCAGGTCGTCCTCCAGGGAGAGCAGGGCGGTCAGCGCGCCCCGGATCAGGTGCTCGTCGTCGGCCAGCAGCAGCCGTACCGGACCGGTCATGAGAGGACTTCACTCGCTTCCCGCCCCAAGGGCACCTCGGCCACCAGCCGGAACCGGTCCCCGCCGACCGGTCCCGCCTCCAGGGTCCCGGCCACGGCGGTCAGACGTTCCCGCAGCCCGGCGAGTCCCGAGCCGCCGCCCGCGGCCGGCTCCGCCGCCCCGTCGTTCTCCACCGCCAGCACCACCCGTCCCTCGCGCACCGCCAGTTCCACCGAGCACCGTCCCGCGTCGCCGTGCCGGAGCACGTTGGTGGCCGCCTCGCGCACCACCCAGCCCAGCGCCGACTGCACGCGGGCGGGCAGCCCGGCGGTGTCGGCGCGCACCTCGCAGGCGATCCCCGCGGCACTCAACACGCCCTGGGCGCCGGCGAGTTCCACGCCGAGGTCGGCCTCGCGGTAGCCGCGTACGACGTCCCGCACCTCCCGCTGGGACTGCTGCGCGATGCGCTGCACCTCGATCATCTGTTCCACGGCCTCCGGCCGTCCGCGCCGGGCCAGTTGCACGGCCAGCTCGCTCTTGAGGGAGATCACGGACAGGTTCCGCCCCAGCACGTCGTGGAGGTCGCGCCCGAAGCGCAGCCGTTCCTCGGCGACGGCGAGCCGGGCCTCGATCTCCCGGGCGCGCTCCGCCTCCCACAGCACGGACAGGGTCCAGGCGCCGCAGCGGGCGGCGGTCAGGGAGAAGACGGCGCCGAAGGCGGTCACCACCGCCGTGGCGACCAGGCCGGGCGCGCTCGGGCGCACGACCGCGAAGGCCGCCAGGATCAGCGCCGCGAGGACCGCGGCCCGCCGCAGGAACTCCGGCACGGACACGATGAGCGCGTAAGGCAGTCCGAAGGACATGAGGGCGGCCCCGATCGCCAGCCGGGTGGCGACCGGGTCGAAGCCGCCGACCGAGGCGAGTGCCGCGATCGCCGCGAGCGCCAGGCCGAGCAGGACGGTGGGACCGCGCAGGGCGCGCGGGGGCAGTGCGGCGCGCCCGAGGTAGTGGTCGAGCGCCGGGCGCAGGACCCGGCTCGCGGCCGCGCACTGCAGGACGACCACGGCGACCAGCAGCATGCCGAGCGCCACCGCCACGGGCCGGTGGGCGAGTCCGCCGACCATCGGCAGCAGCAGCCAGCCGAGCGGGAACACCCAGATGCTGCCGTGCCAGGTGGCCAGGCTCTGCAGTTCGACCCGCTCGGCCTTGCTCCGGTCCCGCCAGTGCCGCCGGTGCCATCCTCGAACCCGCCCGAGCATGTGCCCCCCTGACCGCCCGCTCACCGCCGCGGTTCCCAGCGGAACCACCGCCGTACAGCAAACACCGCGACGACGGTCCAGGCCAGCGCGGCCGCCACCGTCACCAGAATCTCCGGTGCGTCGAGCCGGCCGGTCCAGCCCGCGCGGACCAGCCGGACCGCCGGGGACAGCGGGAGGAACGCGCAGACGGAGGCGAGCCGGTGGGGCAGGGCCTCGGTGGGCACCGCGATCCCGGAGCCCGCCATGGTGACGAGCACCAGCGGCAGCGCGGTGATCTGCCCGCTCTCCACGCTCCGGGTGAAGGACGCGGTGAGCGCGGCCAGCGCGGCGCTGAGGACGAGCCCCGCCACCAGTCCCAGCAGGATCAGGTACGGCGCCCTGGGCGCCCCGGTGCGCAGCAGCACCGCGCACCCGGCGCACAGCAGCAGCGCCTGGGCGAGGCCGACGCCGACGGCGGGCAGGGCGGTGCCGGTGAGGATCTCGGCGTCGGTGAGCTCGCCGGTGCGCAGCCGCTTGAGGACGAGTTCCTCGCGGCGGGCGACGTAGGCGTTGACCAGGGCGGAGTAGACGGCGAAGAGGAAGGAGAAGCCGACGGCGGCCGTCATCATGACCGCTCCGGGTGTCAGCCCCTGTCCGCTCAGCTCCATCTGGTCCAGGGCCGGGCGCAGGCTGAACGGCAGCGCGAGCGGCACGAGGAGCGCGGTGAGGACGACACTGCGGTTGCGGCCGAGGAGGGCGAGTTCGGCGCGGGCGAGCGCCCGCAGCCTGCGGCCCGCCGGTGCCGCCGTGAGGCCGCTCATGCCGCGGCCGCCCGGTCGCGCGCGATCCCGAGGAACGCCTCCTCCAGGGAGGCCGAGCGCGCGTCGAGGCCGCGCAGTTCGACCCCGGCCCGGCCGGCCCAGGCGAGCACCGCGGTGGCGGTGCGCTGGAGGTCCCGGGTGCGCAGCCGCACGGTCCTGCCGTCGAGTTCGTGTCCGCAGACGCCGAGCCCCGCGAGGGGCGGCAGGTCGCCGAGGAAGTAGCCGTCGGGCAGTTCGAAGGACATCCGGGAGGGCCGGCCGGCGGTGACCTCGGCGGGGGTTCCCGAGGCGGCGACGCGCCCGCGGTGCAGGATGGCGAGCCGGTCGGCGAGCCCCTCGGCCTCCTCCAGGTGGTGCGTGGTGAGCAGCACGGTGGTGCCGGCTTCGCGCAGCGCGCGCACCAACGCCCAGGTGTCGCGACGGCCTTCGGCGTCGAGCCCGGTGGTCGGCTCGTCCAAGAAGAGCACCTCGGGGTCGCCGAGCAGCGCGAGCGCCAGGTCCAGGCGCCGCCGCTCACCGCCGGAGAGCTGGCGTACCCGGACGCCGGCCCTGCCGCCGAGGCCGACCCGTTCCAGCACTTCGCCCTCCGGGCGGGCCCCGCTCGTGCAGGCCGCCCACATCCGGGCGGTCTCGGCGACGGTGAGGTCGGAGGGGAAGCCGCCCTCCTGGAGCATGACTCCGGTGCGCGGGCGCACGGCGGACCGTTCCCGGCAGGGGTCGTGGCCGAGGACGCGGACCCGGCCACCGGACGGCGGCGCGAGCCCCTCCAGCAGTTCGACGGTGGACGTCTTGCCCGCGCCGTTGGTGCCCAGCAGCGCGAAGACCTCCCCGCGTGCGACGGAGAAACTGATGCCGCGCACGGCCTCGAACCCGCCCCCGTAGACACGCCGGAGGTCGGTGACCTCGATCACGTGCTCGTGTTCGTCTTTGTGGTCCATGGCCTCAGCGTCCCGCCGGGTGGGGCGGACCAGCAGTGCGTGGTGTCATCGGTCGGCATGACAAATGTCAGACGGCGACCGAGTACGCGCGCACGAAAAAGACCCCGGTCCAGAGGACCGGGGTCTCATCCCGAGCGGACGACGAGGCTCGAACTCGCGACCTCAACCTTGGCAAGGTTGCGCTCTACCAACTGAGCTACGTCCGCACTGCTCCCGACCGGCTCCCACCGATCGGTGCGAGCACCAGCCTACCTGATCCACAAGGGTGGTTCTGACCGGTGCCAGAGCGGGTGACAGGAATTGCACACTGCGCCTTCCCCCTGGAAGGGGGATGTTCTACTACTGAACTACACCCGCACGGTCCGTGGGATCCGGCCTTTCGGCCTCGCCCCTCGGCGTGTCCCAGACATTAGCTGATCAGCAGGGGGGTAGCGCAAGTCGGTTCCCGGCGCGGCCAACTGCACGGCGCCCGGGGCCCGCTGGCGGACCCCGGGCGCCGCCCCTTCGCGGGCCCTCACTGCGCGGCGCTGAACGCCTCGTAGACCTTCTTGGGGATGCGTCCGCGCGCCGGCACGTCCATCTTGTTCGCCTGGGCCCAGGCGCGCACGGCCGCGGGGTCGGGAGCGACCTCCGTCTGCTTGTACGCCTTGCCCGACCGGGACCGCTTGCGGCCGGCCTCCACGTAGGGCGCGAGCGCCTTGCGCAGTTTTCTGGCGTTGGTTTCGTTCAGGTCGATCTCGTACGACTTGCCGTCGAGTCCGAAGGCGATCGTTTCCGCCGCTTCCGAGCCGTCGATGTCGTCAAAGAGAGTGACCACGACCTTTTGCGCCACGAATATCGGTCCCTTCGTGCGGCACGTCGATACAGCTCATCGGCGATGACGTGCCGAGTATCGGCTATTGCCAATTCATTTGTACAGTGCCCGGCAATGCAAAGTGAAGCCCGACTAAATCCGCCCGCGTGTCCCCGTGCAATAGCCGCCACGGGCGGACCGGTGGAACTTTCCCAGAACTTTTCGCGAAGTCGCCCGCCCGTCACCCGATCGTGACGCGCCTCACGTAGTTTCCTCCAACTCTACCCGCGTAGAAATTTTGTGCGGGTAGTCTGAAGGAACCTGCTCAGCACCACACACCGGGAGTGCCAGTGGCACGCGTCGTAGTCGACGTCATGCTCAAGCCGGAGATCCTCGACCCCCAGGGCCAGGCGGTCCAGCGTGCGCTGCCGCGCCTGGGTTTCGACGGGATCTCGGACGTCCGTCAGGGAAAGCGTTTCGAACTGGAAGTTGACGGGCCGGTCGACGAGGCCGCGCTCGCCCGCATCCACGATCTTGCGGAATCCTTCCTCGCCAACACCGTGATCGAGGACTTCACCGTCAAGGTGGAAGAGGTGGCGGAAGTCGCGGAGGCCGCGAAGTGACCGCTCGTATTGGCGTCGTCACTTTCCCGGGAAGCCTCGACGACCGGGACACGCAGCGCGCGATCCGTCTCGCGGGCGCCGAACCGGTCGCCCTCTGGCACAAGGACAAGGACCTCAAGCAGGTCGACGCCGTGGTGCTGCCCGGCGGTTTCTCCTACGGCGACTATCTGCGGGCCGGGGCCATCTCCCGGTTCTCGCCGGTCATGGAGACGGTCATCGAGCAGGCGAAGGCCGGACTTCCGGTGCTCGGCATCTGCAACGGCTTCCAGGTGCTCACCGAGGCCCACCTCCTGCCCGGCGGCATGCTCGGCAACGACCACCTCCACTTCATCTGCCGCGACCAGAAGCTGCGGGTGGAGAACGCGGAGACCTCGTGGACCGGCGACTACCGCCAGGGCCAGGAGATCCACATCCCGCTGAAGAACATGGACGGCCGGTACGTCGCCGACGAGTACACGCTCGACAAGCTGGAGGCGGAGGGCCGGGTCGTCTTCCGGTACCTCGACTTCAACCCCAACGGCTCGCTGCGGGACATCGCCGGCATCACCAACGAGGCCGGGAACGTCGTCGGCCTCATGCCGCACCCCGAGCACGCCGTCGAGCCGCTGATCGGTACCGGCCGCACCGACGGCCTCCCCTTCTTCACCTCGATCCTCAAGAAGCTGGTCAACGCATGAGCCGGACGCCTCTGGACACGGTCGAGCACGCGGCCGCGACCCCCGACGTCGAGCTGCCCTGGGCCGAACTCGGCCTGAAGAAGGACGAGTACGAGCGGGTGGTGGAGATCCTCGGCCGCCGCCCGACCGGCGCCGAACTCGCCATGTACTCGGTCATGTGGTCCGAGCACTGCTCGTACAAGTCCTCCAAGGTCCACCTGCGCCAGTTCGGCGAGAAGGCGCCGCAGTCGGACGCCATGCTCGTCGGCATCGGCGAGAACGCGGGCGTGGTGGACGTCGGCCAGGGCTACGCGGTCACCTTCAAGGTCGAGTCGCACAACCATCCGTCGTACGTCGAGCCCTACCAGGGCGCGGCCACCGGCGTCGGCGGCATCGTCCGCGACATCATCGCGATGGGCGCCCGTCCGGTCGCGGTCGTGGACCCGCTGCGCTTCGGCGCGGCCGACCACCCCGACACCAAGCGCGTCCTGCCGGGCGTCGTCGCCGGCATCGGCGGCTACGGCAACTGCCTGGGTCTGCCCAACATCGGCGGCGAGGTCGTCTTCGACGCCTGCTACCAGGGCAACCCGCTGGTCAACGCCGGCGCCATCGGCGTCATGCGGCACGAGGACATCCACCTCGCGAAGGCGTCCGGCGCCGGCAACAAGGTCGTCCTCTACGGCGCCCGCACGGGCGGCGACGGCATCGGCGGCGCCTCGATCCTGGCCTCCGAGACCTTCGACGACGCCAAGCCCTCGAAGCGGCCCGCGGTCCAGGTCGGCGACCCCTTCCAGGAGAAGCTCCTCATCGAGTGCACCCTGGAGGCCTTCCGCGAGAAGCTGGTCGTGGGCATCCAGGACCTCGGCGCGGCCGGCCTGTCCTGCGCCACCTCCGAGCTGGCCTCCAACGGCTCCGGCGGCATGCGCGTCACCCTGGACGACGTCCCGCTGCGCGACTCCACGCTCTCGCCCGAGGAAATTCTCATGAGCGAGTCGCAGGAGCGCATGTGCGCCGTCGTCGAGCCGGAGAAGGTGGACCGGTTCCTGGAGATCTGCGCCAAGTGGGACGTCATCGCCACCGTCATCGGTGAGGTGACCGACGGCGACCGGCTGGAGATCTTCTGGCACGGTGGCAAGATCGTCGACGTCGACCCGCGCACGGTGGCGCACGAGGGCCCGGTCTACGAGCGCCCGTACGCCCGCCCCGACTGGCAGGACGCGCTCCAGGCCGACGACGCGAACAAGCTGCCGCGGCCCGCGTCGAGCGAGGAGCTCAGGGACCAGGTCCTGAAGCTGGTCGCCTCGCCCAACCAGGCGTCCAAGAAGTGGATCACCTCGCAGTACGACCACTTCGTGCAGGGCAACACCGTCCTCGCCCAGCCGGAGGACTCCGGCATGATCCGCGTGGACGAGGAGACCGGCCTCGGCGTCGCCATCGCCACGGACGGCAACGGCCGTTACGCCAAGCTGGACCCGTACACGGGCGCGCAGCTCGCGCTGGCGGAGGCGTACCGCAACGTCGCCACCACCGGCGCCAAGCCCCTCGCGGTCTCGGACTGCCTGAACTTCGGCTCCCCCGAGGACCCGGCGGTCATGTGGCAGTTCGCCGAGGCCGTGCGCGGTCTCGCGGACGGCTGCCTGCAGCTCGGCACCCCGGTGACCGGCGGCAACGTCTCGCTCTACAACCAGACGGGCGAGGCGGCCATCCACCCGACCCCGGTGGTCGCCGTGCTCGGCGTCATCGACGACGTCGCGCGCCGCACGCCGGTCGCCTTCCAGGAGGACGGCCAGCTGCTCTACCTCCTCGGCGACACCCGTGCGGAGTTCGGCGGTTCGGCCTGGTCCCAGGTGGTCCACGACCACCTCGGCGGGCTGCCCCCGAAGGTCGACCTGGAGCGCGAGCGGCTGCTGGCCGAGATCCTGATCTCCGCCTCCCGCGACGGCATGATCGACTCCGCGCACGACCTCTCCGACGGCGGCCTGGTCCAGGCGGTCGTGGAGTCGGCGCTGCTCGGCGGCAAGGGCGCGCGGCTGATCGTCCCCGACGGCCTGGACGCCTTCACCTTCCTGCTCTCCGAGTCGGCCGGCCGCGCGGTCGTCGCGGTGCCCCGCTCGGAGGAGGTCCGCTTCAACGACATGTGCGGTGCCCGGGGCCTCCCGGTCACCCGCATCGGTGTCGTGGACGGCGACGCGGTGGAGGTGCAGGGCGAGTTCTCGCTGTCCCTCACCGAGCTGCGCGAGGCGCACGAGGCCACGATCCCCGCGCTCCTGGCGTAACCGCCCGACGCCTCGGGCGAGGCCCCGCCCGGGAATCCGGGCGGGGCCTTTCCCGTCCGGCGGGCGGGGGAAAAGGGCCTGAGGACGGTCGTGCCGAAGGCATAGGGTCGCTGTCATGTCACCGGCCAAGAAGCGTGCCCGCAGCTATGACCCCGCCAGGACCCGCGGTGCGGTCCTCGCGCAGTTCGCGAACGTCAGGGAGGCCGTGCGCGGTCTCAGCCCCGAGCAGCTCGCCGGGCCCACCCGGCTCGGCGACTGGACCGTACGGGAGCTGGTCGCGCACATCGGTCTGGCGCTCACCGCCGTGCACGGCGCGCTGGCCGCGCCTGCGCCCCCGAAGGCGACCGTGACGGTCGCCGAGTGGGCTCTGGGCACCGCGACGCGGGCCGCCGGCATCGCCGACCGCACCCGGGAAGTGGCCGCCGCCGAGCCCGACCTCGACGCCTACCTCGCCGGAGTCGAGAAGGACCTGCGCGCCGCTCTCGACGAGCACCCCGGCACCCGGTTGCTGGCCACCAGCGCGGGCGCCGTCTCCGTGGACGACCACCTGGTCACCCGCACGGTGGAACTCGTCGTGCACACCGACGACCTCAACGCCGCCGTCCCCGGCCTCGACGTCCCCCTCGACCGGCAGGCCGTGGCCATCGCCACCCGGCTCCTCGCCGACGCCCTCGCGACCAAGGCGCCCGGCGGCTCCACCGAGGTGCGCGTGCCGCCGTACGCCGTCGTGCAGTGCGTCGAGGGGCTCCGGCACACCCGCGGCACCCCGCCCAACGTCGTCGAGACCGATCCGCTGACCTGGATCAGGCTCGCGACCGGCAGGCTGGCCTGGGCGGACGCCGTCGCCGCGGCCCAGGTCAGCGCCAGCGGGGAGCGGGCCGACCTCGGGGAGCTGCTGCCGCTGCTGGCGTGAGGACCGGCGGCATGGAACCGACGGCTCCGCGGGACCGTCGAATGCACATGAACCGGTACAAGCAGCGCATGATCCTGACGGTCGCCGCCGTGCTCGTCCCGCTCACGGTGGCCTGCGGCAGCGCCGGGAGCGGGCGGGCGGACAGCGGCGCGGCCGGTGCGCCGCGGCCCGTGACCGGGGTCGACTGGCGGGTCGACGGCCTCACCACGGGCGGCACCACCCGGCACGCGCCCGCCTCCGCGCGCATCCGGATCGGCACGGACGGAAGGGCGGCCGGCAACCTCGGCTGCAACCAGTTCGCCGCCCGGGCCACGGTGCACGGGGACCGGATCACGATCGGCGATCTGCGCACGACCCGGATGGCCTGCGACCAGGCACGGATGGACTTCGAGCGCGCCCTCGCCCGCACCCTCACCACCGGCACCCTCACCGCGCGGGTCCATGACGGGAAGGCGACCCTCACCGACGGCGACGGCGATGTCGTCCACCTCGCCCCCGACACACCCGATTGATGTGCGACACCTCACTCACGCACGCCGAGAGCGGGTCCGCGACCGCCGTCCGGAGGGCCGCCCGGGAACGGCCAGGACCCGCCCACGCGCCGCTGACCTGCGGAAACGGCGAAACCACCAAGGTGATCCACAGAGGTGGTCCGGGGGCGGGCACGCATCCCCAATTCGGACCAGTGGTCGATCTCGCCTACACTCGGTGCCGTGCCACGTGGTGACGGTCGACTCAATCACGATCTGCTTCCCGGCGAAAAAGGCCCCCAGGACGCTTGCGGCGTCTTCGGTGTCTGGGCTCCTGGTGAAGAGGTCGCAAAGCTCACGTACTTCGGGCTCTACGCCCTCCAGCACCGGGGTCAGGAATCCGCGGGAATCGCGGTCAGCAACGGCTCCCAGATCCTCGTCTTCAAGGACATGGGCCTCGTGTCCCAGGTCTTCGACGAGACCTCGCTCGGTTCGCTCCAGGGTCACATCGCGGTCGGACACGCCCGCTACTCGACCACCGGTGCCTCCGTGTGGGAGAACGCCCAGCCGACGTTCCGTGCCACCGCGCACGGCTCGATCGCGCTCGGCCACAACGGCAACCTGGTCAACACGGCGCAGCTCGCCGAGATGGTCGCCGAACTCCCCAAGGACAACAACGGCCGCTCCACCCGGGTCGCGGCCACCAACGACACCGACCTGCTGACGGCCCTGCTGGCCGCCCAGGTCGACGAGGACGGCAAGCCGCTGACCATCGAGGAGGCCGCCCACGCGGTCCTCCCGAAGGTCAAGGGCGCCTTCTCGCTCGTCTTCATGGACGAGCACACGCTCTACGCCGCCCGCGACCCGCAGGGCATCCGCCCGCTGGTCCTCGGCCGCCTGGAGCGCGGCTGGGTGGTCGCCTCCGAGTCGGCGGCGCTCGACATCTGCGGCGCGAGCTTCGTGCGCGAGATCGAGCCCGGCGAGTTCGTCGCCATCGACGAGAACGGCCTGCGCACCTCCCGGTTCGCGGAAGCGAAGCCCAAGGGCTGTGTCTTCGAGTACGTGTACCTGGCCCGCCCGGACACCGACATCGCCGGCCGGAACGTGTACCTCTCCCGCGTGGAGATGGGCCGCCGTCTGGCCAAGGAGGCCCCGGTCGAGGCCGACCTGGTCATAGCGACCCCGGAATCCGGCACCCCGGCCGCCATCGGCTACGCGGAGGCCTCCGGCATCCCCTTCGGCGCGGGTCTGGTGAAGAACGCGTACGTGGGCCGGACCTTCATCCAGCCCTCGCAGACCATTCGCCAGCTCGGCATCCGCCTGAAGCTGAACCCGCTCAAGGAAGTCATCAAGGGCAAGCGCCTGGTCGTCGTCGACGACTCGATCGTGCGCGGCAACACCCAGCGGGCCCTGGTGCGCATGCTGCGCGAGGCCGGCGCCGCCGAGGTCCACATCCGGATCTCCTCGCCGCCCGTGAAGTGGCCCTGTTTCTTCGGCATCGACTTCGCCACCCGCGCGGAGCTGATCGCCAACGGGATGACCATCGAGGAGATCGGCACCTCGCTCGGCGCCGACTCGCTCGCGTACATCTCCATCGACGGCATGATCGAGGCGACCGCGATCGCCAAGCCGAACCTGTGCCGCGCCTGCTTCGACGGCGAGTACCCGATGGAGCTGCCGGACCCCGAGCTGCTCGGCAAGCAGCTCCTGGAGACCGAACTGGCCGCGGGCCCCGCCGCCACGGCGGCCGCCGACGCGATCCGGCGCCCGTAACCCCCGCTGTTCAAGCAGTACGACACGAAAGTTCTCAAGGACCATGTCTGAGACCACTGGTGCCAGCTACGCAGCGGCAGGCGTCGACATCGAGGCGGGCGACCGCGCCGTCGAACTGATGAAGGAGTGGGTGAAGAAGACCCAGCGACCCGAGGTCCTCGGCGGCCTCGGCGGCTTCGCCGGACTCTTCGACGCCTCCGCCCTCAAGCGTTTCGAGCGCCCCCTGCTCGCCTCCGCGACGGACGGCGTCGGCACGAAGGTCGACATCGCGCGCCGCCTCGGCGTCTACGACTCGATCGGCCACGACCTGGTCGCCATGGTCATGGACGACATCGTGGTGTGCGGTGCCGAGCCGCTGTTCATGACCGACTACATCTGCGTCGGCAAAGTCCACCCCGAGCGTGTCGCGGCCATCGTGAAGGGCATCGCGGAAGGCTGCGTGCTGGCCGGCTGCGCCCTGGTGGGCGGCGAGACGGCCGAGCACCCCGGCCTGCTGGGCGAGGACGACTTCGACGTCGCCGGCGCCGGTACGGGCGTGGTGGAGGCCGACCGGCTGCTGGGCGCGGATCGCATCCGTACGGGTGACGCGGTGATCGCCATGGCGTCCTCCGGGCTTCACTCGAACGGATACTCCCTGGTCCGTCACGTCCTGCTGGACCGTGCCGGCCTGGCCCTGGAGGCCGAGGTCGCCGAGCTCGGCCGCACCCTCGGCGAGGAGCTGCTGGAGCCCACCAAGATCTACTCGCTGGACTGCCTGGCCCTCACCCGCACCACCGACGTGCACGCCTTCAGCCACATCACGGGCGGCGGGCTCGCGGCCAACCTGGCCCGGGTGATCCCGGACGGGCTGCACGCGGTCGTCGACCGGTCCACCTGGGCCCCCGGCGCGATCTTCGACCTGGTCGGCAGGACCGGGAACGTGGAACGCCTGGAGCTGGAGAAGACCCTGAACATGGGCGTCGGCATGATGGCGATCGTCCCGCAGGAGTCCACCGAGGTGGCCCTCGCGACCCTGGCCGACCGTGGGGTCGACGCCTGGGTGGCCGGCGAGATCACCGACCGGGCCGAGCAGCCGACCGGCGCCGAGCTGGTCGGGGACTACGCGGGCTGACCCCCCGGGGTCGCACAGACCTGCGGGTAGCACAGAACCCGGTCGGTGGGAGTACCACCGACCGGGCAGGTGCTCAGTACTGGGTCAAGCGCCGCGACGGTGCTGTGAGGGACCTTGGTCCTCGTCCGCGTCGTCGTCCTCATAGAGGTCGGCGTAGCGAGAATAAAGATCGTCTTCGTCGTCCTCATCGTCCTCGAACGGCTCGCCGTTCGGCGGCTGGCTCGAAGTCGATGCGCCCAGTTCACTGGCCAGACGTGACAGGTCAGTCCCACCGCTGTTGTACTTCAGCTGGCGGGCGACCTTCGTCTGCTTGGCCTTGGCCCGGCCGCGCCCCATGGCTCGACCCCCTCGGTGACGGGGCTCGACGGCCCCAGAGTCTGACACGCGTTCATGATCCGAAACGGACCCTCCGCAGAGAGGCCGGTCCGTAGGGCTTCCACGGTACCTGAGCCCGCGCCCATACGGTACGTCGCCCGCAGCACGCGCGTGTGCACAGGACCCTCGAGGTGCCCTGTCCTCGCTGGTCAATGGCGATTTTAACCACTTATAGGGGTACGACCCGCCGGTGGAAGTGAGAGTTCTCTCTAAGTTCCCGCCGGCGGGTACCGCTCGTACGTGCGATCGGACACCCGGTCGGGTCCCGGGCCCCCGGATCAGCGGGTGGCGCGCGCGTCGGCCATCCGCTGCTCGGCGATGCGGTCCGCGGCGGCGGCCGGCGGGATGCCGTCCTCCTTCGCACGCGCGAAGATCGCGAGTGTGGTGTCGAAGATCTTCGCCGCCTTGACCTTGCACCGGTCGAAGTCGAACCCGTGCAGTTCGTCGGCCACCTGGATGACGCCGCCCGCGTTCACCACGTAGTCGGGCGCGTAGAGGATCCCGCGGTCGGCGAGGTCCTTCTCCACACCCGGGTGGGCGAGCTGGTTGTTGGCGGCGCCGCACACCACCTTGGCGGTCAGCACCGGCACCGAGAGGTCGTTCAGGGCGCCGCCGAGGGCGCAGGGGGCGTAGATGTCCAGCCCCTCGACCCGGATGAGCGCCTCGGTGTCCGCGACGGCCGTGACCCGCCCCGGGTACTGGTCGAGGACCCGCTGCACGGCGTCGGCGCGCACATCGGTGATCACGACCTCGGCGCCCTCGTCCAGCAGGTGCCGGACCAGGTGGTGGCCCACCTTCCCGACGCCCGCGACGCCGACCTTGCGGTCGCGCAGCGAGGGGTCGCCCCACAGGTGCTGGGCGGAGGCGCGCATGCCCTGGTAGACGCCGAAGGCGGTGAGCACGGAGGAGTCGCCGGCGCCGCCGTTCTCGGGGGAGCGGCCGGTGGTCCAGCGGCACTCGCGGGCCACGACGTCCATGTCGGCGACATAGGTGCCGACGTCGCACGCCGTCACGTAGCGGCCGCCGAGCGAGGCGACCATGCGCCCGTAGGCGAGCAGCAGGTCCTCGGTCTTGTCCCGCTCCGGGTCGCCGATGATGACGGCCTTGCCGCCGCCGTGGTCCAGGCCGGCCATGGCGTTCTTGTACGACATGCCGCGTGCCAGGTTGAGGGCGTCGGCGACGGCCTCGGCCTCGGTGGCGTAGGGGTAGAAGCGGGTGCCGCCGAGGGCCGGGCCCAGGGCGGTGGAGTGGATGGCGATCACGGCCTTGAGGCCGGTTGCGCGGTCCTGGCAGAGCACGACCTGCTCGTGGCCGCCCTGGTCCGAGTGGAACAGGGTGTGCAGGACCTCAGCAGGTGCGCCGGTTACGTCGGTCACTGTGGTGACTCCTGTGTAAAGAGCGGCGGGTGGGGCTCAGCGCCCGTGCGGGTGGCGGGTGCTGTGGCATGAGCGTAGAGCCTCGGCCCACCAGCCATCCTCGCAGTGTTAAGGATCACTCTCCCGTGCCGTGCGTGCACGCATGACCGTGGGACGATTTGCAGTGGTTTCGAGCCGGGTCCGATGGGGAGGGAGCAGGCGTGCCCAAGGTGTCCTCCGTGGTCGTCCCGTACGCCGCGTACCTGCGTGTGTACGAGCCGCTGGCCGCCTTCCCTGAGCCGGAGCGCACGCACTGGGCGCGCTACGCCCGGCGCCCCGAGCGCCCCACCTACCAGGACGAACTGCGGCGCTCGCTCGCCGACTTGCTGCCCACGCCGCCGATCCCGGTGCCGGTGCACGAGAGCGGTGACGCGTTCGTGCTGGAGGCCGACGGGGTGGTCTGCGTCTGCCCGTGGCGGACCCGGCTGCGCGGCTGGCAGGCCCTGCAGGAGCTGCCCGAGGAGCTGCCGGGGCCCGTCCTGGAGGCGGTGCTGCCGGAGGTCGTGCGGCGCCAGGCGACCCAGGACTACGAGCGCTGGCTCGCCCGCAACCCGGACGCCCGCCCCTGGATCCGCACGGCGACCTGGCAGGTGCCGGTGAACTGGTTCGTCCTGGTGTCCGACGAGGAGCGCCGGTACGAGAAGGGGGCCGCCGAGGTGCCCCCGCTGCTGCGCTACCGCACCCCGATGGTCCAGGCCAGGCGCCGGGTGGCCCGGGCGCTGCGGACCCTGAAGGACGCCATGGGGGAGGGGCCGCTGATCGACGGCCTGGTGGACGTCGGCCGCTGGCTGGAGGAGTTCCACCCGCGCTCCCTGGTGGAGCTGGACTACGGCGGCCTGGTGCACACGGTGCCGGCCGGCGACCTGGAGGGCGACCGCTCGGCGGCGGACGTGGCCGAGGGCATCGAGTCGCTGCGACGGGGCGACGGGGCGGCCGCGGGCGCGGCCTACGCGCGGCTGGTGGAGCGGTGGCGTGCGGTGCGGGACCGGCGCTCCGCGAACTGAGTGACGCACGTCACGGTCGAAATCTCCTCGAACGACGTACCGTCTACGGGACTTAGACCACCTGACGGGATGTTGGTCCCGATCCGGGCTTTTGCCTCAAGGGTGATGGACGGCACTTACACGGCCCTTGCGCCTCTTGCCGCCCCTCGTGCCAAAATAGGACAAGGAGCCCGGGGAGGGCTCCGTTCGCCCAACTATGCTCCAACGAGGGCGAAATCTCAGCATTGCACGCTTTGGGGGGTCTGGTGCCTCCTGATCGCCACTGTGACTGATCGTCACAGTGGCGTGACTGTCCGCTATGGCATGGTCCATCGGCTTCCGTCGCTGATGAACACCTGGGAGGGCAATTCCATCGGTTTGGCCGACGCGGCTGGACAGATAGTGTAGTTGTAGTGCCGAGGACAAGCCGTTCGTCCTATAACCGACTCGACTCGCGTCCGCCATTTCGGGCAACGCGGGTCAAGGTGCAGAATTTAGAGGAAAGAACCGAGAAGGTTCGGTTCTCCCGAGGAGGCCGCTCATGACCGCTCGCACCCCTGATGCCGAGCCGCTGCTGACCCCGGCTGAGGTCGCCACCATGTTCCGTGTCGACCCCAAGACGGTCACGCGGTGGGCGAAGGCCGGCAAGCTCACGTCCATCCGTACGCTCGGCGGGCACCGCCGCTACCGCGAGGCCGAAGTCCGCGCACTGCTCGCGGGCATCCCGCAGCAGCGCAGCGAGGCCTGAACAACTGAATACCGGGCAAACCGGCTGGTCCCCCAACTGGTCGACGTGCCCGGAACCCTAGCTCCGAGCGACGCGGGACCTGCCCCAACAGGGCCCACGCCCAGGCCGAAGAGAACGTTGTAGGCAGCGACACAGGGTGCGTCGTAGATCGCGCTGGACTCCGCCGGGTCCAGCGCGATCTTTTTTGTGCGCTGTTCGTGGGCGGGCCGGCGTGCCTGTGAGCGGCCTTGTCGGAGTCTGGGGAGGGGTGTCGGAACCGCTGTGAAGGACCCCTCCGGTCGGTGCAATTGCACATATTAAATTGACCAGTTGTAGGAGGGGGGTAAATACCGCCCTTTTGAAAACTCATGCGGTGACACCCGTCACACGACTCAGCGCTTGTTGCCTCCGGACCGGGTGCGGTAGTGGAACCGGCCGCTCCACCGCACCGCACCACCGTGCCACGTACACGCGGGTGTTGGGAGTCGGCGCTCCGTGCCGGACGCGAAGGTCACGCGCTTCGGGGGCTCTCCTCCTCCAGCGCCTCCAGCGTCTCGTCGGCCGTCCCGGCCGCGTCGGCCCCGGCGGCCGCTTCCTGGGCCGGTGGCGGCGCGTCCATGGCCAGCCGGAGCAGGCGGTGGCAGATCGGGCAGTGACGGGTGAGATGCCCGTACGACGAGGCGGCCGACAGGTGTGCCCTCAGCAGCGCCCGCGTCTCGTGCCTGGCCGATGCCGCCATACGCCACCTCCAGGGGCCGCACAGGGGAGAACGGGCCCTGGTCCCTGGGTACCGGCGGAAGGGGACGTCGTCAAGGGCGCCGGAGGGCGGCAGGGCCCTCGGCGACAACAGCAGAAGGGCCCCCTCGCGGGGGCCCTTCTCTCTGTGCGGTCCTGACGGGATTTGAACCCGCGGCCTCCACCTTGACAGGGTGGCGAGCACTCCAAACTGCTCCACAGGACCAGGTTTCGCCTCGCTCCGCTCACCGCGTTGCGCTGCGAAAAGAGACTGTACAGGAGGTGGGCCGCCTGGTCGAACTCACCCCCTGTGCGCGTTCGGTCACGGTGCGACGGCGTCGATCGCCTTCACGATCCGCTTGTCGGAGACCGGGTACGCCGTGCCCAGCGCGTGGGCGAAATAGCTGACCCGCAGCTCCTCGATCATCCAGCGGATGTCCAGGACGGCGGCGGGCACCGGCCGGCCCTGGGGCAGCTGTTCCAGCAGCCAGGCGTACTCGTCCTGCATCTCGTGGACCTTCTCCATGCGGGTGGTGTCCCGCTGGACGTTCGTCGGCATCTGCTGCAGGCGCCGGTCCGCGGCCACCAGATAGCGCATCAGGTCCGGCAGCCGCCGTATGCCCGCCCACGTCACGAAGCCCGGCTTCACGAGGGCGTCGAGCTGCTTGCGGACGTCCGTCAGGTTCGCCAGCAGCGTGGGGCTGCGGACGGCCTTCAGACGGCGCTCACAGGCCTGCCAGGCCGCCAGGACCTGCTGCACCTGCCCGACCGCGCGCACGGTCGTGTCCACGATGTCCGCGCGCACCTTGTCGTAGAGCTTGCGGTACGACTCCTCGTCCCACACCGGGCCGCCGAAGCCGTCGATCAGCCGGTCGGCCGCGGCCGTCGCGCAGTCGTCGAACAGGGCCTGCACGGAGCCGTGCGGGTTGGCGGAGAGCGCCAGCTTCTGGGCGTTGGTCAGCTTTTCGGAAGCGAACTTCGCGGGATTGACCGGGATGTTGCGCAGGATCAGCCGGCGGGTGCCCTTCCACATCGCCTCGGCCTGTTCCGCCTCGGTGTCGAAGAGCCGGACCGAGACCGTGTCGCCGTCGTCCACCAGCGCCGGGTACGCCTTCACCGGCTGTCCGGCCCGGCGCGTCTCGAAGACCCGGGTGAGCGTGCCGATCGTCCAGTCCGTCAGGCCGGTGCGCTCCAGGGACTCGCCGCCCGAGCGGGAGGCGGTCGCCGCCGCGGCCTGGGAGAGCGCCTGGCGGGCCTTCGGCTTCAGCCGCAGCCTGAGCGCCTCCAGGTCCTTGTCCTCGGCGAGCGTCCGGCGCCGCTCGTCGACGATCCGGAAGGTGATCTTCAGATGGTCCGGCACCTTGGCCCAGTCGAAGTCGTCCGCCTCGAAGGGCACGCCGACCATCCGCTTCAGCTCGCGCGCCATCGTCACCGTCAGCGGCTCCTGCAGGGGCACCGCCCGGTCCAGGAACGCCTTCGCGTAGTTCGGCGCGGGCACGTAGTGGCGGCGGACCGGCTTGGGCAGGGAGCGGATCAGCTCCGTGACCACTTCCTCGCGCAGGCCCGGGATCTGCCAGTCGAAGCCTTCGTCGGTGACCTGGTTGAGCACCTGGAGCGGGACGTGCACGGTCACGCCGTCCGCGTCCGCGCCGGGCTCGAACTGGTACGTCACCCGGAACGTGAGCTGCCCCTGCCGCCAGCTGTCCGGGTAGTCGGCCTTGGTGACCGCCCCGGCCGACTCGCGGACGAGCATCTCCCGCTCGAAGTCCAGGAAGTCCGGCTGCTCGTGCCGCTTCCGCTTCCACCAGGAGTCGAAGTGGGCGCCGGAGACGACGTGTTCGGGCACCCGCTGCTCGTAGAAGTCGAACAGCGTCTCGTCGTCCACGACGATGTCCCGGCGCCGCGCCCGGTGCTCCAGCTCCTCGACCTCGCTCAGGAGCCTGCGGTTGTCGGCGAAGAACTTGTGGTGCGTGCGCCAGTCGCCCTCGACCAGCGCGTTGCGGATGAACAGCTCGCGGGAGACCTCGGGGTCGATCCGGCCGTAGTTCACCTTCCGCTGCGCGACGATCGGGACGCCGTACAGCGTCACCTTCTCGTACGCCATCACGGCCGCCTGGTCCTTCTCCCAGTGCGGCTCGCTGTAGGTCCGCTTCAGCAGGTGGCCGGCGAGCGGCTCGACCCACTCGGGCTCGATCTTCGCGTTGACCCGGGCCCACAGCCGGCTGGTCTCCACCAGCTCGGCCGACATCACGAACCTCGGCTGCTTGCGGAACAGCGCCGAGCCGGGGAAGACCGCGAACTTGGCGTTGCGGGCGCCCAGGTACTCGTTCTTGTTGCCGTCCTTCACGTCCTTCATCCCGATGTGGGAGAGGAGGCCGGCCAGGAGGGAGACGTGCACGCGGTCGGCCGGGGCGTCGGCACCCGCAGCGGGCTCCTCCAGGTGCATGCCCATCTGCTTGGCCACGGTGCGCAGCTGGCTGTAGATGTCCTGCCACTCGCGGATGCGCAGGAAGTTCAGGTACTCCTGCTTGCACATCCGCCGGAAGGAGCTGGAGCCCCGCTCCTTCTGCTGCTCGCGGACGTACCGCCACAGGTTCAGGAAGGCGAGGAAGTCGCTGGTCTCGTCCTTGAAGCGGGCGTGCTGCTGGTCCGCCTGGGCCTGCTTGTCGGCCGGGCGTTCGCGCGGGTCCTGGATGGACAGCGCGGCCGCGATGACCATCACCTCGCGGACGCAGCCGTTCTTGTCGGCCTCCAGCACCATGCGGGCCAGGCGCGGGTCGACGGGCAGCTGGGCCAGCTTGCGGCCGGTGTCCGTGAGGCGCTTGCGCGGGTCCTTCTGCTCCGGGTCGAGCGCGCCCAGTTCCTGGAGCAGCTGCACGCCGTCACGGATGTTGCGGTGGTCCGGCGGGTCGATGAAGGGGAACTTCTCGATGTCGCCGAGGCCGGCCGCGGTCATCTGGAGGATGACGGAGGCGAGGTTCGTGCGGAGGATCTCGGCGTCCGTGAACTCCGGCCGGGCGAGGAAGTCGTCCTCGCTGTACAGCCGGATGCAGATGCCGTCGGAGGTACGGCCGCAGCGGCCCTTGCGCTGGTTGGCGCTGGCCTGGGAGACGGGCTCGATGGGCAGCCGCTGCACCTTGGTGCGGTGGCTGTACCGGCTGATCCGGGCGAAGCCCGGGTCGATGACGTACTTGATGCCCGGGACGGTCAGCGAGGTCTCGGCGACGTTGGTCGCCAGAACGATCCTGCGCCCGGTGTGCTGCTGGAAGACCCGGTGCTGCTCGGCGTGCGACAGCCGGGCGTACAGCGGCAGGACCTCCGTGAACCGGTACTGCTTCCTGGTGAGGGCGTCGGCCGTGTCGCGGATCTCCCGCTCACCGGAGAGGAAGACGAGGATGTCGCCCTTGCCCTCCGCCATCAGCTCCTCGACGGCGTCGGTGATCGCGGTGATCTGGTCGCGGTCGGCGTCGTCCGAATCCTCTTCCAGCAGCGGGCGGTAGCGCACCTCCACCGGATACGTCCGCCCGCTCACCTCGACGATCGGGGCGTCGCCGAAGTGCCGCGAGAAGCGCTCGGGGTCGATGGTGGCGGAGGTGATGACGACCTTGAGGTCCGGCCGCTTGGGCAGCAGCTGGGCGAGATAGCCGAGCAGGAAGTCGATGTTGAGCGACCGCTCGTGGGCCTCGTCGATGATGATCGTGTCGTAGGCGCGCAGCTCGCGGTCGGTCTGGATCTCGGCGAGCAGGATGCCGTCCGTCATCAGCTTGACGAAGGTGGCGTCCGGGTTCACCTGGTCGGTGAAGCGCACCTTCCAGCCGACGGTCTCGCCGAGCGGGGTGTCCAGCTCCTCTGCGACGCGCTCGGCGACGGTGCGCGCGGCGATCCGGCGGGGCTGGGTGTGACCGATCATGCCCCGGACCCCACGCCCGAGCTCGAGACAGATCTTCGGGATCTGCGTCGTCTTGCCGGAGCCGGTCTCACCGGCCACGATCACGACCTGGTGATCGCGGATGGCGGCCGCGATCTCGTCCTTCTTCTGGCTGACGGGCAGCTGCTCCGGGTAGCCGACGACGGGCACACGGGAGCGCCGCGCGGCCATCCGGGCCTCGGCCTTGCCGACCTCGGCGTCGATCTCGGCGAGGACGGCGGCGCGGGCCTCCGGCTTACGGATCTTGCGCGCGCCCTCGAGCCGCCTGCCGAGCCGGTGCGCGTCGCGCAGCGACAGCTCGGTCAGACGGGGGGCGAGGGTGCCGAGGGCGGGGGCTGGGTGCGTAGACATACGCGGTCCAGGATCTCACCTCGGGGAAATCGCTGGCGAACGATTTGCCGCGCGGCCGTCACGTGCCCATTCCCCGAGGCGGGTCCGCGCGTGTCCGACACGTCTAGGGGGCGCGCTGGGCGGGCGGTGCGGCGGGGTCCGGCTCCTTGGGCCGTCGGGCCGACCCGTCCCCGAGGGCGATCGACCGCGCGGTGTTGGAGACGGCCTTGATGCCCAGGTAGGCGGTGGTCGTCCCGCTCACCGCGGTGAAGGCGGCGGTCAGCACGCCGACGACCACGGCCTTGTCGCCGTCGAGCCGCCACACGCCGAAGATCGCGACCGCGGCGATGGCGCAGTTGCTGATGACGACCGCCATCAGCCCGTACCGTGCCCGGTACTTCTCCAGGTCGGTGTCCCCGACCGCTCTGGTCCGGTCCTGGCCCATGCGCTCCCCCGTCCCCCCGAGAAAACCCGTGTGATCCGCCCGAACGTAGCGCCGCCCGCCCCCGCTGCCAAGCGGGCGCCGGGCCGCACGACGAAGGCCCCGTCCGGACGGACGGGGCCTTCGAGGTTGTGGCTGGGGCCGGGGTCGAACCGGCGACCTATCGCTTTTCAGGCGATCGCTCGTACCAACTGAGCTACCCAGCCACGAGGCTTCCGGGGAAACCTCAGCGGTCCTGACGGGATTTGAACCCGCGGCCTCCACCTTGACAGGGTGGCGAGCACTCCAAACTGCTCCACAGGACCAAGCTTGTGTGCAACAGTGTCGCACACGATCTTGCGTGCCCCCAACGGGATTCGAACCCGTGCTACCGCCTTGAAAGGGCGGCGTCCTAGGCCGCTAGACGATGAGGGCTATCGGCCCGCCTGCGCGCTTCGCAGCGCGTCGGGGACGTGAGAAGCATATGGGATGGCGGGGAGTATCGCCAAAACGGTTTACGGGGACGCCGGGGACGAGGGCGGGGAGGCCACCGGGGCGGGGGTGGCGCCGGGCAGGTTCTCCTCCGGCAGGTGGCGGCTGACCTCGGCCGTCGTCAGGCCCAGACCGCCGAGCTGGATCGCGTCCCAGGCCTGCAGGCGGCGGGTGTCGCGGTCGAAGTAGAGGATCGAGGCCTCGATGGGCGCCGGGTACCGGCGCTCCACCGCGCGCAGGCCGCTGCCGCCGGTCGAACCCTCCATCCGCAGCCGGGTGCCGTACTTCAGCACCTCGGTGTCCTCGTGGTGCAGGTGCCCGCACAGCACCAGGGGCACCTCGCCGTCCGTCTCCCGGGCGGCCACGGGCTCGTGGGCGATCGCCACGTCCACCGGCGTGCCGGCCGCCCGCTGGTCGCGCAGGGCCGAGGCCAGGCGGTCGCCCGCGAGCCGCTCGGCCGCGTCCCCGCCGCGGGCCTGGGAGCGGTCGGGGGTGAACTGGGGGTCACCGATGCCCGCGAAGCGCAGGCCGCCGACGGTCAGCGCCCGGCCGTCGTCCAGGACGTGCACGTTCTTCAGGTGCCGCAGGTAGCGCTGGGTGACCCGCGAGTCGTGGTTGCCGCGGACCCAGACGTACGGCGCGCCCAGGTCAGGGATCGGGTCCAGGAAGCCGTTCTCCGCCGCCGTTCCGTGGTCCATCGTGTCGCCCGAGTCGACGATCACGTCCACCCTGTACTGCTTCACCAGCGAGGCGATGATCTTCCAGCTCGCCGGGTTGAGGTGGACGTCGGAGACGTGCAGGACCCGCAGGGTGGAGGGGTCCGGCTGGTAGGCCGGGAGCGTGGAGGTGACGTCGTAGAGCTTGGTCACGTTCGTCACCAGGCGGGCCAGTTCCTTCTGGTAGACGTCGAACTCGGCGACGATGCTGCGTGCGTTGCCGACCACGGACGGCGCGGAGGACAGCAGGCCGGAGAACCGGGGTTCGAGCACCGACCTGGGGTTCCAGGTGGCGTACGCCGTCGCGCCCGAGGCGGCGAGCAGGGCGAGCGCCAGGCCGCCGGCCGCCAGGGCGCGGCCCGGACGGCGGTAGACGGCCAGGCCGAGGGCGCACGCCCCGGCGACCACGGCGACCGAGGAGCGCACGGCCAGGTCGAGGGTGCCGTGCTCCACGTCCCGGGCCACCTCGTCCTGGAGGCCGGAGAGCCGTTCGGGGTGGTCGACGAGGGCCGCCGAGCGCAGCGGGTCGAGCTGGTCGACGTTGACGTCCAGGCGGACCGGGGCGACGTGGCTGTCCAGGGTCAGCGCGCCGAGCGGGGAGACGTTGATCTTCGTGCCGCCGGTGAGGGACGGGCGCAGCGCCATGGTCGTGTTCACCGGGCCGACCGGTGCCCGTACGTTGCCGACGACGAGCAGGCCCAGCCAGGCGCCGACGAGCACCACCGCGGCGAGGCCGAGGGCGTTCAGCCACGGCCGGGGGCGGTCGGCGAGTTCGAGGGCGGGGAGCGGGCGGGCGGACGGGCGGGTGCGGCGTTTCAGCATGCGGTCCAGGGCTGCGACGGGGACGCGGGCCATTGGGGCCGTATGCCCGGACACCGTCGCCGGTATGCGGCGGCCGCGCACTCTCGGTCCGCGCCCCGGTGCCGGAGAATGACGGTGTGCTGGAGATGACGCGCGAGGAGTTCGAAGAACTGGTCGCCGAGGCGCTCGACCGGATCCCCCCGGAGCTGACGCGGCTCATGGACAACGTCGCGGTGTTCGTCGAGGACGAACCGCCCGCGGACGATCCCGAGCTGCTCGGGCTCTACGAGGGGACCCCGCTGACCGAGCGGGGCGAGTGGTACGCCGGGGTACTGCCGGACCGGATCACCGTGTACCGGGGCCCGACGCTGCGGATGTGCGCGTCCCGGGCGGACGTGGTGGCCGAGGTCGAGGTGACCGTGGTGCACGAGATCGCCCACCACTTCGGGATCGACGACGCCCGGCTGCACGCGCTCGGGTACGGGTGACCGGGGGCCGGACCGGGTCCGGTTCGAACGTGGCGCGTGTCCTCTTGCGGGCGACGGGAGTTGGGGAGGTTGACTCCCTTTCTTTTCCGCGGAGGTGGCCGCCGTGCGCCCCTTGTACGTACCCGTCCGTCTGGCCGTCGTGGTGCTGGCCGTCACGACCGCCGCCGGCTGTGTGAGCGTGGGTGACGACGCGGGCCGGGCCCGGCCGGCGCACTCGGCGGGGCAGCGCGGCGGTGAGGCGCCGGACGGCGGTCCCGGAGGGGGCGGCGGCGGTCCGGGGTACGGCGGCCGGGCGGCCGACGGCAAGCACGGGCACGGCGGCAAGGCGAAGCGGGGCGAGTCGGCGTCGGCGTCGGCCACGCCGTCCGGCGCGGACAGCACGTCCGCGGCGCCGTCGAAGCCGGGCCGGCCGGGAGGCGGCGCGGCCTCCGGAGACCCGGCGCCGACCGAGGACCACCCGACGCCCCCGGCGACCTCCGCCCCGCCGGAGCCCCCGGCGACCACTCCGCCGGCGCCTCCCACCGATCAGCCGTCGGCCGAGCCGTCGTCCTCGGCGCACGAGGACCCGGAGCCGCAACTGGCGCAGCGGGAGCCGGCGCCGCGGGCGGGGGTGCCGGTGTAGGGAGTGACGAGGGTCTCCATGGAGCGGTTTGCCTTCGGGGGCCGGGGGTGCGTATGGTGGTAGATCGTTTGATCCCATTTGCCCGGCGCCACTGCAGAGCGCGCCGTGTGGCGCGTACTCTCCTTTGCCGTGGCGGACCGCATTGAGGCGGTCGTAGAGCGAATCACGGAGTTGACGGGCGCGTGCCGAAGAGACTCCGGAAGGTTTCGCATTCGCATGTCCGTGTCCAGTACTGATCACATCGTCGTGTCCGAGAACGAGAACGAGCTCGACGACGTGACCACCGAGGTCATCGAGACCACTGACACCCCCCAGACCACCGACACCCCTGAGATCACCTTCGCCGACCTCGGGCTTCCCGAGGGCGTCGTGCGCAAGCTCGCGCAGAACGGTGTGACCACCCCCTTCCCGATCCAGGCCGCGACCATCCCGGACGCCCTGGCCGGCAAGGACATCCTCGGCCGTGGCCGCACCGGCTCCGGCAAGACCCTCTCCTTCGGTCTGCCCACCCTGGCCACGCTGGCCGGCGGCCGCACCCAGAAGCACAAGCCCCGCGCCGTCATCCTGACCCCGACGCGCGAGCTGGCCATGCAGGTGGCCGACGCCCTCCAGCCGTACGGCGACGTCCTCGGCCTGAAGATGAAGGTCGTCTGCGGCGGTACGTCGATGGGCAACCAGATCTACGCCCTGGAGCGCGGCGTCGACATCCTCGTCGCCACCCCGGGCCGGCTGCGCGACATCATCAACCGCGGCGCCTGCTCCCTCGAGGACACCCAGATCGCGGTCCTCGACGAGGCCGACCAGATGTCCGACCTGGGCTTCCTGCCCGAGGTCACCGAGCTGCTCGACCAGGTCCCGGCGGGCGGCCAGCGGATGCTGTTCTCCGCCACGATGGAGAACGAGATCTCCACGCTGGTCAAGCGCTACCTGACCAACCCGGTCACGCACGAGGTCGACAGCGCCCAGGGCAACGTCACGACCATGTCGCACCACATCCTCATCGTGAAGCCCAAGGACAAGGCGCCGGTCACCGCCGCGATCGCCTCCCGCAAGGGCCGCACGATCATCTTCGTCCGCACCCAGCTGGGCGCCGACCGCATCGCCGAGCAGCTCCGTGACGCCGGTGTGAAGGCCGACGCGCTGCACGGCGGCATGACCCAGGGCGCCCGCACCCGGACGCTGGCCGACTTCAAGGACGGTTACGTCAACGCGCTCGTCGCGACCGACGTCGCCGCCCGCGGCATCCACGTGGACGGCATCGACCTGGTGCTGAACGTGGACCCGGCCGGCGACCACAAGGACTACCTGCACCGCGCGGGCCGCACCGCGCGTGCCGGCCGCACCGGCACGGTCGTCTCGCTGTCCCTGCCGCACCAGCGGCGGCAGATCTTCCGCCTGATGGAGGACGCGGGCGTCGACGCCGCGCGCCACATCATCCAGGGCGCCGGCGCCTTCGAGCCGGAGGTCGCCGAGATCACCGGCGCCCGGTCGATGACCGAGGTCCAGGCGGAGTCCGCGAACAACGCGGCGCAGCAGGCCGAGCGTGAGCTCGCCCAGCTCACCAGGGAGCTGGAGCGCGCCCAGCGCCGCGCCGCCGAGCTGCGCGAGGAGGCCGACCGGCTGGTCGCCCGGGTCGCCCGCGAGCGCGGCGAGGACCCGGAGAGCGCGGTGGCCGAGGCCCAGGCGACCGCGGCCCAGGCCGTGGCCGAGCCGGCCGTGGCCGAGGAGCCGGCCCAGCGCGAGACCGAGCGTGACGAGCGCCCGGCGGCTTCGGCGCCGTACGAGCGCCGGGAGCGCCGTTCCTTCGACCGCGACCGCGGCGAGCGCGGCTTCGAGCGCCGTGACGACCGTGGTGACCGCGGTGGTGACCGTGGCGGGCGTTCCTTCGAGCGTCGTGACGAGCGTCGTCCGTTCGACCGCGACCGCGGTGACCGTGGTTTCGAGCGTCGCGACGACCGTGGCGGTGACCGTGGTGGCCGTTCCTTCGAGCGTCGTGACGAGCGTCGTCCGTTCGACCGCGACCGTGGCGAGCGTGGTTTCGAGCGCCGTGACGACCGCGGTGGCGACCGTGGCGGGCGTTCCTTCGAGCGCCGCGACGACCGGGGTGACCGGGGTGGCGACCGCGGTGGTGACCGTGGCGGGCGTTCCTTCGAGCGCCGCGACGAGCGCCGTCCGTTCGACCGCGACCGTGGTGGCCGTTCCTTCGAGCGCCGTGACGAGCGGGGCGGCTTCCGCCGCGACGAGCGCGGTGGCCACCGGGGCAGCGACCGTCCGTTCAACCGCGACCGCCGCGACGACCGTCCGGGCTTCCGCTCCGCCGGTCACGACCGCCCCTACGGCCGTCGTGACGACCACCGCGGCTCCGGCTCCGGTTCCGGCTCCGGTTCCGGCTCCTTCGGCCGCCGCGACGACAAGCCGCGCTGGAAGCGCAACGGCTGACACAGGGTGACCGGCTGACCGCCGGTCCCCGCGAACAAAGGCTGCGGGCCCCGGATCTCTCCGGGGCCCGCAGCCTTTTCAGCAGGTGGACATGGGTGGGCGGATGGCGTGCCGGGTGCGCTGCAGCCGCAGCGCGAGCTGCACCTCCAGGGCCCGCACCGGCTCCTGCCAGCTGGACCCGAGGAGTTCGGTGATCCGTTCAAGGCGCCGGGAGACGGTGTTGGGGTGGACGTGCAGGGCCTCGGCGGCCCGGCGCGGGCTGCCGCCGGAGGCGAAGTACGCCTCCAGGGTGCGGACAAGGCCGGTGCAGTGCTGGTCGTCGTAGGCGAGCACCGGGCCGATCGTGGTCTGTACGAAGGCCGTGATGTCGGGGCTGTCGGCGAGCAGCAGGCCGAGGAAGCCCAGTTCCTGCGCCGAGGCGCTGCCGCCGTCGGCGCCGAGCGCGGTGAGCGCCTCCAGACAGCGTCTGGCCTCCTGGTAGGTGCCGTGGACCAGGCCGGGGTGGGCGACCGGCCCGGCCGAGCCGACCGTCACCCGGCGGCCGGTCACCGTGGACAGCTCGGCGGTGACGGCCCGCCCCGCGGCCGCCGAGTCGGTGCCCGGGACCAGCAGCACGAGGCGGTCGTCGACGATGGTCTGCAGGCCCGCCATCCGGTGGGCGTACGACGACGCCCAGACCAGCGCGCGGCCGCTCGCCCCGCCGTCCGGCCGGGCGATGAGCACGACGTGCGGGTCCTCCAGGGCGACCCCGAGCCGCCGGGCGTGCACCGCGAGCTGCTCGGGCGCGCGCGGCGAGTCGACGATCAGGTCCTGGAGCAGTCGGCTGCGGCCCCCGTCGGGGGAGGTCTCGGCGCCGGCCTGCATGCGCAGCAGGACCGCGACGGACTGGGCCGTGGCGCGCAGCAGGCGCAGTTGGTGCTCGATGGCGGGGCCGCGCGGGGCCAGGATCAGCGTGCCGAGCACCTCGCGGCCCGCGACGGCCGGGCAGAGCCACAGGCCGTCGCCGGAGCGGATGGGGGCGAGTTCGGTGTGGGCGTCCAGGGTGCGCTGGAACAGTTCCGCCTCGTCCACGCGGGGGAAGCCGTTGGTGACGGCCAGGGTCCGGCCGGTGGCGTCCCGCACCATCAGGGCGCCGCCCAGTTCGGCGGCGGCGCGGCCCGCCATCTCGCCGAGTCCGTGGCCGCTGAGCACCATGTCGATGAGCCGGGTGTGTACACCGCTGACCAGGCGCTCGGCGGTGGAGGAGTCCAGTGCCCGGGACACGTCGAGTTCGAGTTCGCTCAGCTCGGACTGGGTCTGCGCGAGCAGCCGGGCCTTCTTGATGGCCAGGGAGGCCAGGTCGCCGAGCGAGGACATCAGGGTGATCTCGTCGGGCGTGAGGTGGCGGACCGAGCGGTCGGCGCCGTAGAGGGCGCCGAAGGTGTCGCCGCCCTCCTTCAGGGGCACCGCCATCAGGCCGTGCAGCCCCTCGGCCGCGACCACCTCGTCGGTGGCCGCCGAGTGCGGGAAGCGGTCGTCGCCGAGGTAGTCGGAGGTCCAGAAGGGTCCGGAGCGGTCGGCGGCCGCGTTGCCGACCCCGCCCTGGGCCGGGACCACGAAGCCCGGGGTCAGGGTCGAGGCGTGGCCGTCGGAGATGCGCACGTAGGAGCGGCCGTCGGCGGCGTCCCTGAGAGCGATCCACGACATGTCGAAGTTCAGCAGCAGCCTGGCCCGGCGGGTGATCACCTGGAGCAGCGCGTCCACGTCGTACGGGAGGGTCAGTTCCCGTGCGGTGTCCACGAGCGCGGCGAGGGCGGCCTCGCGCTGCTGGCGGCGGGCGAACAGGCCGTGGATGTCGCGGGCGAGGGTGCGGGCGCGCTCGAGGAGGGCCAGGGACTCCGCCGGCACGAACTCGCCGGTGCCGGCGTCCGGGGGTGGTTCGAAGCGGTCGGGCGGGGCCTCGCTCGCGAGCAGTTCGAGAAGTCTGACCAGTTCGTCCTGCACGAAGTCGTCCGTGTGCCGCACCGACCTCACCCCCAGTTTGATCTGCGGCGCCTGCGGCGCGTGGCTCTGCCGAGCTTTCGTGAACCTAGATTGCGTGCATGACGGGAGTCAACGATGGCTAGAACCAGTAGCCTTGAGCTGACCTTTGGCCGGATTCGCACACACCGGCCCGCCCCGCGGTGACCGGAACACCGTCCGTCCGGTCCGCAGCGGTTACCCCTGCACATTCCTGTGTGACGTCCGGTCACCCGACAATAAGCCCTGACGGCGCGCCGGGTCGGCCCGCTCGCGCGGTCGTGGGATGTCCGACGGGGGGACGGGAAAACATGTCGGGAACGCAGAGCTATGTACGGTCGCTGGAGCGCAGTCACCTGTCGCTCACGCGCCCGGACCGGCCGTCCGAGTTCGATCTGATGGGGTTGCGCTGGGATCTTCTTGACGAAGTGTTTGCCCCCGTCTTCTCGCCGTCGACCGCCGTGGCGCTCGAACTGCTCGGTCTCGCGGACGCCGGACCGGGCGACTGGGCGGGTTCCTTCCTTGAGATCGGCTGCGGGACCGGGGTCATCGCGGTGCGGGGCGCGCTCGCCGGGTGCGAGCGGGTGGTGGCCGCCGACGTGAACCCCCGGGCGGTCGAGAACGCGGCGCTCAACGCGGTGCGGCACGGGGTGGGTGACCGGGTACGGGCGGTGCGGAGCGATCTGTTCTCCGCGCTTCAGCAGGAACGTTTCGACATGGTCTTCTGGAGCTCCAACTACGTGCGCGCGCCCGAGGACTACACCTACCGGTGCATGCACGAACGCGCCTACGTGGACCCCGGCTACCGCGCCCACCGGCGGTACCTGGCCGAGGCGCCGCGGCGGCTCGCCCCGGGCGGCCGGGCCCTGCTGCACTTCAGCAGCCGCGGGGACCTTGACGAGCTGCACGGGATCGCCCGCGCGTGCGGGCGGGAGCTGCGGGTGGTGCGGTCGGTGGAAGTGGTCGAGGGGGAGTACGGCGACGACGTCGTCGAGCACCTGCTGCTGGAGGTCCTCGCGGACGGCGGGGACCACGGCTGACCGGCGGTGCCGGCCTCGGGGCGCCGCGGGTGGCGGCCGGGCCGCGGACCGGGAGGGAACGGGCGCAGCGGGAACGACCGGCCCGCCGCCGTCCGGGCGGCGGTTGGACGCGGGCACGCGCCGGTGAGGTCCGGCCGCCGGGGCCCGCAGACGGGGGAGCGTGGTGGCGTGGTGACCCATTCG
Organism: Streptomyces sp. WI03-4A; assembly: GCF_033792105.1. Lineage (NCBI taxonomy): Bacteria > Bacillati > Actinomycetota > Actinomycetes > Kitasatosporales > Streptomycetaceae > Streptomyces > Streptomyces sp. WI03-4A. The sequence continues at coordinate 37,148 of NZ_JARAUO010000035.1, forward strand.
TGGCGGGACGCCTTTCACAGTGAACTGACGGCGGTGGCCGGGCGGGACGGCCGGGTCGTCTGCCTGGAGACCCTGTCCCGCGCCAAGGACCATCCGTTCGAGGCGGCCCACCCGGACCGCTTCTTCTCGCTGCCCAGCGTGGGCTCGGTGATGACGCAGATGGCGACGGGGCTGGGCGCGGCGGGGTTCAGGCCGTTCGTGGTGCTCACGGCGGGCGGCGGCGCGGGGGAGGGGCGGCCGGTGGTGCCGCCGGCGTGGTGGCGGGACTGCCTGGAGGCGGGCGCGACGGTGGTGGTGCCGCCCGAGGCGTTCCCGGACGGCTACGACGAGGTGCGGCGGATGCCCGGGGTGCCGCTCGCGGTGCCGTGCGGCGAGGCGGAGATCCGGGCGGTGGTGCGGCAGGCCGCCCGGTCCCCGCGGCCGCACTGCCTGGTGCTGGGCGAGGGGCCGGGGACGGTACGGGCCGCCTACGGGGAGGGCGAAGTGCCGCTGGTGTCCTGGGAGCTGACCGGGACGGCCGCCGACACCCGGCTGGTCTCCGTGGGCGCGGCCGGTACGCGGCTGGCCCTGGCGGCGCGGGCGGCGGCACCCCGGCTCGGCCACGCCCATCTGGTGTACGTGGACGAGGCGCGGCTGTCCGCTGCGGCCGGGGAGATCGCGGGGCGGCCGGGGAAGCTGGTGGTGATCGCGGCGCCACGGCTGCTCGACCCGGTCCTGAGGGCGATGCGGGCGCGGATGCCGGACCGGCCGGTGCTCGGGGTGCCGGCCTGCGCGGGGCGTGCGGACGTGGCGCAGGTGCTGGCGGCCGCCGCCGGGGTGTCGGCGGGGTCCTGAGCGCCCGCACGCCCGGCTTCGCCTTCGGCGGGAGTCCGTTCCCACCCCACCACCCGTGCGGCCATCGTCGGCGGGCGCGGGTGGGGTCCGCTCGGCACCGTCGTCGGCGGCCGCGGGTGGGGTCCGCTCGGCACCGTCGTCGGCGGCCGCGGGTGGTCTTCGCTCGGGTCCCTTCGCGGGCGGGAGGTCAGCTCAGGGCGTCCTCCAGGAGGCGGGACTGGGCCAGGGCGTAGGCCAGTTGGGCGCGGCTCTTGCTGTTCAGGGCCTCCGCCGCGCGGCCGATGTGGGTGGAGACGGTCCGCGCGCTGATGCCCAGGCGCTTGGCTATGGCCGCGTCCGTGTGGCCCTCGATCATCAGCCGCAGGACGGTGCGCCGGGTCTCGTCGGTCATCAGCGGCGGGCGCGCCTGCTCCTGGGTGATGCTGAGCGGCTCCGCGCGCTGCCAGGCGTGGTCGAAGACCGTGGCCAGGTAGTGGACGATCGCCGGGTGCTCGATGGTCAGGGCCGTCGTCTTCAGGTCGTGCCGCGGGTCGGGGATGAAGGCGATCTTGCGGTCGAAGATGATCAGCCGGTCGAACAGCTCGTTGAGGGTGCGCACCTCGACGCCCACCGCCGACACCTGCTCGATGTAGGCGAGCGTGGGCCCGTGGGTGCGCACGGAGTGCTGGTACAGCGTGCGCTGGCGGATGTCGCGCTCGGCCAGTTCCAGGGTCCGGCGCAGCGCCTTGCTGAGCAGCGCGGTGGCCCGGCCCCCGCCCGGCTGGGCGGTCAGCAGCTCCGCGCGGCAGGCGTCGGCCGACTTCTGCAGCGCCGCGCTGATCACGTCCTCCCCGTGCAGCAGCCGGATGTCGGCCGAGGCGGTGCCCTGCTCCTCGCGGTAGACGTCCTCCGCCGCGCTCAGCGCCTCGCGTACGGCCGCGACGGCCTGCTGCTGGACGAGGATGGCGCGCTCGATGGGCCGGCAGAACTCGCTCACCGCGATGTCCGGCGGCACCACGCCCATGATCCGCGGGTTTTCGGCCAAAGGCCGCATCAGCCCCAACTCGACGAGGCAGTCGGGGACATCCCCATCAATCGGACCTTTCGTAAGCGCTTGCCGGTACCGGGCCAGACCCTCGTCGCAGAGCCTGACCACATGAGGATGGGAGGGATTGTCCGACTTCCTGCACATTCGTTCCCCCTTCAGAAATGCGCAATGCGCGATCACGAGGCTACCAAGCGAAGAAATCCGGCCCCGGACTGCGGCATGCTTCTCGCGGCGGAAGGCAGCAGCGCCTATCAGCCACCTGGGAGGGAATCCGTATGAATTCCATAGAAGCGAGTGCCAAGCGATTCACCGCGATATTCGCCCTCATGTTCCTCCTCGGGCTCGGAGCCCAGTCGGCCGAAGCGGCCACCCACGCGCAGACGGCCGCCCAGTCGGCCAACACCCCCGCCCACGACCCGGAATGGGGCTGACCGAAGCACCGGGCGGACGTCCGACGAACTCATAGGGGGAAGCGAAAGTGCCTCGTCGGAATCCGGAAACCGTCGGAATCATTCTCGCGGGCGGCAGGGGGGAGCGGGCCAAGCCCATCACCCTCGAGTCATCCGACTACATTCGCAGCAAGGCGCTTATCCCGTTCGTCGGGAGGCGGCTCGTCGAATGGGTCGTCGAAGCCTGCAGGGACCAGGGAATCCGCCGCTTCTACGTGGTGGCCCACGGTCTGGAGAACCGCAACCAGATCAAGCTCCTGCTCGGCCACGGCGAGCGCCACGGGGTGGACGTGCGCTACTCGCGCTCGCGCCTCGACCGCTACAACGTCGGCTCGGCCGGAGCCACGCTGCACAACCTCGAACAGTGGGACCTCCAGGGGCAGGCCCTGGTGCTGCCGGTCGACTCGCTCTTCGACTTCGACCTGAGGGAACTGCGCGCGACGCACGACCGGCGCGACGCCGTGGTGACGGTGGCCGCGGTGGAACGCACGGCACGGGAGATCGCCGGCAAGTACGGGGTCATGCGCACCGACGCGCGGGGGCTGGTGACGGGCTTCGTCGAGAAGCCGGCCGCCGCACGGCTCGGCGAGCTGTTCCCGGACGCGGTCGCCGACGAGCGGGCGACCCTGCCCACCAACGCCGGGATGTACCTGGTGGACTGCGGCCGGCTGCGCCTGCTGGCCCGCGAGCCGGGGCTGTTCAGGCAGACCCACCAACGGCTCGACTGGGGCGGGGACCTGCTGCCCTGGTTGGCCGCGCACGGTCACCCGGTCGCCGCCCACGCCATCGGCCGGCTCGGCGACCTGGGCAACGTGCCCGACTACCTGCACACCCTGCGGCTGGTGCTCGACGGCGCGTACGAGCACATGAACCGGCTCATGGAGCGCTCCGGGCAGGCCGGGGCGCACGGCTGGGTCCACGAGAGCAGTCTGCAGACCAAGGACGACCTGACCGGCACGACGCTCGCCCAGAAGATCGAGGACGGATCGGTGCTGATCGGTCCCGGGGTGCGCATCGGCCACGACGTCGAGATCGGTCCGGGCGTACGGCTGGAGCACACGGACGTCGGCGACGGGGCCGAGATCCGTGAGGGCAGCGCGCTCGTGCACTCCGCCGTCGGCGAGTCCGCGGTGATCGGCGCCCACGCCGACGTCTCGGACTCCTACGTCGGGCCGATGGCGGTCATCCACTCGGAGCGCGCCCGGCCGACCCGCCTTGAGGGACACACAGCGATCGGCGACGGGGCCGTGCTGCGTCCCGGGTCCCGGTTCCGCGGCGTCACGGTCTACCCGCGGCTGCGGGTGCCCACGCTGACCGGCGTGCCGGCCGCGACCGAGCTGAGAAGCGCCGACGACGTCCTGCGCTGGGTGTGACCCGGCCGGACCACAGGCGTCAGACGAAGAGGGGGAATCATGCACATGCACGGCCCCATAGCGGTGATCGGCGGCGCGGGTCGGCTCGGCGCCCTCGTGACCAGGAGACTGGCCGAGGCGGGCGAGCGGGTCCGGGTGGTGAGCCGGCACCCGGAGCGAGGAGCGGCCCCGCCGCCCGGAACCGAGCTGCGGCAGGCGGACGTACGGTACCTGGACGCGCTGGAGCCCGCGCTGCGCGGCACGGCCGCCGTGGTGTTCTGCGTGGAGCCGGGCACCGCCGACTCCGGCCCGGACAGCCCCGAGACCACGGTCTACAGCGGGGTGCGCAACGTGCTGGCGGCGGCCGCGGAGAACCCGGTGCGACCGCGCTTGCTCCTGGTGAGCCAGATCTTCGTGACCCGGCGCGAGCACCCGATGAACGCCTACGGGCGGCTGCTGGACTGGCGGCTGCGCGGCGAGGACGCGGTCCGCGACTCGGGGTTCGTCTACACGGTCGTACGGCCGGGCTGGCTCACCGACGACGGCGGCGCGGGCGCGGGCGTCCGGCTCGAACAGGACGACCGCGGTGACGGCTGGGTCTCGCGCGCCTCGGTGGCCGAGGCCTGTGTCCGGGCCCTGGGCTCCGCCGCGGCCACCGGCCGCACCTTCGAGCTCTACAACGAGCCGGGCACGGCGCCCGCGGACTGGGAACCGCTGTTCCGCAGGCTGACCCCGGACCCGCTGCCCGCCCTGCGGCCCTAGGGCCTGTTGCGAAAGTGGCGCCTGCCGTGCGACGCCCGGCCGCCCCGCGGGCGACGACGCCACCTTCCCGACAGGCCCTAGGAGTACGGCCCCGGCCCGGGGCCGTACGGACGACGGGGCGGGTGCCACCCCCGACCGCCCGCCCCGTCCCTCACCCGCCGGCTCCACCCCCCCCGGAGCCGGCGGGACCCGGCCGGGGCCGGCGCCCCGGCGGACGCGACCGCGCGTCCGCGGCGCCGGCCCGCGGCGTTAAAACACGCTTTCCAGAGAGGGCCGAACCATGCCCGGCGAACATCAAATCGTGGAGTCCGCCGAGATTTCCGAGAATGTGGTCTCCGAAATCGTCTCCCGCACGTTCCGATCCATTCCGCGCAGCGACCAGAGGCGTTGGGGCGAACTTTATGTGAGAGGTCTGCTCTCCGTTTCCGGCAGGAAGACGATGCGGGCGATCGCCGACGGAGCGGGCGGCGGGGTGGAGCAGAGCCTCTACCAGTTCATCACCAAGTCGCCGTGGGCCGCCGAGCCGGTGCGCCGCGAGCTGGCGGACCTGCTGCTGCGGCTCGAACCGCGCGCCTGGGTGGTCCACCCGCTGGTCATCTCCAAGGTGGGCCGGCACTCGGTGGGCGTGGAGCGCCGGTGGGTGTCGAGTCACGGACGGGTCGTCAACTGCCAGCAGGCCGTCGGTGTGTGGCTGGCCGGCGACCGGGCGTCCTGCCCCGTCGACTGGCGCCTGGCGCTGCCCGAGAGCTGGGCGGGCGAGGCGTCGCTGCGGCGCCGCGCCTGCATCCCCGAGGACATCGGCTCCTGCCCGCCCGAGCAGTGCGCGGTGCAGTCCGTCTCCGCGATGGCCGGGGACTGGGGACTGCCGCACCGGCCGGTGGTCATGGACCTGCGCGAGAGCGACGCGTACGCCGTCTGCGCCGTGCTGCTGGAACGCCGTATGCCCTTCGTCGTACGGATCGACCCGGCGGCCCGCGGCCTGGCCGTGCGGCCGGTGCGCCCCTCGGTGCGCCCGGGCGGGCCCGAGCGGTTCTCCGAGGACACGGGCGCGCCCTGCCCGCCCGGCTCCCCGCTCGCCCTGGTGCCGGAACTCAGCCGGCAGTGCCTGCCCGTGGAGTGGTACGACCACGAGGCGGACGCCCTGCGGGCGACGTCGGTGGGCGCCGCCAGGGTGCTGCTGCGCCGGACGGGCCCCGACGCCCCCCGCCCGCTCCCCGCCGACCAGCAGGAACTCATCCTGGTCGGCGCCTGGCGGGACCCGGGCCGGCGCACCCCGAGCGCGTACTGGCTGTCGAACCTGCCCCAGTCGCAGCTCGGCACCGTCTACCGCACCGCCATGCTCGCCCAGCGCGTCACCCGGGACCTGGCCGAGGTCAGCGAGGGGCTCGGCATCCGCGACTTCGAGGGCCGCTCCTTCCGGGGCTGGCACCACCACATGACGATGGTCTCGCTGGCGCACGCGGCCACCGTGCTGTCCGCGGCGCGGCGCCCCGCGGCCTGGCCACCGGCGGTGCGGATGCCCGCGCCCCGCGAGCGGACGGCGGTGCGTGCCGCGTGACGACCCTCGTGGACACGGAACTGGAGCGGGTGCGCACCGCACTCGACGGGCTGCTCGCGTCCTGGCTGCCCGGCCGCCGCTGGTTCGCCGGCAAGGACACCGGGACGCCCGAGGTCACCGTCCGGCTCCTGGAGCGGGTGCTGCCGGGCGACCCGGCGCTCCTGGTCGCGATCTTCGACGCCGGCGAGGACGGCCCCTACCAGGCGCTGCTCGGACTGCGCCGGGGACCGGCCGCCGCGCCGCCGGACGCGGTGGTCGGACGGCTGACCGCACCCGGCGGCCCGGCCCTGACCCTGTACGAGGCCACCGAGGACCCGGAGCTGATGACCAGGCTGCTGGAGTGCTTCGGCACCGGCCCGCGGGGCCCGGTGCGCTTCGAGCGGCTGCCCGGCAGCGAACTGCCGCTCGGCGTCCCCGGGGTGGCGAGCACGGCGGAGCAGTCGAACACCTCGGTGGCCTTCGCGGACCGGGCGATGTTCAAGGTGCTGCGCCGCCCGGTGCCCGGCACCAGCCCGGAACTGGAGCTGCTCGGCGCGCTGCAGCGGGCCGGTGGCGTGCCCAGCGCGGCACCGCTGGCCCACGTGCGCACCACGGACGAGTCCCCGGTGGGCGCCCTGACGCTGGGCATCCTCCAGGAGTTCGTGCGCTCGCGCGGCGACGGCTGGGCCGCCGCCACCGGCCGGGCCCGCGCCTATCTGACGGGCGAGGACGGCGCCGGGTCACCGGCCGGGGCCTTCGCCGAGGAGTCGTACGGTCTCGGCCTTGCGACCGCCCGGGTGCACACCGCGCTGGCCGGGCAGCTCGGCAGCCGACCGCTGACCGGGCCGGAGAGCGAGGCCCTGCTCGACCTGCTGGGCGAGCGGCTGGCCGACGGCCTGCGGGCGGTGCCCCGGCTGGCGCCGTACGCGGACGGGTTGTGGGACCTGCACGAGGAGCTGCGCCGCGGCGTGCTGGGCGGCCGCCCGCCGCTCGTCCAGCGGGTCCACGGGGACCTGCACCTGGGGCAGGTGCTGCGCACCGGGGAGGGCTGGGTGCTCATCGACTTCGAGGGTGAGCCAGGGCACTCGCCCGAGGAGCGGCGGCGGCCGCAGCCCGCCCTGCGTGACGTGGCGGCGATGCTGCGCTCCTTCGACTACGCGGCCCACCACGCCCTGGCCGAGGTGCTGGGCCGGCCGCCGGCCGAGGCCGCCGCCGGCGACCCGCGGGCGGCCCGCCGGGCCACCGCCTGGGCCGTGCACAACCGGCAGGCGTACTGCGCCGGTTACGCGGCCGGCGGCGGCCAGGACCCGCGCCGTGCCCCGGTGCTGGTGCGCGCCTTCGAGGCGGACAAGGCCGTGTACGAGGCGGTGTACGAGGCCCACAACCGGCCCGCGTGGCTGCCGATACCGCTCGCCGCCGTCCGCCGCCTCGTCGAGGAATTCCGGCACGATAACTGAAAGTTCAGGAAGTCCACGAACGCTCTTTGTCCGCATGGTCCATGCCCGCTGAAGATATGACACGTTCGCGGAATGTCAGGAACGGGAGAATCGATGGTTCATCAGTCCCGGACGAATTCAAACTCATAATGCGAAGGGTGTGACCATGTCCGACACCGTCAACTTCACGTTTTCCGACACCATCGCGGGTCGGGTGGCCGGATTCGACCGCGAGGCGCGCGTCTTCACCCTCGTCACCGCCGACGGCCGCCCCTTCGAGGTCTCCCTGGACGGCGGCCCCTCCGCGGAGCTGCTGCACAACCTCGGGGAGCCCTACCAGGACGCCTCCGGACACATCGACGCGCTGCTGGAGGAGGACCGGTACGTCCTCGCGTACGGCATCTTCTACCCGGTGGCCGGCGGGCTGCGGTTCGAGGCCAAGCGACTGGTCTTCACGGGGCGGCAGACGGACGACCACCGGTTCGAGGAGGCCGGCTGGTGGATCCGGCAGATCCGGGAGATCGCCACCTTCTACCGCAAGGCCCAGTTCGGCGACGGACCGGTGGACTTCACGCGCTACCGCACCGAGATCCGGCTCAGCGGCGACAAGACCGCGAGCCACGTCCAGGAGACGGACACCATCTCCCGGCTGGTCTACGGCATGGCCTCCGCGTTCCTGCTCACCGGCGACGACGAGTACCTGGAGATCGCCGAGCGGGGCACCGAGTACCTGCGCGAGCACATGCGGTTCGTGGACGCCGACGAGAACGTCGTGTACTGGTACCACGGGCTCAAGGTGGACGGGGACGTCGAGACCAAGCTGTTCACCTCGGAGTTCTCCGACGACTACGACGCCCTGCCCGCATACGAGCAGATCTACGCGCTGGCCGGCCCGGTGCAGACCTACCGGATCACCGGCGACCCCCGCATCAAGGCCGACGCGGACGCCACCATCCGCCTCTTCGACCGGTTCTACCTGGACCCGGAGCACGGCGGGTACTTCTCGCACATCGACCCGATCCTGCTCAGCCCGGACCACGAGTCGCTCGGCCCCAACCGGGCCCGTAAGAACTGGAACTCCGTCGGCGACCACGCCCCGGCCTACCTGATCAACCTGTACCTGGCCACCGGCGAGAAGACGTACGCCGACATGCTGGAGTACACCTTCGACACCATCGTCGGGCGGTTCCCGGACCCGGAGCACAGCCCCTTCGTGCAGGAACGGTTCCACAAGGACTGGTCGCACGACACCACGCACGGCTGGCAGCAGAACCGCGCCGTCGTCGGCCACAACCTCAAGATCGCCTGGAACCTGCTGCGGATGCACGCGCTGCGGCCCAAGGACGACTACCTGGAGCTGGCCACCTCGCTGGGCGAGACCATGCCCGAGTGGGGCGCGGACCGCCAGCGCGGCGGCTGGTACGACGTGGTGGAGCGGACCCGGGTGGCGGGCGAGGACCGGCACCGGTTCACCTGGCACGACCGCAAGGCGTGGTGGCAGCAGGAGCAGGCGATCCTCGCCTACCTCATCCTGCACGGCACGACGGGCCGCGCCGACTTCCAGGGCGAGGCCCGGGACGCGCAGGCCTTCTACAACGCCTTCTTCCTCGACCACGACGAGGGTGCCGTCTACTTCAACGTGCTGGCGAACGGGCTGCCGTACCTCCTCGGGGTCGAGCGGCTCAAGGGCAGCCACTCGATGTCGATGTACCACTCGGCCGAGCTGTGCTACCTCGCGGCCGTCTACAACAACCTGCTGCTGGGGGGCAGCGCCATGGACTTCTGGTTCAAGCCGGACCCCGCGCTGATCGAGGGCCGGGTGCTGCGGGTGGCCCCCGACCTGCTGCCGCACGGCCGCGTGCGGATCGAGTCGGTGGAGATCGACGGCGAGCCGCACCCGGCGTTCGACGCCGAGGCGCTGCTCGTCCACCTGCCCGAGACGTCGGGGCGGGTCAAGGTGAAGGTGCGACTGGCCCCCGTGGCCCGGACGGAGGTGGCGGGATGACCGTCAAGCTCAGCTCCCGCAGCGAGGGCGACACCGCGGTCGTCGTCCTCGAAGGAGAGATCAACTCGACCACGTCCGGCGGGCTCCAGGCCCAGCTCCTGCCCTTCGTCGGACAGGGCAGCCGGCTGGTCATCGACCTCAGCGGGGTCAGCTACGTCTCCAGCGCGGGCCTGCGCACCCTGCTGATCGTGCACCGCAGGGCCCAGCAGCTCGAGACCGGGGTGACCCTGGTCGGCCTGTCGGAGGAGGTCCGGTTCGTGATGTCCGCCACGGGGTTCCTGGACTTCTTCCGGATCGAGGAAGACCTGGACGCCGCACGGGAACGCACGGGCCGATGACCACCCCGGAGGTACGCGAGCGCGTCGACGCGTTCCCCACCCGCCGCATCAACGGCTACCGGGTCAGGGCCGGCCGGCCCTTCCCGTACGGCGCTCATCCGGTGCCCGGCGGGATCAACTTCTCCGTCTACTCCGACCGGGCCACCGCGATGCGGCTGGTGCTCTTCGAACGCGGTGCCCGCCGCCCCACGGCCGAACTGGAGTTCCCACCGGAGTTCCGCACCGGCAGCGTGTACGCGATGACGGTCTTCGGGCTCGACCCGGAGAACCTGGAGTACGGCTTCCGCGCCGACGGCCCCTTCGACCCGGAGGCCGGCGACCGGTTCGACGCCGGCAAGGTGCTCAGCGACCCCTACGCCCGGCTGGTCTCCGGCCGGGACGTGTGGGGGCGGGAGCCGGACTGGGACGACGTCTACCCCTACCGGGCCAAGGTGCTCGACGAGGACTTCGACTGGGGCGACGACACCCCGCTCGGTATCCCCACCGAGGACCTGGTCGTCTACGAGACCCACGTGCGCGGCTTCACCCGCCACCCGTCGTCCCGGGTGAGCGCCCCGGGCACCTACACGGGTCTGCGGGAGAAGATCCCCTACCTGCGGGACCTCGGCGTCAACTGCGTCGAGCTGCTGCCGGTCTTCGAGTTCGACGAGCTGGACAACCCGCGTACCGACCCGGCGACCGGCGGGCGCCTGCACAACTACTGGGGCTACAACACCGTCTCGTTCTTCGCGCCCAAGGCCGGGTACGCGGCCACCGGCCGGTTCGGGATGCAGGCCGACGAGTTCAAGACCCTCGTCAGGGAGCTGCACCGGGCCGGCATCGAGGTCGTCCTCGACGTGGTCTTCAACCACACCGCCGAGGGCAACGAGCACGGTCCGACCATCTCGTTCCGCGGCCTGGACAACGCCACGTACTACATGCTGACGCCGCGCGGCGAGTACTACAACTTCAGCGGCACCGGCAACACCGTCAACTGCAACCACCCCGTGGTCCGCGACTTCGTGCTGTCCTGCCTGCGCTACTGGGTGGCCGAGTACCACATCGACGGCTTCCGGTTCGATCTCGCCGCCATCCTCGACCGGGCCCCCGACGGCACCCCGCTGCCCAACCCGCCGCTGCTGGAGCAACTGGCCCACGACCCGATCCTGCGCCACACCAAGCTGATCGCCGAGGCGTGGGACGCGGCCGGCCTCTACCAGGTCGGCGCGTTCCCCAACTACGGCCGCTGGTCGGAGTGGAACGGCAAGTACCGCGACACCGTGCGCCGCTTCGTCAAGGGCGAGCCCGGTCTGGTCGGCGAGCTGGCCACCCGCATGGCCGGTTCCCCCGACCTGTACCGCGGCCGCACCGCCTCCGCCTCGGTCAACTTCGTCACCGCGCACGACGGGTTCACCCTGAACGACCTGGTGACGTACAACGGCAAGCACAACGAGGCCAACGGCGAGGACAACCGCGACGGGGGCGACGACAACCACAGCTGGAACTGCGGCGAGGAGGGGCCCAGCGCCTCGGCGCGCGTCCGCGACCTCAGGACGCGCCAGATGAAGAACATGCTCGGCGTCCTGCTGACCAGCCAGGGCGTCCCGATGATCCTGGCCGGCGACGAGGTCGGGCGCACCCAGCTCGGCAACAACAACGGCTACTGCCAGGACAACGAACTGTCCTGGTTCGACTGGGGGCTCCTCGGGGCCAACGCCGAGCTGCTGGAGTTCACCCGGTCCCTGATCGCCTTCCGGCACGCCCATCCCGTCCTGCGCACCGCCGACCACCCCGTCGGCTCCGACCAGGTCGGCAGCGGCTACCCCGACATCAGCTGGCACGGCGTACGGGCCTGGCACCCGGACTGGTCCGCGCACAGCAGGGTGCTCGGCCTGATGCGCTGCGGCCGGCACGCCAAGGGCGGCACCGTCGCCGACGACCACGTCTACATCGCCGTCAACGCGCACTGGGAAGCGCACGACCTGGAGCTGCCCGGCCTGCCCGAGGGACAGGCGTGGCACCTGTTCGCCGACACCTCACTGGCCGCACCGCACGGGCTCGCCCCGGTGGGCGGCGAGAGCGAGCTGCACCATCCGGGGCGCTACCACCTGGGCCCGCACGCGCTGGTGATCCTCGTCGGCCGGGACCGGCGCACCGGCTGACCGCCGTACCGGCCGACCGCCGTACCGAGCCTCGACCCGAGGCATCACCGCCCCACCGAAGGAGAGCTGTTCATGTCGTTCGACGGAATCCTCAACGTCACCGGGGACCTCGCGACCATCGAGGTCAAGGGCGAACTCGACGCGTCCACCGCGCCCCGCTTCCACGACCTGGTCGACCAGGCGGCCGAGGAGGGCGCGGTGCGCCTGGAGATAGACGCCCGCCACCTCGACTACCTGTCCAGCGCCGGCCTGCGCTCGCTGGTCTTCGCCCGCCAGAAGATGGGTGACGAGGTGCGCATCGCCGTGATCGGCGCCACGGAGCCGGTGAGCCGGACCATCCGGCTGGCGGGCTTCGACCACAGCATCGAGCTGATCGACGCCTGAGAGGGGCGGAAGATGGCGATCGACTCAGGGGCCGCGTCGGCCAAACACACCGCCGGGCAGGAGTGGTGCGAGGCGCACTGCGCCGCCGGGCCGCTCGCCGCCCAGGCCGCGCCCGGGCTGCGGATCCCGGCCGACCTGGAGTCCCTGGACCTGGTCGCCCGGTTCGTCCTCGAGCTCGGGCGGTCGGGCCGGCTGAGCAGCAGCGAGACCTACCGGCTGCGGCTGGCTGCCGACGAGCTGGCCACCAACATCGTCATGCACGGCTACCGCGGGGCGCCCGGCGCCATCTGCGTGGACGGCGGCTTCGCCGCGGACCGGGTGTGGGTGCGCTTCACCGACGACGCCCCGGCCTTCGACCCGCGCGGCGGCATGAAGGCACCGGACCTGGAGGTGCCGCTGGCCCGCCGGGCCGTCGGCGGCCTCGGGGTCTTCCTGGCCCTTACGGCGGTGGACCGCTTCGACTACGAGCTGGTGGCGGGGCGCAACGTCAGCACGCTGACGATCCGCCGCGGCCACCACGGATAGATGAGACGAGATGTCACAGACGAAGGTGCTGCTCCTCGACGAACACCGACGCGCCCCGGCCGAGTTGCTGGCCGCGCTCGAGGCGCTGCGGTTCACGGTCCGCCGCCGCACCCCCGGCGAGGCGCTGGCACAGGCGCCCGGCGGGCTGGGGGAGACCGACGTGCTGCTCGTCTCCGCCCGGCTCGCGCCGGCCACCGTGAAGGCCGTCGTACGGCGGCTCGACGACGAGGGGCGGCAGCCGACCGTCGTGGCGTTCGCCGACCACGACCTGCACCTGCTGGGCGGTCACGTCCAGGCGGGCTTCGACTACCTGGTGCCGCCCTTCCACCACGAACTGGTCCGCGCCCGGCTGCGCAACTGCCATGAGCGGGCCGAGTTCACCCGCACCCTGGAGGACGTCACCGCCCACGCCGAACTGCTCAGCTACGAGCGGGAACTGGAGATCGGCCGGGAGATCCAGCTCGGCTTCCTGCCGGAGACGCTGCCCAGCCCCGACGACTGGGAGATCGACGTCCGCTTCCGCCCGGCCCGCACCGTCGCCGGGGACTTCTACGACGTCTTCGAACTGGTCAACCGGCGCCGGCTGGCCCTGGTCGTGGCCGACGTCTGCGACAAGGGCGTGGGCGCCGCCCTGTTCATGGCGCTGATCCGCAGCCTGCTGCGGCACACCGCCGAGCAGAGCGGACTGCAGAACCTGATCGCCGCCGACGTGCTGAACGAGTCCACCGTCTGGGAGGAGCAGACCCGAGCCATACCCGTCGTGGGAGCCACCCCGCTGCTGAACGCGGTGGCCGGCACCAACAACTACCTGACCCGCAACCACATCAGGCAGGGCTACTTCGCCACCCTCTTCTTCGGCGTCCTCGACCCGCTCACCGGCAACCTCGTCTACATCAACGGCGGCCACAACCCGCCCGCGCTGGTCAGCGCCGACGGCTCCGAACCGGTGCTGCTGGAGCCCACCGGACCGGCGGTCGGCGTCATCCCCGACGTCACCTTCTCGCTCGGCTACGCGCAGATCAGCCCCGGCGACACCCTCTTCATCTACACCGACGGGGTGACCGAGGCGCGCTCCGGGACGGGCCGGTTCTTCGGGAACGACCAGATGATCAAACAGCTGACCGAGGCGGCGGTGCGCGGCGAGGAACTCCTCGACCACATGGACGGCGTGCTGGGCGAGTTCGTCGGGCCGGCCGAGCAGTCGGACGACATCACCATGATGGCCGTGCACCGGCGCACGTCCTGACCGAACCCCGGGTGGAGACCATGTCGCAGATCATCACCGTGCACTCGTACCGGGGCGGTACGGGCAAGTCCAGCACGGCCGCCAACCTGGCGGTGCTCCTGGCCTCCGCCGGGCGCAGGGTCGCACTGGTGGACACCGACATCCAGACCCCCGCGCTCGACGTGCTGTTCGGGGACGCGCTCGGCACGGTCCGGCACTCGCTCAGCGACTACCTGGTCGGACGCTGCGAGATCGAGGACGCCGCCTACGCCGCGGAGGCGGACGCCGGGCACGACGGCTTCTTCGTGGTGCCGGCCCGCAGCCGGGCGGCCGGCATCAACGAGATCATGGGCCGCGGCTACGACGTCGGGCTGCTGCGGGAGGGCTTCGACCGGCTGATCGACTCCCTCGCGCTCGACGTGCTGCTCCTCGACACCCACGCCGGCTTCAACAACGAGACGGTGACCTCGATGGCCAGCTCGGACGCCCTGGTGGTGGTCACCCGGGCGGACCGGCTGGACATGGCGGGGGCCGCCGAGACGATGTCGCTCGCCGAACGCCTCGGCTGCGGTCGGCTGAGCGTGGCGGTGAACCTGGTGCCGGCCGGGACCGAACCGGGGCCGCTGCGCGCCAAGGTGGAGAACGCCTTCGGCACCCCGGTCACCGTGGCACTGCCCTACGCCCCCGAGATGGCCTCGCTGGCCGGGGAGCGGCTGTTCAGCACGGCCTATCCGCACCACCCGCTGGTGGCGGGCTACCGCCGCATCATCGCCGACGTGAGCAACGGGACCACGGCGCTGCGCCGGCCGGCGCCGCATCCCCCTTCCCTGTCCTGACCCCGGTCCGCACCGGAACCGGGCCCACCACCGAACCTCGGTGCCAGGAGGCATGAGCATGCAAGGCAAGCCCGACGTCCGTCGGCCGGCCCCCACGGTCGGCCGGATACCCGTGCGGGACGTCCGCCCCCAGGTGGACGCGGGCCGCCGACCCGCCCGCGCCGTGCCGGGCGAGCTGTTCGAGGTGTCCGCCACGGTCTTCCGGGAGGGCCACGACGCGGTCGCCGCGAACGTCGTCCTGACCGACCCGGACGGCGTGCCGGGCCCCTGGACGCCCATGCGCCTGATCGCGCCGGGCACCGACCGCTACGCCGCCCAGGTCGCGGCCGACCGGGAGGGCGAGTGGACGTACCGGGTGGAGGCCTGGGCCGATCCCGTGGCCACCTGGCGGCACACCGCACGGATCAAGGTCCCGGCCCGGATCGACGTGGAGCTGGTGCTGGCGGAGGGCGCGCTGCTGTTCGAGCGGGTGCTGCACAAGCTGCAGGCGGACGGCCCGCCGCGCGACCGCGAGGTGCTCGCGGCCGCCCGCGACCGGCTGCTGGACGGCACGCTTCCCCCCGACGACCGGCTCGCCGCCGCGCTCGGCGCCGAGACGACCGCCGTCCTGGCCGCGCGGCCGCTGCGCGAACTGGTCACCTCCTCCGACGAGCTGCCGCTGCGCGTCGACCGCGAGCGGGCGCTGTTCGGGTCCTGGTACGAGTTCTTCCCGCGCTCGGAGGGCGCCGTGCCCGCCGCGGTGAACGCCGAGGGCGTGCTGGAGCCGCCGCGCTCGGGGACCCTGCGGACCGCGGCGGAGCGGCTGGAGGCGGTCGCCGCGATGGGCTTCGACGTGGTGTACCTGCCGCCCGTCCACCCGATCGGCACCACCCACAGGAAGGGCCGCGGCAACACCCTGGCGGCGGGCCCGCACGACCCGGGCTCGCCGTGGGCGATCGGCTCCCCGGCCGGCGGCCACGACGCGGTCCACCCGGACCTCGGCACGCTCGACGACTTCGACCACTTCGTGGCCCGGGCCGGTGAACTCGGCCTGGAGGTGGCGCTCGACTTCGCCTTGCAGTGCTCACCTGACCACCCCTGGGTCACCGAGCACCCGGAGTGGTTCCGGCGCCGGATCGACGGGTCGGTCGCCTACGCCGAGAACCCGCCGAAGAAGTACCAGGACATCTACCCCCTGGACTTCGACAACGAGCCGGAGGGGCTGTACGCCGAGTGCCTGCGCCTGCTGCGGCACTGGATGGCGCACGGCGTGCGCATCTTCCGGGTGGACAACCCGCACACCAAGCCCGTCTGGTTCTGGGAGCGGCTCATCGAGGAGGTGCACGGCACCGACCCCGACGTGCTCTTCCTCGCCGAGGCGTTCACCCGGCCCGCGATGATGCACAGCCTGGCCCGGATCGGCTTCCACCAGTCGTACACGTACTTCACCTGGCGCAACTCCAAGGAGGAGGTGGAGTCCTACCTGGCCGAACTGGCCGGGCTCGGCGGCGAGGAGAGCGCGGCCTACCTGCGGCCCAACCTGTTCGTGAACACCCCGGACATCCTCAACGCCTTCCTCCAGTACGGCGGCCGCCCGGCCTTCGCGGTCCGGGCCGTGCTGGCCGCGACGGCGGCCCCCGCCTGGGGCGTGTACGCGGGCTACGAGCTGTACGAGAACGTGCCCGCGGGGCCGGGCAGCGAGGAGTACCTCGACTCGGAGAAGTACCAGTACCGGCCCAGGGACTGGAAGGCGGCCGACGCCTCGGGCGACACCCTCGCCCCGCTCCTCACCACGCTCAACCGGCTGCGCCGGGACCACCCCGCCCTGTGCCGGCTGCGCAACCTGCGCTTCCACCGGGCGGACAACGACGCGGTGGTCTGCTTCTCCAAGCGGGCCGGGGACGACTGGGTCCTCGTGGTGCTCAACCTCGACCCGCACAGCGTGCGGGAGGCGACCATCCACCTCGACCTGCCGGCCCTCGGCCTGGACCGCGCCGACACCTTCGACGCGCACGACGCGCTGTCCGGCGAGACGTACCGCTGGGGCCGTGAGAACTACGTACGTCTCGACCCGCGGCACCAGGTCGCCCACATCATCACGGACAGGACGCACCTCTCGTGAACCCGCCGGTTTCCCCCCACCCTCTCCGGACGGCCCCCGCACGGCTGCCGGCCACCGACCTCAGGCGTCTGGCCTCCGGCGAGACCAGCGACCCCCACGCGCTGCTCGGCCCGCACCCGGGACCCGAGGGCGTGACGCTGCGCGTCCTCAGACCGCTCGCCGAGGCGGTGTGGGCCGTCGGCCCGGCCGGGGAGGTGCTCACCGAGCTGCGGCACGAGGGCGGAGGGGTGTTCACCGGGACGCTCCCCGGCCTCGGCGGCACAGACGGCCCGGACGGTCCCGACGGCGTCCCCGAGTACCGGCTGCGGGTGCGCTACGCCGAGTGCGTGTGCGAGACGGACGACCCGTACCGCTTCCCGCCCGTGCCCGGCGAGCTGGACCTGTACCTGATCGCGGAGGGCCGGCACGAGCGGCTGTGGACCGTGCTGGGCGCACGGGTGCTGGAGCACCGGTCGGTGACCGGTACCGCGTTCGCGGTCTGGGCGCCGAACGCCCGCGCCGTACGGGTCGTCGGGGACTTCAACCACTGGTCCGGCGTGGGCCACCCGATGCGGTCGCTGGGCGCCTCGGGTGTGTGGGAGCTGTTCGTGCCGGGCGTCGGCGACGGCTGCCGGTACAAGTTCGAGATCCTCGGCCCCGACGGCACCTGGCGGCAGAAGGCCGACCCGCTCGCCCGCTCGGCCGAGGCGGCGCCCGGCACCGCCTCCGTCGTCTTCACCGCCGGCCACCGGTGGTCCGACGGCGAGTGGATGGCCGCACGCGGCCGCAGGGCCGCCGAGCGGGCGCCCATGAGCGTGTACGAACTGCACCTCGGTTCCTGGCGGCCCGGCCGCACCTACCGCGAGCTGGCCACCGAACTGCCCGGCTACGTCAAGGCGCTGGGCTTCACCCACGTGGAGTTCCTGCCCGTCGCCGAGCACCCGTTCGGCGGCTCCTGGGGATACCAGGTCACCTCGTACTACGCGCCCATGGCCGCGCCGGGCACCCCCGACGACTTCCGGTACCTGGTCGACGCCCTGCACCGCGCCGGCATCGGTGTGATCCTCGACTGGGTGCCGGCGCACTTCCCCAAGGACGACTGGGCGCTGGCCCGCTTCGACGGCACCGCGCTGTACGAGCACCCCGACCCGCGCCGCGGCGAGCACCCCGACTGGGGCACCCTCGTCTTCGACTACGGCCGCGAGCAGGTTCGCAACTTCCTGGTCGCCAACGCCTTGTACTGGTGCGCCGAGTTCCACGTGGACGGCCTCCGGGTGGACGCCGTCGCCTCGATGCTCTACCTCGACTACTCGCGCCCCGAGGGCGGCTGGCTGCCCAACGCCTACGGCGGCCGGGAGCACCTGGAGGCGGTGGAGTTCCTCCAGGAGATGAACGCCGCCGTCTACCGCAGCAACCCGGGCGTGGTCACCATCGCCGAGGAGTCCACGGCCTGGGACGGCGTGACCCGGCGCACCGACCACGGCGGTCTCGGCTTCGGCTTCAAGTGGAACATGGGCTGGATGCACGACTCCCTGGACTACATGGGCCGGGACCCCGTGCACCGGCAGTACCACCACCACGCGCTGACCTTCCCCCTGGTGTACGCCTACACCGAGAACCACCTGCTGCCGGTCAGCCACGACGAGGTGGTGCACGGCAAGGGCTCGCTGCTGGGCAGGATGCCGGGAGACGCCTGGCGCAGGTTCGCCGGCGTACGGTCCTACCTCGCCCTGATGTGGGGCTTCCCGGGCAAGCAACTGCTCTTCATGGGACAAGAGTTCGCCCAGGAGAGCGAGTGGTCGCACGACGCCGGGCTCGACTGGGCCGCGCTCGGGCACGCACCGCACACCGGGGTGCGCGACCTGGTGCGCGACCTGAACGCGCACTATCTGGAGCTGCCCGCCCTGTGGAGCCTGGACGCCGATCCGGCGGGCTTCCGCTGGCTGGACGCGGACGCGGCCGAGGACAACGTGTACTCCTTCGTCCGCCAGGGCACCGACGGCACGCCCCTGGTGTGCGTGGCCCACTTCCAGCCGGGCGTGCGCCACGGCTACCGCATCGGGCTGCCCGGCGGCGGCGAGTGGACCGAGATCCTCAACACCGACGCGGACCGCTACGGCGGCTCGGGTGTGATCAACTCCGGCCCGCTCAGGGCCCGTCCGGAGCCGTGGCAGGGCCAGCGGTGGAGCACCGAGGTCACCCTGCCGCCGCTCGGCGTCATCTGGCTGCGGCCGCGGCGCGTCGCCGCGGCCGGCGAACCCTACGGAGAGGGGACACCAGCATGAGCGAGTACCTGTGGGACGAGTACCGGCGCATCCTCGGCGGGGCCCGCACGATCGCGGTGGTCGGCGCCTCGGCGGAGCCGGGCAAGCACGCCCACGAGATCCCCGCCTACCTGCTGCGCAAGGGCTTCAACATCGTCCCGGTCAATCCGCACCACCGCGAGGTGCTGGGCCGGCCCTGCTTCGCCTCGCTGCTGGACGTCGGCGAACCGGTCGACGTCGTGGACGTCTTCCGGCCGGCGCCCGAGACTCCGGCCGTGGCCCGGCAGGCCCTCCAGATCGGGGCACGGGCCCTGTGGCTGCAGCTCGGCATCGTCTCCGACGAGGCACGCGACATCGCCGAGGCGGGCGGGCTGCGGGTGGTGATGAACCGCTGCCTCGGAGCGGTCCACGCGGAGCTGGAGCTGGCCGGGGAGCTGACCCGTGCGACCTGAGGAACCTGCGGAACCTGCGGAAGGGGACACGCGCATGGGGATCGTCGACACCGTCGTCGTGGGGGGCGGCCCGGCCGGGCTGTCCGCGGCGCTCTACCTGGCCCGCTACAACCGCGAGGTCCTGGTCTTCGACACCGGGCACGGACGCTCGACCCACCACCAGACCAACCACAACTACCTCGGCTTCCCGGACGGCATTCCCACCGTCGACCTGCGCAAGCTCGGCCGGGAGCAGCTCGCCCGCTATCCCCGGGCCCGGGTCCTGCACCACCTGGTCACGCACGCCGAGGGCGACGCCGGGCAGGGCTTCACGGTCCGCTCCCAGGGGCACTCCTGGCGGGCCCGGTCGCTGGTCCTCGCCACCGGCGTCCTCGACCACTTCCCGCACTTCGCGGGCTGGGAGCCGTACGTCGGCCGGTCGATGTTCTGGTGCATCGCCTGCGACGGGTACGAGAACCGGGGGCGCAGCATCCTGGTCGTCGGCCACACCGACGCGGCCGCGGGCGAGGCCATGCAGCTGCACAGCCTCACCGACCGGGTGCGGCTGCTGACCAACAGCGCGAGCGACGAGATCAGTCCCAGGTTCCGGCGCCGGCTGGCGGCCGCCGGGATCCCCGTGGTGCACGACCGGATCGCGGAGGCGGAGGGCGCGGACGGGATGCTGTCTGCGGTGGTGACGCGGGAGGGCCGGCGGCTGGAACTCGACGCGCTCTTCTCCATCCAGGGCGCCACCCCCGAGACCGCGCTCGCCCGGCAGCTGGGTGTCCGGCTCGCCCCCACCGGATACGTGGGGGTGGATTCCGAGCAGCGGACCAGCGTGCCGGGCGTCTACGCGGCCGGCGACCTCACCGCGCTGCACTCCCACCAGGTGACGGCGGCCGTCCACGAGGG
This sequence comes from Streptomyces sp. WI03-4A, assembly GCF_033792105.1. Classification (NCBI taxonomy): domain Bacteria; kingdom Bacillati; phylum Actinomycetota; class Actinomycetes; order Kitasatosporales; family Streptomycetaceae; genus Streptomyces; species Streptomyces sp. WI03-4A. The sequence goes on from NZ_JARAUO010000035.1 coordinate 57,686, forward strand.
GGCGCAGGCGGCGTCGGCCGCCAACTACTTCCTGCATCCGCCGGAGCTGAAGGCGGACTGAGGTCACGCCCGGGTCAGCGGCGGGCGCCCTGGATCCGGGCGGCCGCCGCGCCGAGGCGGGACAGGTCGTCGTCGGAGAGCGTGAGGTCCGCGGCGGCCGTGTTCTGCTCCAGGTAGCTGATCCGCTTGGTGCCCGGGATGGGCACGATGTCGTCGCCCTGGGCGTGCACCCAGGCCAGCGCGACCTGCCCGGGCAGCACCCCGTGGGCGTCGGCGATCTCCCGGATGACGTCCACGACCTGCTGGTTGGCGTCCAGGTTGTCCTGGGAGAACCGCGGCAGGTTGCGGCGCATGTCGTTCGCCGCCATGGTGTCCCGGCTGGTGACCGCGCCGGTCAGGAAGCCGCGGCCGAGCGGGGAGAACGGGACCACGCCGATGCCCAGCCGGCGGGCGGCGGGCAGGACCTGTGCCTCCAGCTCGCGGCTCCACAGCGAGTACTCGCTCTGCACGGCGGTGACCGGGTGCACGGCGTGGGCGCGCTCCAGTTCCTCGGCGGTCACCTCGGAGACGCCGATGTAGCGGACCTTGCCCGCCTTCACCAGCTCGGCGAAGGCACCGATGGAGTCCTCGACGGGGGTCTTCGGGTCGATCCGGTGCAGGTAGTACAGGTCGATGTGGTCCACGCCGAGGCGCTTCAGCGAGTCGTCGCAGCACTGCCGGACGTACTCCGGGTCGGCGCGCAGCTCCATGCCGGCGCCGGGCCGCACGTCCACGATGCCGCACTTGGTGGCGAGGGTGACCTCGTCCCGGCGCTCCCTGAGCGCGTAGCCGACCAGCTTCTCGTTGGCGCCGACGCCGTACAGGCCGGTCGCGCCGTACACGTTGGCCGTGTCGATCAGGGTGACGCCCAGGTCGAGGGCCCGGTGGATGGTCCTGATCGACTCCTCGTCGTTGCCGACCCCGTACGACTGGCTCATGCCCATGCAGCCGAGCCCCTGCGCGGAGACCCGCAGCCCCTGGCTGCCCAGAGCGACCTGACGCATCAGTGTTTCCCTTCGTGGTGGTGGAACCAGTGGCTGAGCCGGCGGCCCACCGCGTGGCCGCCCGTCAGCAGGTAGAAGGCGTGGGCGAGGCCGGTGCGGCGGCCGTGCCGCACCCACAGGAAGTGGTGGTGGGGCCGGCTGTCGTGCGGGTTCGGGAGCAGGAAGACCAGCAGGAACGACACCAGCGTAAGCGCCGCCATGACGAACAGGGCGTATTGATAGGCGACTTGGTAACGGCTTGACGCTGCGGTCGAACCGGGGTGGGCGCCGAGGACGGAGAAGACCGTACCGATTCCGGCCACCCCCAGCGCCTGGCCGATCTGGAAGGCGGTGGTGAGGGCGCCCGAGGCCGAGCCCCTGTCGGTGGGCCGGATGCCGGTCAGGACGACCCCGATCAGCGGGGACATCGTCAGGCCCTGTGCGGTGCCGACCAGCAGCAGCGGCAGCGCCAGCTCGGCGGCCGACAGCCCGGACCCGGCCGTGTGCACGGTGGCCCAGGCGGCGGCCAGACCGCCGAACAGCAGCACGTGCCCGAGGACCAGCACGGTCCGGCCGAGCCGCGGGACGAGCCGGGGCACCACCAGCGACGAGGCGAAGAACGCGATGCCGACGGGGGCGAAGGCGAGGCCCGCCTGCAGGGGGTTGAGGCCGAGGCCGACCTGGAAGGTCAGCGAGGTGTAGACGGCCAGGCCGACGATGGTGATGAAGTACAGGACGCCGATCGCGATGCCCACGCCGAACGCCCGCTGCCCGAACAGGGACGGGCGCAGCAGCGGGGTGCGGCCGGTGCGGTCCAGGTGCTGTTCGTGGCGGACGAAGACGGTGAAGGCGGGGACGGCGGCGGCCAACATCACCCAGGTCCACCAGGCCCAGCCCGCCCCCGGGCCGATCAGCAGCGGCAGCACGAGGAGCAGCAGCGCGCCGCCCAGCAGACCGGTGCCGGCCAGGTCAAGGTGCGGCCGTCCGGCGGGTTGGTCCCGGGCCATCACCCGGCGGCCGGTGAGCAGCGCCGCGGTGCCTAGCGGGACCAGCACCAGGAAGGCCGGGCGCCAGGCCAGGCCCGCCAGGTCGAGCTGGATCAGCGCGCCGCCGACGAGCTGGCCGACGACGATGGCGACGCCGATGGTGGCGCCGAACAGGCCGAGCGCGAAGTTGCGCTCGGCGCCCTCGAAGGTGTCCTGGATGATCGACAGGATCTGCGGGTAGATCAGCGCGGCGCCGAAGCCCTGCACGAGGCGGGCGCCGATGAGGACGGCCGCGTTCGGGGCGAGGCCGCTGAGCAGGACGGCGGCGGTGAACAGGACGAGGCCGCCGAGCAGCACCCGGCGGCGGCCCAGCACGTCGCCGAGCCGGCCGCCGGTGATCAGGAAGACCGCGTACACCAGCCCGTACCCGGCCACCACGAACTGCACGGCGCCGAAGCCGACGTGCAGGGTCCGCTGCAACGACGGCATCGCGAGGTTCGCGATGGAGACCCCGCCGACGACCAGGAACGTGCAGGTCAGTCCCACGGCCAGGACGAACCAGCGGGCACGGCCCAGCGGTGCCCCGGCGAGCGCCGGGTACGGCTCCGGTGTCCCGACCGCCGCACCGGTGACCGGTGCCGTCATGAGTCCGCCAGGGCCGCGACCGTCGCCAGCGCGGTGTCCGTGGCGGACGCCGGGTTCTGGCCGGTGACCAGCCGGCCGTCGCGCACCGCGTGGGCGGTGAACTCGGCGGCGGCCTCGTGCTTGCCGCCCAGTTCCTCCAGGGCGGTCTGCAGCGCGAACGGGACGACGCCGGTGAGACCGACGGCGGCCTCCTCGGCGTTGCTGAAGGCGGTCAGCCGCCGGCCCTCGACCAGCGGGCGGCCGTCGGAGAGCCGCACCCCGACCAGGGCCGCCGGGCCGTGGCAGAGCGCGGCCACCACACCGCCCGCCTCGAAGACGTCGCGGGCGAGCGCCGACAGCGCCGGATGACCGGGGAAGTCCCACATGGTGCCGTGGCCGCCGGCGAAGAAGACCGCGTCGTAGCCGGCCGGGTCCACGTCCTCGGGGCGGAGCGTGTCGGCGAGCTTCGCGCTCATCCCGGGGTCGTCGAGGAACGCCTTCTGGACCGGGTCGGCCAGGTCGGTCCCGGAGGCCGGCGGGCGGCCGCCGCGGACGGAGGCGAGGTCGACCCGGTAGCCGGCTTCGGTGAACACCCGCCAGGGGTGGGCGACCTCGGGCATGTAGTAGCCGGTGCTGCGGCCCGTGTCGCCCAGCTCGGCATGGCTGGTGACGACGATCAGGACCGTCTGGGTGCGGGACATGCGCTGACTCCTGCCGGGGTTTCAGGACTGGGGGGCGGCGAGGTTGCGGAACCGGGGGCCGTAGAACACCGGCCGGTCGAGGTCGGTGTACTGGTGCAGGAAGCCGAACTCGGCCGGGTACAGGCGCGGCAGGTCGTCGACGAGCGCCGGCGGGATCTGGCGCTGCATGAAGGTGAACGAGGAGAAGACCCGCAGCTTCATCATGTTGTGGACGGCCTCGCCGAAGGTCGGCCACTGTGTGTCCGGATCGCCGTTCCACATGGCGTCGAGGTGGCCCATCATGTCGGTGTAGTCCTGGTCGAAGACCAGCAGCGACTCCCTGATCTCCTTGCCGTCCGGGTCCTCGGCCAGCAGCTTCTCGTAGCCGTCGGAGGGGACGGCGAGCGTGTTGACCACCTCGGGCCAGCCGATCTTCGCGCCCTGGAAGTGCACGGCCTCGGTCTCCGGGGTGAGCGGGACGGCCGGCTCCGGCTCGCGGTAGGCGCGGCCGTACCAGAGCTCCGCGAACTTCCCGTAGTGGGACTCCTCGTTCTGGAAGGCGGCGCCGGCCCGGATCGTCCCGCTGGTCGCGCCCTCGCCCTGCTCCAGGATCTCGGCGATGCCCTCCAGGAGCTGGTCCACCGGGTCGACGCCCGGCGTCGGCACGATGGTCTTGAAGCCGATGTTGTCGCCGACCTGGTTCGCCACCCCGCCGCCCTGGACCGCGGCGCGCAGTTCGGCGGCGTTGGCGACGATCGCGTCCCTGATCTGGGAGTAGAGCTTGCCGATGGTCGGGAAGTCCTCGTGGCCGTACTCCTCGGGGAGCAGGAAGAGCGGGGACTCCAGACGCATGAAGTTGCGCAGCTGCGCCTTGGAGAGCTTGGCGAGCCCGATGTGCAGGTCCGGCTCCACACCCCCGGGCAGGCCGTGCGAGGGGAACTTCGGGTCCAGGTCCTTGATCCTGGGCCGGCCGCCGATCGCGGCGAGCATGTTGGCGGCGATGGACATGTGCACCATCTCCTCCATCAGCACGCTGCGGATGGCGTTGTAGCTGGTGAAGTTCTGCACCTGGAGCGAGAGCATCGCGGAGGTGTAGACGGGGAGCGTGGAGTGCTCCAGCTCGATCGCCGTCTGGAGGGCGGAACGGATCCAGGCGACGTTGCGCCGGACCGGGGCCTTGACGGTCGCGTCCTGGGCGGTGGTCATGGCTCGCTTCCTTTCAACGTGTGGGTGGGGCGGGGGTGGGCGTGACCCGCGGGTGCCGCCCGGTCGTTCAGGCGTCCCGGCCGGCCCTCGCCCGGCCGAGCAGGGCCACCAGGAGCAGCGAGCCGAGACCGAGCACGACGACGCCGAGGCCGATCCGGTGCATCGAGCCGAGCGTGCCGAGCACGGCGACGCCGAGCGCCGAGCCGGCCTGGCGGGAGGCGTTCAGCGCGCCCTGGGCGGTGGCGGCGAAGCGCTGCGGCGCGGCCGTCGCCATGTCGGCGGTGGAGGCGGGGATCGCGGTGGTCGCGCACAGTGCGAGGGCGAGCTGGGCCGCGACGAGCAGCGCGAGGGGGGTCTCGGTGCCGGAGAAGGACAGGATCGTGCCGGACAGGGCACCGGCGGCGAGACCGAAGAGGACGAGCGGCCGGGTGCCGATCTTCGCGACCAGGCGTCCGGTGAAGAACGGCAGCACCGCGAGCGGCAGCGTCATCGGCAGGAACGCCAGCCCGGTCTGCAGCGCCGTCATGTCCCGGTCCTCGACCATCCACTGGGTCATCGCGAACAGCAGCCCGTAGAAGGCGAAGGAGGCGGCGGAGCCGGCCACCAGGTCGGCCCGCACCCGGGCCAGCGAGAGCAGCGCCGGGGGCAGCGCCGGCTCCTCGGCGCGGCGCTCCACGACGGCGAGCAGGGCGAAGGCGAGCACCGCGAGCACGATGGCGGCCACCGGCACGGGGTGCGCCCAGCCGTCTGTGCCGCCGTCGACGAGACCGAAGGTCAGGGCACCCAGGCCGACGATGGACAGCAGCAGGCCCGGGTAGTCGATCGGCCGGTGGGTGCTGGGCCGGTCGGCCGACAGCTTCCGCGCCAGCACCATCGTGACCAGCGCGATCGGCGGATTGACGAGGAATACCAGCTGCCAGCCGCCGAGGGCGACCAGGGCACCGCCGAGCACGGGTCCGGAGACCAGGCCGAGCGCGCTGATCGCCGCCCAGGCCCCGACGGCGCGGGAGCGTTTGGCGGGGTCCGGGTACAGCCCGGCGAGCAGCGCGAGCGAGGCGGGCACCAGGCCCGCGGCGGCGACGCCCAGCAGGGCCCGCCCGGCGATCAGCACCCCGGCGGAGTTCGCCGCCGCGCACAGCGCCGAGACGACACCGAACGAGATCAGGGCCGTCCGGTAGATCCGGCGCGGGCCCCAGCGGTCCGCGATGGAACCGGCGGCCAGCATCAGGCCCGCGAACACCACGGTGTAGGCGTCCACCGTCCACGGCAGCGCGCTCGCCGAGGCATGCAGGTCGTCCCGGAGGTCGGGCACCGCCACGTTCAGGATGGAGGCGTCGAGCAGGACCAGGAAGTTGCCCACCACGATGCCGGCGAAGCGACCCGCCGTCCGGGCGCTCCGCCGTGCCTCCCGGGGCTCGCCGGACGTCCGAGTCAGCAGCTCAGAGCTCTCAGATGTCATGGCGTCAGGCTGGCCGGTGCCTCGGCGGGCGGCCAGGAACCCGGATCGACTTCGTGAACTCGGCCGGATGCGCCGGGGCGCGCGGCCCCGCCGCCCGCCCCCTGCACCGGGCGGGCGCCCGCGCGGACCGGCGCCGCCGCGCGCCCAGGAAGGAAAGCGCCGCCGAGTTCAGGAAGTGTTCGCGAGTTCGCGGGGAATTCCCTCACGACCGGCCCCGGGCAGGAGGTCAGGAAGTATCCACCGAAGGCTCTGACGGCATTCCGGGCCGCGCTAGCTTCGCCACCAGAGACCGGTAATTCCGTGCTGGGTCCGCGTGTCGGGCGAATGCCGGGCCGGTATTCCGGAGTCGAGCGGAGAAGGAATCCATGACTGAGATCAAGAGCATCGCCGTGCTCGCCTACGACCGATGCAGCGAGTCGGACACCATCATTCCCTGGGAGATCCTGATCGGTGTCGCGGTCTACCTGAAGGAGACGACCGGCGAGGACGTCGAGGTCAAGCTGGTGGCCCTGGAGGAGGGTCCGGTCACCATGCAGATGGGCGCCCGGGTCGAGCCGCACGCGGTGCTGCGGGACGACGACCTCTACGACGTGCTGTACGTCCCGGGCGGCCGCGGCTCCGGTGTCGCCACCAAGAACGAGCGGATCCTCGACACGATCCGGCACCACCACGTCAACGGGAAGTTCATCGGCGCCAACTGCGTCGGCGTCGGCATCCTGCAGCGCGCCGGCATCCTCGGCAAGACCCCGGTGACCTGCAGCCCGCCCATCTCCCGGCGGCTGAAGGAGGAGGGCGCCAACGTCGTGGAGCCGCGCCGCATGTGGCTCGGCGCGCCCGAGGACCGCATCTGGACAACCGCCGGTGCCGCCTCGATCAACGCCGGCACGCTCGCGATGGTGGCCCACCTGTTCGGCGAGGAGGTCGGCAAGGAGATGTCGATGTGGTTCGACACCCGCGCCGCCGAGGGCTACGGGCTGTTCGGCCCGGTGGGCACCGAGCTGTTCAACTACCCCGAGGCCGAGGCCAAGATCCAGGACGAGACGGCGGACATCCTGTTGCCGCCGCTGCACTGACGCCCCCGGCCGGCCGAGCCCACTGGAGGGCCAGTGATCACGTGCACCACCGTCCTGGACGTCGTCGAAGGCAGTGAGGAGCCCTTCGAGAAGGTGCTGAAGCTGCTGGTGCGGCAGGTCCGGGAGAACGAGCCCGGCACCCCGGTGTTCGAGTTCGTACGCCACCGGACCACACCCCGCCGGTACCTGGTCGTCGAGCAGTACGTGGACGACGAGGCGCTCGCCGAGCACAGCGCCAAGAAATACCTGCAGGAAATCGTCCCGGAGATGCTGACGTACCTCGCGCAGCCGCCGCAACTCGACGCGTACGTCCCGGTCGACCGGTGAACGGGAAATTCAGGGAGCGGACATGAGCGAGCAGCCGTATTTCCACATCGGGGTGGTCGTCCCCGATCTGGAGAGCGCGATCGAATACTACGCGCGGACGCACGGGCTCGAATTCACCAAGCCCGCGCACGTCACGAATCCGAGACTCGAGGACCCGCACCCGCACGAACAGGTCGTGCACGTCGCCTTCTCGAAACAGGGGCCGCCGTACTACGAGCTGATCGAGTCCGACGGCGAGGAGGGGATCTTCTCGGCCGCCCACGAGGGACAGATCCTCTACCTCGGGCTGTGGGAGCCGGACATGGAGGGCCGTCTGAGGGCGCTGGAGGCCGAGGGGATCGGCGTCGCGGCGGCGTCCCGGAGCGCGGAGGGCGCCACCCCGGGCTGGATCATCACGGAGCCCGACGCCCTGGGGGTCCGGTACGAGTACGTCGATCTCGCGGAGAAGCAGGCCATCGAGACCTGGATCGAGACCGATGAGTTCCCGGGTCTGTGACCCCGGTCCCCGGTAGCGGTTCGGAGAGGAAGAACCCATGAAGTATGACCACATAGTCGTCGGCGCGGGCTCCTCGGGCGCCGTGCTCGCGAGCCGGCTCACCGAGGACGCCGGCGTCCGTGTCCTGCTGCTGGAGGCCGGACCCGACTGGGCGGACCTCGCCGAGATCCCCGGCGACATCACGAACGCGCGGACCGTGTCCGTGGAGGACCACGACTGGGGCTACTCGGCCGAGGCCGTCCCGGGCCGTTCGCTGACGTACGCCCGCGGCAAGGTGGCCGGCGGCTGCTCGGCCGTCAACGGCGCCATCGCGCTGCGCGGCATCCCGGCGGACTACGACGAGTGGGCCCAGCTGGGCAACGACTCGTGGTCGTGGGACGAACTCCTCCCCTACTTCCGCCGGATCGAGGACGACCAGGACTACGACGGCCCGTTCCACGGCCAGGGCGGCCCCACCCCGATCGTCCGGCACACCCGCGACGAACTGGTGCCGTTCCAGGCGGCCTACCTGGAGGCCTGCATCGACCAGGGCTTCGGGTACGTCGCCGACCACAACGACCCGGAGTCCACCGGCGTCGGCATGATCCCCATGAACCGCCGCGGCGACCTGCGCGTGTCCACGGCGGTCGCCTACCTCACCGAGGCCCGCAAGCGGAAGAACCTCACCATCCGCTCCGGCGCCACCGTGCACCGGGTGCTCTTCGAGGGCACCAGGGCGGTCGGCGTCGAGGTGGAGACCGGCGGCCGGCTGGAGCAGGTCCACGCCGACCACGTCACCCTGTCCGCCGGTGCCCTCAACTCGCCCGCCATCCTGCTGCGTTCCGGCGTCGGCCCGCAGGAGCGGCTGCGCGCCCTCGGCATCGACGTCGTCCTCGACCAGCCGAACGTCGGCGAGAACCTGATCGAGCACCAGCAGATCACGGTGGGCCTGCTGCCCAAGGAGGGCGTCACCGACCCGGACGACCCGGACGTCCAGGTCCTGGTGCGCTACACCAACCCGGGCTCGCAGAACTTCAACGACATGCAGATGTACTTCGTCAGCCGCTACGTCGAGGTCACCCACCGGCCGATCAGCGTGATGAGCGTGCTGCAGAAGCCGGAGTGCCGCGGCCGGGTCTCGCTGCGCAGCGCCGACCCCACGGTGCAGCCGGACATCTTCCTGAACTCCTACGGCACCGACGCCGACCGCGCCATCGCCCTCGACGGGGTCCGCCTCGCCTGGGACATCGCGAACTCCAAGCAGATCAGGGACCTCTCCAGCGGACTGTCGGACAAGCTCACGCAGGCCCAGGTCGACGACGACGCCCGGCTGCTGCGGTACATCCGGGAGAACTCCGCCACCCTGTGGCACCCGGTCGGCACCACGAAGATGGGCCCGAGCAGCGACGCGACCGCGGTCGTCGACCAGCGGCTGCGGGTGCACGGTATCGAGAACCTGAGCGTCGTCGACGCCTCCGTGATGCCCACGCACGTCAGCGCCAACCCCAACCTGACCTGCTACGTCATCGGCGAGCGCGCCGCCGAGTGGTTCCTCGCGGACGCCTGAGCCCCGCCCCTGCCGGGTCCGGGCCGCCTCCGGCGCGGTCCGGGCCCGGTGCCCCTGAAGACCGAGGAGTTGACCCCATGGCCGAAGTTTCCGACGAGGGCTCCAAGCTCGTCCGTACGTACTACGAGCAGTTCCTGACCGCCCCGGGCGACCTGCGGATCGCGGACGAGATCCTCGCCCCCGACGTGGTGTTCGACAACCCGATCTCCCCCGACGGCATCCACGGCCTGCCGGCCTACAAGGAGTTCGCGCTGCGCTGGTACGGCGGCTTCCCGGACCGCGTCTTCACCATCGAGGACCTGCTGGAGCAGGGGGACAAGGTCGCCGCGTCCTTCACCATCACCGGCACCCACCTCGGCGTGTTCATGGGCGCGGCCCCGACCGGCGAGCCCATCACGGTCCGCGGCGCGAACGTCTTCCGGATCGAGGAGGGACGCATCAAGGAGGTCCACGCCTTCTTCGACCCGCGCCAGCTGCTCGGCCCGCTCGGCCTGGGGGCGTGAGCCGGTGCCCGCGCCGAAGGGCCGCGTCGCGGTCCTGATCGAGGAGCACTTCGACCCCTCCGAGTTCCGCGACTTCAACGCCTTCTTCCCCGAGCAGGGGTACGCCGTCGACTACGTCTCCCACCTGTGGGGCCAGCCCTCGCTGACGTTCGGCAGCAACCCCGACAACGGGTACGTCGAGGAGCATGTCACCGTCACCCTGGAGGTGGCGCGGCTCGACCCGGCCGACTACGCGGGCGTGGTCCTGATCGGCGCCTACGCCATGGACCGGCTGCGCTACCAGGTCGAGGTGCCGGGCCCGGGCAGCCGCAACAAGGCGCCCGCCGTGGAGTTCCTGCGCGCCGCGATGGCCGTGCCCGGGCTGAAGGTCGGCACCATCTGCCACTCGCTGTGGCTGCTGTGCGCCGACCGCGCCCTGCTGGCGGGCCGCAGGGTGACCTGCGCCCACAACATCGTCTGCGACGTGGAGAACGCCGGCGCCGAGATCGTCTACGCCGACGGCGGCACCGCCGACCTGGTGGTCGACGGCGACCTGATCACGGCCAAGCACCCGCAGGTGACCCGGGAGTTCATGACCGCCTTCGTTCGCGAGATCGAGGCGGCCGGCTGACCCCGGGGCACCGCCCCACTCCCACGGCACCGCCCCACACCTACGTACGGAGAAGTCATGCCAGAGCAGCAGCAGATCCGCGCCGCCGTCGAGGGGTACGCGGAGAGTTTCGCCAAGCGGGACCGGGAGCGGTTCGCCGCCCTGCTCGCCGAGGACGTGGTGCAGTACGAGCCGGTCGGCGCGCCCGCCAACCGCGGCCGGGCCGCGGTGACCGGCTTCTTCGACGGCGTCTTCGAGGTGATCGACCGCGTCGAGTTCCGGGTCACCGACGTGGTGATCTCCGGTGACGAGGCCGCGTTCACCTTCCACATCACCGCCCACACGAAGGACGGCGGCACCGTCGAGGACCGCGGCATCGACACCTTCCGGGTCGGCGACGACGGCCTGATCACCGAGATCAAGGGCTACCACGACGACGCCCACACCCAGGTCGCCGGGGGCTGAGCGGGATGCGGGGGGTGGTGGGCGCGCCCGAGGCGGGCGGGGCGCGCGGCACGTACACCGGCAAGGTGCGCCTGCACCGGGGGCGGGTGCGGCTCAGGGTTCCCGAGGAGGGCCGTCACCGGGCCGCCTCGCCGCTGGAGCTCTTCTTCGACCTGGTCTTCGTGGTCGCCGTCGCGGAGCTGACCGGGGTCCTGCTGCACGCTCCGACCTGGGCGGGCGTGCTGCGGTTCGGCGCGCTGTTCGTGCCGATCTGGTGGGCCTGGGTCGGCTACTCCTTCTACGCCGACCGTTTCGACAACGACGACCGGATCTACCGGCTCATCATGATCATCGCGATGATGGCGGTGCTCTCGGTGTCGGTCGCCGTCCCCCAGGCGTTCCGCGGCACTCCCGGGGCGAAGCGGTTCGCCCTCGGCTACTTCGTCGTCCGCCTGATCCTGCTCGGCCTCTACCTGCGGGCCCACTACCACGTGCCCCGGGCCCGCTCCCTGACCCGGCGCTTCCTCCAGGGTTACGGGCTGGGCGCGGCCGTCTGGGGCGTCTCGGCGCTGCTGCCGGCGCCGTACTGCTACGCGCTGTGGGCGGCGGGCCTGCTGGCCGAGCTGCTGACCCCGATCCTGTCCGCGTCGGCGGTGGCCCGGGTGCCGTTCAACGCCTCGCACATCCCGGAGCGGTTCGGCCTGTTCACCATCATCGTGCTGGGGGAGGTCGTCGCCCTCAACGCGACCGGCATCGCGGCCAGCCGGCTGCGGGCCGAGACGCTGGCCGTGGTGGCCGGCTCCTTCCTGATCGCCGCCTGTCAGTGGTGGCTGGTCTTCGACCACGTCGACGCCTCACCGCTGCGCAAGTGGCGGCTGACCGGCCAGGCGTACGTCTACGGCCACGTGTTCGTGCACGGCGGCATCACGGTCACCGGGGTCGGCGGGCTGCTCGCCGCCCAGGCGGCCAACGGCCGCGTCCACGCGGCCCTGGGCGGCGGTCCGGTGCTGTGCTTCGGCATGGCCGTGTTCCTGCTCGGCGTCGGCGGCATCCACCTGCTCAACGTGGGCCGGCGGGGCGACCTGCGCGCCTGGTCCCGCCTGGGCCTCGCCGCCGTGTTCGCCCTCTTCGGCCTGGCCGGCGACAGCCTGCCCACCCTCCTGCTGGAAGCGGTCCTGGTGGTCGGCCTGTCCTGTCAGATCCTCGTCGAGACCCGCGCCCCCGCGGTACCCCACACCCTGCGCGACCCCTGACCCTGCCCCCTTCCGAAGGGCGGCCCCGCCGACCGCGGGGGCCGCCCTTCGGCGCGTGCCGCCGCCCCGCTGGGGGGCACCCCCCGGCGCGCCTGCCACCGTCCGCTGCGGGGTCCCGGCAGGGCCGGTCCGCGCCCCGTGCGGTCGCGGCTCCGCCTGGCCCCGCCCCGGGAGGCGCGGGGAGACACGACGAGACGCGAGGAGGCGCGGGGAGACGCGAGGAGGCGCGGGGAGGGCCCGCCCGGCACGGGTGTGGCCGTCCACTCCAGGGTGTCCACCGGGCCGGGCTCGCCTACGCCTCCACCCGCACCCGGTCCGCCGCCCCGCCCCCGGCCGGTGTCCCCGGCGCGGCGTCCAGTGGGCGCAGCCGGTCCAGCAGGGTCAGGCCGGGGCCGACGAGGGCGGTGGTGAGGAGGGCCATGAGGGTGAGGGCGATGAGCAGGGTGCGGTCGATCAGGCCCGCCTGGTAGCCGACGGAGAGCACCACCAGTTCGGTCAGTCCCCGGGAGTTCATCAGGACCGCGAGCCGCAGCCACTCGGCGGCGGGCAGCCCGCGCAGCGCGCCCACGGCGGCACAGCCGGCCGTCTTCACCGCGCACGCGACCGCCACCACCGCCCCGACGACCGCGAGCGTCGTCCCGCTCCAGTCGAACGCGCCCAGGTCGAGGCGCTGTCCGTAGCCCAGGAAGAAACAGGGCAGCAGCACCGCGGCGGCCACCTGCTCCAGCATGTCGAGTCCGGGTGCCGGGCCCGGCCGCAGCCTGCCGTACAGGAAGCCGAAGAGGAGCGCGCCGAAGAGCTGGTGCAGCCCGAGCGCGGCCGAGGCGCCGCCGGCCAGCACCCCGCCGGCCGCCGGCAGGACGAGTCCGGCCCCCGGCCGGCGGGCACGGCGGCCCCGGCTCGCCCACCACAGCACCGCCACGGCCGCGAGCCCGCACCCCGCGAGCACTAGCCGGCCGGACCGGACCGCGCCGGAGACCACCAGCGCGGCGGTCAGGGTGCACCAGGCGGCCGCGTCGCCCGCTGCCGCGGCGCCGAGGCTCAGCCGGCCCACCCGGGTCCGGGTCAGCCCGGCGGCCTCCAGCAGCCGGGCGAGCACCGGCAGCGCGGTGACGCTCAGGGCACACCCGAGGAAGAGGGCGAACCCGGTGGTGCCGGTGCGCGGACCGGCGAACCGCCCGACGGGCCCGAGCGCGAGCAGCACCCCGGCGACCATGGGCACCCCGAACGACACGGCCGCCAACACCACCACCGTCCCACCCCGCACCCCCTCGCCGTGTGTCTCCCGAGCCCCGTCCGGCGTCTCCTCCGCCCGGCCCAGTCGGCGGCCGATGCCGAGGGCGTACAGCGTCACGCCCAGCTGGGCCAGGGTGTCCAGGGCGGGCAGGGTGCCCGGACCGAAGAGGAGACGGTGCGCCCCCGGGGCGAGCGCCCCCAGCAGCGACGGGCCGGCCAGCAGGCCGACGGCCATCTCGGCGACGACCGGCGGCAGTCCGGCCGCACGGGCCGCCCGGCCGGCGCCGTACGTCAGGAACAGCAGCGCGGACAGGCCGAGCAGGAAGGCGGCCGTGGGGTCGAGCGGGCCGGACGCACCGGCGGCGCCACCCGTCACGCGAGCACCTCGCGGTAGACGTCCAGCACCCGTTCGGCCGCCGCGCGCCAGGAGAAGCGGTCCCGGGCCCGGGCCCGTCCCGCCTCACCCATGGCCCGGGCCCGCTCCGGCTCGGCGAGCAGCCGGTTCACCGCGGCGGCGAAGTCGGCGGCGAAGCGCCCGGGATCCAGCGGGGTGCCCGTGCCGTCCTGTTCCTGTTCGACCGGTACCAGCAGCCCGGTCACGCCGTCGTCCACCACCTCGGGGATGCCCCCGGTGGCGGTGGCCACCACGGCCGTGTCGCACGCCATCGCCTCCAGGTTGACGATGCCCATCGGCTCGTACAGCGAAGGGCAGACGAACACGTCCGCGTGGGTGAGCAGTTGGCGCAGCGAGACCGGGTCGAGCATGCCGTCGATCCGGACGACGCCGCTCCTGACCCGGCGCAGCTCCTCGACCAGCGCGGCCGTCTCCGCCGCGATCTCGGGGGTGTCCGGCTGCCCGCAGCACAGCACCAGCTGAGCCGCCGGGTCCAGTTCGAAGGCGGCGCGCAGCAGATGGGGCAGCCCCTTCTGCCGGGTCACCCTGCCCACGAAGAGGACCAGCGGCCGGTCCGGATCGATGCCGTGGTGTTCCAGCGCGGCCGTGCCCGGGTCCGGCCGGTGCGCGTCGGTGTCGATGCCGTTGTGCACCACGTGCACCCGCTCGGGATCGACCTCCGGATAGACGCGCAGCACGTCCTCGCGCATCCCGTGCGACACGGCGATCACCGCGTCCGCCGAGGTGACGGCGGTCCGTTCGACCAGCGAGGACAGCCGGTAGCCGCCGCCGAGCTGCTCCGCCTTCCAGGGGCGCAGCGGTTCGAGGCTGTGTGTGGTCACCACGTGCGGGATGCCGTACAAGGTCCGGGCGAGCCGGCCCGCGGAGTTCGCGTACCAGGTGTGGCTGTGCACCAGGTCGGCCCCCGCGCAGCCGGCGCCCATCTCCACGTTCGTGGCGAGGGTGCGCAGCACGGGGTTCGCGCCGTCCGCCAGATGCGGCTCCCGGTAGGCGGCCACACCGGGCTCCGGGCGCGGCTCTCCGAAGCAGTGCACCCTGAGGTCCACCAGGGTGCGCAGCTGCCGGGCCAGTTCGGTGACGTGCACGCCCGCGCCGCCGTAGACGGCCGGCGGGAATTCCTTGGTGAGCAGATCCACGCGTGTGTTCATCCGTACTTCCTGACGTCGGCGGCCGAGAGCGGTGGGTTCCGTGCGTGCGCGGGCCCGCGCCGGACCGGGACGGACCGGGCCGGGGCGCGGGTGGGGTGCGGGGAGCGGCGGGTCCGCGCCCGGGATGACCTGGGAGTCCGCGGCCCCCTGACGACGGGGCGGGAGAGCGGGGGCCGCGGACCACGCATCCACGCTAGGGCGATGACGGTGTGTCGCATGTCACCGCCCGAGACAGGGAATTGCTGGGGGCATGACAGAAGACGCGGCAGTGCGCAGCGGAGCGGAAGGGCCGTCCGACGAGGAACGGCTGGCCCAGCTCGGTTACACCCAGGTCCTCGCCCGCCGGATGTCGGCGTTCTCGAACTACGCCGTCTCCTTCACCATCATCTCGGTGCTGTCCGGCTGCCTGACCCTCTACCTCTTCGGCATGATCACCGGCGGTCCCGCGGTGATCACCTGGGGCTGGGTCGCGGTCGGGCTGATGACCCTGTTCGTGGGGCTGTCCATGGCCGAGATCTGTTCGGCCTACCCGACCTCGGCGGGCCTGTACTTCTGGGCCCACCGCCTGGCGCCCCCGCGCTCGGCGGCGGCCTGGGCGTGGTTCACGGGCTGGTTCAACGTGCTGGGCCAGGTGGCGGTGACGGCGGGCATCGACTTCGGCGCCGCGTCCTTCCTCGGCGCTTACCTGAACCTCCAGTTCGGCTTCGAGGTGACCCCCGGCCGCACGGTCCTGCTCTTCGCCGGCATCCTCCTGCTGCACGGCCTGCTGAACACCTTCGGCGTCCGGATCGTCGCCTTCCTGAACAGCGTGAGCGTGTGGTGGCACGTCCTGGGCGTGGCGGTGATCGTCGGCGCGCTGGCCCTCGTCCCGGACCACCACCGGTCGGCGTCCTTCGTCTTCACGAAGTTCGTCAACGAGACGGGCTGGGGCAGCGGCCTCTACGTGGTCCTGCTCGGCCTGCTCATGGCCCAGTACACGTTCACCGGCTACGACGCCTCGGCGCACATGACGGAGGAGACCCACGACGCCTCCACCGCGGGCCCGAAGGGCATCGTCCGCTCCATCTGGACCTCCTGGATCGCGGGCTTCGTCCTGCTGCTCGGCTTCACCTTCGCCATCCAGTCGTACGACAAGGAGCTCGCCTCCCCGACCGGCGCGCCGCCCGCGCAGATCCTGCTGGACGCGCTGGGCGCGACCACGGGCAAGCTGCTGCTGCTGGTGGTGATCGGGGCCCAGCTGTTCTGCGGCATGGCCTCGGTCACCGCCAACAGCCGCATGATCTACGCCTTCTCCCGCGACGGGGCGCTGCCCTTCTCGCACGTCTGGCACACGGTCAGCCCGCGCACCCGCACCCCCGTGGCGGCGGTCTGGCTGGCCGCGCTCGGCGCCCTGGCCCTCGGCCTGCCCTACCTCATCAACTCGACGGCCTACGCGGCGGTGACGTCGATCGCGGTGATCGGCCTGTACATCGCCTACGTCGTGCCGACCTTCCTGCGCGTCCGCAGGGGAGCGGACTTCGAGCGCGGCCCCTGGCACCT
Organism: Streptomyces sp. WI03-4A; assembly: GCF_033792105.1. Classification (NCBI taxonomy): domain Bacteria; kingdom Bacillati; phylum Actinomycetota; class Actinomycetes; order Kitasatosporales; family Streptomycetaceae; genus Streptomyces; species Streptomyces sp. WI03-4A. The sequence continues at coordinate 74,232 of NZ_JARAUO010000035.1, forward strand.
GGGCCGCTGGTCGGTGCCGATCGGCATGGTGTCCGTCACCTGGGTCGTGGTGATCACCGTGCTGTTCATGCTGCCCCAGGTCTCCCCGGTCACCTGGAAGACGTTCAACTACGCCCCGGTCGCCGTCCTGGTCGTCCTCGGGTTCGCCGCGACCTGGTGGCTGGCCTCCGCCCGCCACTGGTTCCTCAGGCCCGCGCACGTCCCCGGCCCCGCCCCCGCCGAGCCGGTCGAGCCGGTCGAAAAGTAGCCCTTCCCGCACCCGACGCGGCCGGGTCACCGATACCCGATCGGAGACACGGCCTCGTCCGGCTATGCTCGGACAGGCAACATCGCCAGGGCCCTTAGCTCAATTGGCAGAGCAGTGGACTTTTAATCCATTGGTTGTGGGTTCGAGTCCCACAGGGCCTACGGGAGAGCCCCGGTCCGGACGCCGTCCGGGCCGGGGCTCCTTTCGTGTCAGCCGGCGCTGAGTTCCGTCAACTCCGCGAGCGGCAGCGTGTGCTGGGTCTGCAGGACCTTCGCCCGCAGGTAGCGGACGTTGTGGGCGGTGGTGAACACGCCCGTGGGGACGCGGTCGCGGACGGCCACCCCGAGGGCGCGGAGCTGTCCCGCCTTGTCGGGGTTGTTGGAGAGCAGGTCGAGCTCGTCGATGCCGAGCGCGCGCAGCATCTGCGCGGCGGCCGTGTAGTCGCGGCCGTCCTCCGGCAGGCCGAGCGCGGCGTTCGCCTCGTACGTGTCGAGGCCCTGGTCCTGCAGCGCGTAGGCGTCGAGCTTGTTGTACAGGCCGATGCCGCGTCCCTCCTGGCGCAGGTACAGCAGCACGCCCCCGCGTTCGGCGATCCGCTCGACCGCCTCGCGCAGCTGGGGGCCGCAGTCGCAGCGGGCCGAGCCGAAGACGTCCCCGGTCAGGCACTCGGAGTGCAGCCGCACCAGGGGGACCGGGCCTGGCTCGCCGAGGACGACGGCGATGTGCTCCTGGCCGTCGGTCAGGCCGTGGAAGGTGACGAGTTCGGCGTCGACGGCGTACCCGTCGGCGAAGTGCAGCGGTACCCGGACGCGGGCGCGCGGCGTTGCGGCGGGTGTGTCGGGCATGCGGGCCTCCGGGTTCCGTTCCCATGCTGCCGAGTTCTGCTTCAGATTTGAAGCAGAAGGCAGGAGAGGGACCCTACCCCATGCTTAAAAGTTAAAGCAATGCCTTTGCGGTGCCCCCGGCCGCTACACGGACGGCCCGGGCGGCCCGGCGGACGGCCGCCCGGGCGTCCCCTCGGGCGGGCCCGCACACGGCGACGAGCGCCGCCGCCAGGGCACATCCTCGGGAGCCGCGCCCGCCTCCTCCCCCTCCAGGGTCCGGGCGATCCCCGAGCAGATCTCCTCCAGCTGCCCCACCTGCTCGGGCGTGAGCCGGTCGAAGAGGGTCGTGCGGACGGTGTCGACGTGACCGGGTGCCGTACGCTCCAGCACGGCCGTCCCCGCGTCGGTCAGCACCGCGATGCTGCTGCGCCGGTCCCGGGGGCAGTCCTCCCGCCGTACGAGACCGTCCCGCTCCAGCCTGGACACCGCGTACGTCAGCCTGCTGCGCGTGATCTTCAGCGTCTCCGCGAGGTCGGTCATGCGCAGGCGCCGCTCGGGCGCCTCGGACAGATTGGCCAGCACGGAGTAGAACAGGTGCGGCATGCCGGCCTCCTGCTGGAGCTGCCGGTCGATCGCGTCCTCCAGCAGCCTGGAGGCGGCGATGTACGCGCGCCAGGCGCGCTGCTCCTCGGGAGTGAGCCAGCGGGTCGTCATGCCACCAGTGTAGGTTTGTTTCAAACTTGAACCAAGATCCGGTAGGGTCTTCGCGAGGGAGCGCGCCGATGCCGTACCCGTACGTCCTGCTGTCCGCCGCCGTCTCCCTCGACGGCTACCTGGACGACACCGGCCCCGACCGGCTCCTGCTGTCGGGACCCGCCGACTTCGACCGGGTCGACGAGGTGCGCGCCTCCGTCGACGCCATCCTGATCGGCGCCGGCACCATCCGCGCCGACAACCCGCGCCTGCTGGTGAACTCGCCCGAGCGGCGCGCGGCCCGCGAGGCCGGCGGCAGGCCCGCCTACCCCCTGAAGGTCACCGTCACCGCCTCCGGCGACCTCGACCCCGAGGCGCACTTCTGGCACACCGGCGGTGAGAAGCTCGTGTACACCACGGACCGGGGCGCCGGCCGGGCCGCCCGCGCCCTCGGCCGCACCGCTGACGTGGTCTCCCTCGGCCCAGGACTCGACTGGCGCGCCCTGCTGGAACACCTGCACGACGAGCGCGGCGTCCGGCGCCTGATGGTCGAGGGCGGCGGAACCGTCCACACCCAGCTCCTCCAGCAGGGCCTCGCCGACGAGCTCCAGCTCGTCCTCGCCCCCCTGTTCGTGGGCGACCCGGCGGCCCCGCGGATGTTCGGCCCGGGCGCGTACCAGTCCGGCCGGCTCCGGCTCACCGAGACCCGCCGGATCGAGGACGTCGTCCTCATGCGCTACGAGCCCACCGCACCCGGCACCGGCCCGCTGCCCACCGCCGCCGACCACCGCTGGCTGCGCACCGCCTGCGAGCTGGCCGCCCTCTGCCCGCCCTCGCGGACGGCCTTCAGCGTCGGCGCGGTGGTGGTCGCCGCCGACGGCACCGAGCTGGCGCGCGGCCACTCGCGGGAGGGCGGCGACCCCGTCGTGCACGCGGAGGAGGCGGCCCTCGCCAAGATCGACCCCGCCGACCCGCGCCTCGCCGGCGCCACCGTCTACAGCAGCCTGGAGCCCTGCTCCCGCCGCGCCTCCCGTCCCGCTCCCTGCGCCGAGCTGATCCTGCGGGCGGGCGCCCGCAGGGTGGTCACGGCCTGGCGGGAGCCCGACACGTTCGTGACGGCGGCGGACGGCACCGGCGTCCTGACCGGGGCGGGCGTGGACGTCGTCGAGCTGCCCGAGTACGAGGGCCGCGCGAAGGCGCCCAACGCCCACCTGCTGCCCTGATCCGCACCCCACGGAAAAGCCGTGTGCTCGGCACCCCGCGGATGGCGTACACTGGAGTCACAACGACGCGGGGTGGAGCAGCTCGGTAGCTCGCTGGGCTCATAACCCAGAGGTCGCAGGTTCAAATCCTGTCCCCGCTACTGAAGGCTCAGGGCCGGAATCCAGTAATGGATTCCGGCCCTGAGTGTTTTCCGGCCCACCCCACCAGGACCCCGGTCCGGCGCCGCCCGGACGCCGAGTGGCGTGCGTCACAGTCGGTCGCCCGCTCGGTCCACAGCGGTCGCCCGGCCCGTGCGCCCCCGCCACGCTGGACGCGGGATCAAGGACACGGGAGACGAGCAGTGCGCCCTGGTGAGGTGGAGGAGAGCCCGTACGCCAGGGCCGGCGGCCGGATCCCCGGCGTATCCGTCCCCGACCCCGGGGCCGGTCACCCGCCCCCGCCGCTCCCGCCGGCCGGGCGCCGCGCCCGCCGCCCGGCCCCGCGCACCCTCGCCCGCGCCCTGCCGGTGCTGCTGATCGCCGGCGGAATCCTGTACGACCTGCTCACCCCGCGCGTGTTCACCGGCGTCCCCTTCTTCACCGCCGCTCCGCTGGTGGCCGCGCCCCTGTCCGCGCTGCGCACCACCGTGCTCACCGGTCTCGCCGCCCTGGTCGCCACCTTCGCCGTGCACGCGCGCTTCGGCACCGGCGCGGACGCGAGTCTGGTGACCGAGGTCGTCACGGTGGCCACCGTCGCCCTGCTGGCCGTCGCCATCAACCGGGTCGTACGCCTGGGCGACCGGCGGCTCGCCTCGGCCCGGGAGATCGCCGAGGCCGCCCAGCGGGCCGTGCTGCCCCAGCCGGCCGCCCGGATCGCCGGCTTCGACATCGCGGCCCGCTACGAGGCGGCGCGCAAGGACGCCTTCATCGGCGGCGACCTGTACGCCGTGCAGGACAGTCCGCACGGCGTCCGGCTCATCGTCGGGGACGTGCGCGGCAAGGGCCTGGGCGCGGTCGCCGCCGTCGCGGTGGTGATCGGGGCGTTCCGGGAGGCCGCCGAGCAGGAGAGCGCGCTGGAGGCGGTGGCCGAGCGGCTGGAGCGCGCGCTGGCCCGCGAGGGCACCCGGCGCGACGGGATCGACGCCTTCGAGGGTTTCACCACCGCCGTCCTCGCCGAACTCCCGCACGGCGAGGACACCGTCCGGATCGTCAACCGAGGCCACCCGCCGCCGCTGCTGCTGCACGCCGACGGCTCGCTGCGCAGCCTGGTCCCGTGCGAGAGCGCGCTGCCGCTCGGCATGAGCGACCTGGGCCGGTGGCCCGACCGGGCGACCGAGTCGGCCTTCCCGAGCGGCGCCACCCTGCTGCTGTACACCGACGGCCTCTCCGAGGCGCGGGACGCGCACGGCCGCTTCTACGACCCCTGGCGCCGGCTCGCCGGACGCCGCTTCCCCGACCCGCGCACGCTGCTCGCCCGCCTCGCCGCCGAGGTGCGGCGGCACTCCGGCGGCGGCACGGCGGACGACATGGCGCTGCTCGCCGTACGGCGGCCCTGACCGGCTCCCCGGCAGCCGCGTCGAGCGCCCTCACCCAGGGTCACCGGACGGAAGCCCTCCGCATCACATCTGAGTCACCATCAAAACCTCTGAGACTGCTGAGCTTCGGTCAACTCGCCCGTTTTCCGCCGTTCCTGACGCGTACGTCCAGCCGAAAGAACCTTAATGATCAAGCCGAACGGCTTGGAATCTCACAGTCAGGTCTATTAACGTTCGATAACGCAGCGCGGTCGTCCCAGCCGTCACCAGAGGCGGCTCCGTGCGCACGCGCCGAATCCCGCGAGGGAACCGGGGAACCACCACCTTGGGGTGAATCACGCGAATACCGCCGTGAACCGTACTGGTCCACGGCTCGTATACGCGCGTAGGAGACCTTCCTGCTCCGAACCCGTCAGCTAACCCGGTAGGCGGAGGAAGGAAAGGAGTACGCCCGCGTGGCGTCCAACCGGCCTGCCCCAGAAGCCCCGTTCGTGCCGGCTCAGCGTGAGTCCGACACCTTCGGCTACGGCGAGTACCGCACCGAAGAGGGCCCCTGGGAGGAATGGAATCCCACTGAGGAATCCATTCGCCCCGTGCGCGGCCGGCACCGCGTCGCCAAGCAGCGCGGCGGCGGACTCGCCCGCAGCTCCACGGTCCTCGGCGTCGGCGTCATCGCCGCCGTCGGCGCCGGCGGCATGGCCAGCGCGCACACCGGCAAGCCGCCGGTGTCCATCTCCATGCCCGACCTCCCCTCCGTCGGTTCCCTCCTCGGTGACGACACCTCCGACGCGCCCGCGGCCACCACGGCCTCGCTGAGCCACGTCGGCACCGCCTCCGCCGAGAGCGACCACAGCGACGCCGGCGAGGCCCTGCGCAACCGGATCATGGCCCAGGCCGAGCAGCAGCAGAGCAAGGCCGAGACCAAGGCCACCGCCGTCGCCGTCGCCGCCGCCGAGAAGCAGACCGCCGACGCGGCCGCCAAGGCGGAGAAGGAGGCCGCCGCCAAGGCCGCCGACGCCAAGGAGAAGGCGGAGGCCGCGGCCAAGAAGCAGGCCGAGGAGGAGCGCCTGGCCGAGCTGGCCAAGCAGTTCCAGCTCCCGGTGGTCTCGTACACGATCACCGGCACCTTCGGCCAGCCCGGCTCGATGTGGTCCTCCGGCTACCACACCGGCCTCGACTTCGCCGCTCCCACGGGCACGCTGATCAAGGCGATCCACGGCGGCACCATCACCGAGGCGGGCTGGGCCGGCGCCTACGGCTACCGCACGATCCTCACCCTGGACGACGGCACCGAGCTGTGGTTCTGCCACCAGTCCTCGATCAACGTCAAGGTCGGCCAGAAGGTCGGCACCGGCGACGTCATCGGTCGGGTCGGCGCCACCGGCAACGTCACCGGCCCCCACCTCCACCTGGAGGTCCACCCCAACGGCCAGGCCACCGGCATCGACCCGATGACCTGGCTGCGCGGCAAGGGCCTCACCCCCTGACCGCCCGCCTCACCCCCTGACCGGCCGCTGAACCGGCCCCCGCAGCCCTGACGGCACCCCCCGGACATCAGGGCTGCGGGCCGTCGTGTTCACACACCGTTCGCGGGAGAACCGGAATGGGCGGCGCCGCGGTGACCGTTGAGACAGACATGACTGCTTCCCTGCGCAAAATCGGCACCTCCGACCTCGAGGTCTTCCCGCTCGCCCTCGGCGGCAACGTCTTCGGCTGGACCGCCGACGAGAAGACCTCCTTCGCCGTCCTCGACGCCTACACGGCCGCCGGCGGCAACTTCGTCGACACCGCCGACTCCTACTCGGCCTGGGTCGAGGGCAACAAGGGCGGCGAGTCCGAGACGATCATCGGCAAGTGGCTCAAGGCGCGTGGCAACCGCTCCGAGGTCGTCGTCGCGACCAAGGTCAGCCAGCACCCGGAGTACCAGGGCCTGACCGCCGCCAACATCAAGGCCGCCGCCGACGCCTCCCTGCGCCGCCTGGACACCGACCACATCGACCTCTACTACACCCACTTCGACAAGCCCGAAGTGCCGGTGGAGGAGATCATCGGCGCGCTGGACGAGCTGGTGCGGGCGGGCAAGGTCCGGCACATCGCGGCCTCCAACATCAGCCCCGAACGCCTGCGGGCCTCGCTGGACTTCTCCGACCGCGAGGGCCTGGCCCGGTACGTGGCCCTCCAGCCGCACTACAACCTGGTCTCCCGCGACACCTACGAGGGCCCGCTGCAGGACCTCGCCGCGGCTGAGGGCCTCGCCGCGGTCCCGTACTTCGCCCTCGCCTCGGGCTTCCTGACCGGCAAGTACCGTCCCGGCACGCAGGTCGACAGCGCCCGCGCCGGCTCCGCCGCCAAGCACCTGCAGTCCGAGCGCGGCCAGAAGGTCCTCACGGCCCTCGACGAGATCGCCGCCGCCCACGACGCTCCGGTGGCCACGGTCGCCCTCGCCTGGCTGGCCGGCCGGCCGTCGGTGACCGCCCCGATCGCCTCGGCCCGCACCGTGGAACAGCTTCCGGCGCTGCTGGGAGTGGCGGAGCTGGAGCTGACGCAGGAGGAGTCGGACCGGCTGACCCTGGCCTCCGCCTGAGCCCCGCCGCGCCGGGTCCCGGTCACCACCGGCCCGGCCCGGCGGCCGCACACAGGCCCTAGGTCCGGTACGGGTTGTGCACGGGGTACGGCGCCGCCGGGTGCCCGTGCCCCGGGTACCCGTGAGGCGCCCAGTACGCCGTGGCCGCGGGCACCCGCACGGACGCCCTGGCCGCGTACTCCAGCGCCGGCCGGGCCACCCCCCTGCGCCGCCACAGCTCGGCCAGCAGCTCCCGCTCCCGGTCCACGAAGTCGGCCCCGGCCCGCCCCTGCCGCCCGCGGTGCCGCAGGAACGCCAGCGAGGTGGCGTACGCCTCGTACTCGGCCACCGCCCGGGCCGCGGGCCGCCCCCCGAAGTGCTGCCGGGCGTGGTCCCGCGCCGTGCGCCGCGCGCGCATCGACCCGAGGGCGAACGGTTCGGCCGGCCCCAGCCACCCGGCGTACACGTAGACCGGCAGCTCCTCGCGCACGGTCCGCAGCTCGCGCTGCCGCGTCCAGACCGCCAGCCAGGTCAGCAGGCCGAAGGCGGGCACCATGAAGGCGCCGTAGACCGCGAAGAACCCGAACTGGCCGAAGGTCGAGGAGCCGTTCCAGAAGGCGTGCATGCTCATCGCGAGCAGCAGTCCGCCGAGCGGCACCAGGGCGCGCCGCGCGTGCTGCCGCTCGGCCGAGAGCGCGGCGACGCCGAAGCCGATGCCGGTCAGCACGGTGAACAGGGGGTGCGCGAAGGGGGACATCACGACGCGCACGAAGAAGGTGGCGGCGGTGACGGAGGCGATGCCGCGGTCGCCGGTGAGCTGGTCGGTCCCGAAGGCCGTGCCGAGATAGAGGATGTTCTCGGTGAAGGCGAACCCGGTGGCGGTGATCCCGGCTATCACCACGCCGTCGACGATCCCGGTGAAGTCCCGTCTGCGGAAGAGGAAGACCAGGAGCACGGCCGCGGCCTTGGCGGACTCCTCCACGATCGGCGCGATCACGGTCGCGCCCAGGGTGTCGGCGCCGGCCGGGTCGGCGGTCGCCGTGGCGATCCACTTGGTCGCGAAGGTGTTGGCGACGATGGCTATCAGCGCGGCCGCGCAGGCGCCCCAGGCGAACGCGAAGAGCAGGTTCCGCCAGGGGCCCGGTTCCACCCGGTCCAGCCAGCGGAAGGCGGCTATGAGCCAGGGCACGGGCAGGACCGCGAGCCCCAGTCCCACCAGGAAGCCCTCGGTGCCGGTCTGCCGGCGCACCATCGCGAGGATGACGAGGCCGGACAGCGTCAGCAGCGTGATCAGCGCCCCGTACCGCACCCACCGGCGCTGCCACCAGTGCGGGTGTGCGCCGCTTCCGGGGCCGGGCGGGAAGGTCGGGTACGGAGGACTGATGGCCACGGCATCGACCCTAACGGGGGGACCTGACGGACGGGGCGGGCGCCGGCGCCGGGCCGGGCGGTTACCGGGGCGGTCACGGGTTCCGGGACGGTTACGGGTTCCGGGACGGTACGCGGCGGAAGAGCAGGTCGTTCACCACATGTCCCTTGTCCAGTCCCTGGCCCTCGAAACGGGTCAGCGGCCGGAACCCGGGACGCGGGGCGAAACCGCCGTCCGCCTGGGTGTTCGCGAAGTCGGGGTGCGCGCTGAGCACCTCCAGCATCTGCTCGGCGTAGGGCTCCCAGTCGGTCGCGCAGTGCACGACCGCGCCGGGCTTCAGCCGGGTCGCGGCCAGCGTCAGGAACTCGGGCTGGATCAGCCGCCGCTTGTGGTGCCGCTTCTTGGGCCAGGGGTCCGGGAAGTAGACCCGCAGTCCGTCGAGCGAGTCGGGCCGGAGCATCTCCCGCAGCAGGATGATCGCGTCCCCGTTGGCCACCCGGACGTTGGACAGGGCGTTCTGCTCGGCCAGGTTGAGCAGGTTCCCCTGGCCCGGGGTGTGCACGTCCACGGCGAGGATGTTGGTGCCGGGGTCGCCGGCCGCCATCTGCGCGGTCGCCTCGCCCATCCCGAAGCCGATCTCCAGCACCACCGGGGCGTCGTTCCCGAACAGCTCGGCCGGATCGATCACCCGCTGCCCGTCGATGTCCAGACCCCACTTGGGCCACAGGCGCTGCAGCGCGTCCGCCTGCCCCGCCGTCACCCGGCTGCGCCGCGGCTGGAAGCTCCGGATCCGCCGCTCGAAGTGCGACCCGGCGGGATCGGCCCTCGGACCGTCCGGGAAGCGCGGCTCCCCCTTGGCCCGGCTGTGCCGCACGGACACACCGGAAAGATGCGGGGACACCGGCTCGGCGGGACCGGACCGGGGGGCTTCGGAGGCGTTCAGCGAGTCAGACACAGTGCCACGATTTTACGGCGCCACCCGTCCCCTCCCGACGGCGCTCCACCAGCCCCTCCCGACGGCGCTCCGCCCGCCCCCGGCCGCGTGGCCTCACGTCGCCGCCAGCATGGACAGTGCCCTGCGCCCCACCTCCCGGCCGATCGGCAGGGAGGCGGTGGCCGCGGGGGACGGCGCGTTCAGTACGTGCACGGTCCGGGCGCCCTCGCGGATCAGGAAGTCGTCCACCAGCGTCCCGTCCCGCAGCACCGCCTGCGCCCGCACCCCGGCCGGGGCCCGGACCAGGTCCGTCTCCTCCACCGCGGGCAGCAGCCGGCGCACCGCCTGAAGGAACGCCCCCTTGGACATTGAGCGGCGCAGCTCACCGGCGCCGTACCGCCAGTGCCGCCGGGCGATCACCCAGGACCCCGGCCACGCCACCGTCCCGGCCAGCTCCCGGGGCCGGACGACCCCCCAGCCGTACCCCTCCCGGGCCAGCGCCGGCACCGCGTTGGGCCCGATGTGCACGCCCCCGTCGATCCCGCGGGTCAGATGCACTCCGAGGAAGGGGAACGCCGGGTCCGGCACCGGGTACACGAGACCGCGCACCAGCTCCGGCCGCGCCAGCTCGTAGTACTCACCGCGGAAGGGCACGATCCGCACCCCGGGCTCGTCCCCGGCCAGCCGCGCCACCTCGTCGCAGTACAGCCCGGCGCAGTTCACCAGCACCCGGCCGCGCACGACCTCCCCGGCCGCGGTCAGCACGGCCACGCCCCGCTCCGGCCGGCGGTCCACCCGCACGATCCGCGCCCCGTAGCGGATCTCCGCCCCCGAGGCGCGGGCGAGCTGCCGGGCCACGCCCACGAAGTCGCACACGCCGGTCGTGCCGACGTGGATCGCGGCGAGCCCCCGCACCTCCGGCTCGTACTCGCCGATCTGCGCGGCGCCCAGCTCGCGCACCGGTATGCCGTTCTCCCGGCCGCGCTGCACCAACGCGTGCAGCCGCGGCAGCTCGTCCCGCTCGGTGGCGACGATCAGCTTGCCCGTGACGGCGTGCGCGATGCCGTACTCGGCGCAGAACTTCACCATCTCGGCGGCGCCCCGCACCGCGTACCGCGCCTTGAGCGAGCCGGGGCGGTAGTAGATCCCGCTGTGGATGACCCCGCTGTTGCGCCCGGTCTGGTGCCGGGCCGGTCCCGGTTCCTTCTCCAGCACGGTCACCCGCGTACCCGGCGCCGCCCGCGTGATCGCATACGCCGTCGACAGCCCGACGATCCCGCCCCCGACCACCAGCACGTCACAGTCGTACGCACCGTCCCGCACCTGCACCACCTCCCACCTCGATAGTGCACTGCGCCACTGACAGCGCCTTCAAACGCGGTGAGGGCGGCGCGCCTACGCCAGAGCCATGAGCAGCGGCCTGGCCCGCTCCCGCAGCTCGGCCACCCGCGGCTCGTCCCCGTACGGCTCCAGCCGGTGCAGCAGGTCCTTCACGTACTCGGTCGTCCGGGCCGACGAGATCCGCCCGGCCACCTCCACGGCCCGTACCCCCTGCTCGCACGCGGCGTCCAGGTTCCCGGACTCCAGCTCGGCGACCGCGGAGACCACCAGCCGCAGCCCGTGCGAGCGCACGAACTCCTCCGTGGGCTTCGACAGCGCCTGCTCGGTGAACCGCCGCACCTGGCGCGGCGCCTTCAGATCGCGGTAGCACTCGGCGGCATCAGCGGCAAAACGGTCATAACCATAGAAGCCAAGCCACGTGGGGTCGTTGTCACCTTCCCTGGACCGTTCGAGCCAGCTCTCCGCGGCCTTCAGCGCCGCCCCCGCCGCCTGCGCGTCCGAAGCGCGTGCGTGGGCCCGCGCCTCGACCAGCCGGAAGAAGCTCATGGTGCGGGCGGTCGCCAGCCCGCGGTTGCGCTCCAGCGCGGCCTGCGCGAGGTCGACGCCCTCGTCGCCGAAGCCCCGGTACGTCGCCTGGAGCGACATGGAGGCCAGCACGTAGCCGCCGAGCGGGACGTCCGCGGCCGCGCGCGCCAGCCGCAGCGCCTGGATGTAGTACCGCTGCGCGGCCTCCTGCTGGCCGGTGTCGAAGGCCATCCAGCCGGCCAGGCGGGTCAGTTCGGCGCTGGCCCCGAACAGGGCGCGGCCGACCTCGTCGGAGTAGGAGCCGAGCAGCAGCGGCGCCGCCTCCACCCGCAGGCACTCGGGCACCATCGACGAACGCCAGTCGCCGCCCCCGTACTTGGAGTCCCAGCGCCTGGCGTCCTCGGCGGCCTCCCGCAGCTTCTGCACGTCGCTGTGGCCGACTTTGATCGGTGCGCCGGAGCCCTCGGCGGCGTTCGCCTCCCGCGCGACCGAACTGTCGGCGGGGGTTATCAGCCACCGTGACGCGGGCGTCGCGTACGCACTCACCGCGAAGGACCCGGCGAGCGACTGCCAGATGCCGCCCGTGCCGGCCCGGCGCCCGGCCAGGTCGAGCCGGTACAGCTCCGTCGCCGACCGCACCGCCTGGCCGACGTCCCGGGGGAAGGCGAGGCCCACCTCGGGTGCGGGGTCCGCGTCCGCAAGGCCGATCTCGTGGAGCGGCACCGGGCGGCCGAGCTTCTGGCCGATGGCGGCCGCGATGAGGTGCGGTGCCGCTCCCTGCGGCACCATCCCCTTCGAGACCCAGCGCGCCACCGACGTCTTGTCGTAGCGAAGAGTCAACCCGCGTTGGGCGCCAAGGTCGTTGACGCGTCGCGCGAGTCCTGCGTTGCTGATTCCCGCGAGGGCGAGAACGGTGCCGAGTTTTTCGTTCGGCCCGCGTTGCTCCCTGGACATGCGCCACCCCTCGACACAGACGGCTGCCGCGCTGGCATAACCGTGCGGCATTCGTAAACCCAGCGTAGTTCGCCGCATCCCAAGCGTTAAGGGGCATTCTTCCGGTTGGCGGGATTGTGGTCCGTACGGGAGTACGGCCCTGTACGCACCGTGCACGGACCGCCGCGACGTGCCCCCGCCCGTGTGGCCGTGCGCCCGTCCGTGCGCCTTACTCCGGCCACCTGGGGAGCGGTTCCATGGCTGTTGCGTGGGTCGGCCCGCTGTACTGGATCCAGTGGGCTGGGGGACACCGCCACCTTCATCCCCGCGGGTGGCGGACCGGTCCGGGAGGCGATGCCCGCCTCCCGGACTGTGCGCGTACAGGGGGCGGTGTGCGCTGCCCAGGCCTGTACGGAGCGTGCTCAAATCTCGTGGGCCGCAGTCGAATTGGCTGAAAATCGCCCCCGGCTCCCGGTGCTGATTTCCGTTCCCACCACGGCACTTGAGGGCGCGAAGGGCGTTTTCGGGGCGCGTTTCGGGGGCGCATTCGCATCGCACCCTATCCGCGCCGATCTCGCCCCTCACCGCCACCCGCCTTGCGCGGCACGGCCCTTCCGCCGGCCCCCGCGCCTCGGCCGAGCGGACGGCCTCCCGCCCGCCGTACCGGCCCGTGCGGGATTTTCCCTCGATCGAAGGCGGCGTCACCGCCCCTCCGCGGCGCGTTCTTCATGGCAGCATGGGGACCCGGTTCATGCGGTGCACTGGGTGGTCCACAGCCTGTGGAGGCGTCGATGCGGTGGTTGGTGGGGTGGAGCAGCACCGCCGCGGGCGCTTCCGGAACCGGTACCGCCGGCGCCACCGGATACGACGGCGAGACCCTGCACCCGGTCGGCTCCCACCTCCTGTGGGGCGACCCCGACCCCCTGTGGGCCGTGGGCGACTGGCGGCCGGACGAGGTACGGGTGGTGCGCGCCGACGCCCAGAACCGGATCGCCGTTCTCGGCACCTGCGCGGCCGGCGACGAGGAACTGCGGCGCGCGCTGTTCACGGCGCGCGGAGGCGCCCTGCGTCACCTGACCGCCTGGGCCGGCAGCTACACGGCCGTCGTCCAGGTCGGCCGCCGGATCACCGTCTGCGGCGACCTCGCGGGCGCCCGGCCGGTGTTCCACACCCCCTGGGCCGGCGGCACGGCCTACGCCACGGCCGCCCTGCCGCTCGCCGACCTCATCGAGGCCAACCTCGACTTCGGCCACCTGGCCGCCCTGCTCGCCGCCCCCGACGTACCGGCCGCGCTGCGCGACACCACCCCGTACGAAGGGGTGCGGCGCATCCCGCCCGGACACGCGCTCGTGCTGCGCGCGGGAGCGCGCGAGATCACCGGGTACGAGCCGGTGGCCTCCCTCGCCGTGGCCGCGCCCCCCGCCGACCCCGACCGCGCGGTGGACGCCGTACGGGACGCGCTCGTCGAGGCCGTACGCGCGCGGATGTCCGCACCGCGGCACGTGCCCGACCTCGACCCCGGACCGGTGCCGGGGATGGGCCCCGCGGAGCGGCGCGCCGCGCGCGGCATGCCGATGCCCGGGATCGGCGCCGACCTCTCCGGCGGCCCGGCCTCCGGCACGCTGGCCCTGCTGGCGGCGGGACTGCCCGGCCGGCCGGGCACGCTGCTCGGCCACGGCACGGGCGCGGGCGAACGGCTGCTCGCGGTCACCTTCAACGACCTGGCCGTGGGCGGCCGGGAGGCCGAACTGGAGCGCGCCGGGACCCTCGCGGCCAACCCGCGCCTGCACCACGTGGTGGTCACCGGCGGCGAGGAGACCCTGCCGTACGCCGACCTCGACGGCCCCCTCACCGACGAGCCCGGCCCCTCGCTGGTCACCGCGGCCCGCCATCGCGCCCGGTTCGCCGCGGGCAGCGCCGACCACTTCACCGGCCACGGCGCCCGCCAGGTCCTGGACGCCCACCCGGCCCGCCTCGCCGACCTCCTGATGGACCGCAAGCGGCGCCACCTGGTCCGGCCGGTCGCGGCGCTCGCCCGCGCCGACGGCTCGGTGATGGTCCCGGCGCGCGTGTACGGCGCCGCACGGCGGCTGGCCCGCACCCCGTACCGGACCGGCCTCGAGCTCCTCGCCGAGCGGCTGATCCGGCGCCGCTTCGACGAGCCCAGGGGTGCGGTCGGCGCGTCCCTCGCCGCGCTCGCCTGGGCGAGACCCGGGCCGGCGGCACGCTGGCTGACCGGAGAGGCACTGGCTGAAGTATCGGTTCTGCTCGGTTCCGGGGCGGACCGCTCCACCCTGGGCGCGAGCCAGCGCCCCGGCGAGTACCACGCGCGCGCGGTGCTCGCCCGCTACGCCGCCGACCTGCGCGTCCTGGAGCAGGCCGCCGAGATCCGCTCCCAGCGGCTGCACGCACCCTTCCTGGACAACCAGGTCGTCCGTGCCTGCCGCGAACTCCCCGAGGCGCTGCGCGTCCAGCCCGGGGCCCGCTCCGCCGTGCTGCGCACGGTCCTGGAGGGCGCCGGCGTCACCGACCTCCCACCGGGCTGGGGCACCCCCTCCCACGCCTCCTCGGCCGCGGCCACGCGCGCGGGGCTGCGGCTGGCCGCCGATTCCCTGGTGGACCTCTTCTCCACCCCGTTCCTGGCCGAGGCCGGCCTGGTCGAGGCCCGCGTGGTCCGCAAGGCCCTGCGCGCCGCCGCCTCCGGCGAACCCCTGCCCCTGGACGGCCTGGCCGACCTGGTCTCCCTCGAACTCTGGCTCCGCCGCCTGCTCTCCCGCCGGGGCACCTGCTGGACCGGCACCCCCGCCCGCGCCCGAGCCGTCCCCTCCGGAATCCAGCCGAGACGCGACGCCCTGGCCTCAGGCGCCTGACGCCCCGCGCCGTGCGGCGCCCGGCCCAGCCGCGCGGTCGCGGCGGCCGCCCCCCTCCGGCGCCCGCCCGTCGGCGCCCCGCCGTCCAGGCCGTGAGGTCGCTGCAGCCGCCCGGGGCTTGCCCCCGGTCACCCGGCCCCGCCGTCCTTCCACCGAGCGGCCCGGCCACGGCAGCCACGCCGACCCGGGTACCCGGGTCCGCCGGCCGTTCGCCGGGCCGCGCGGTCGTGGCAGTCGCCCGCAGCCTGCACGTGGGCACAAGCTCCGTCGGCCCGGCCGACCGGGCGTCCGGCCCCGCGTGGCGGTCGCCCCGCCCACCAAAGTCGCCCCGGCCCCGGCCCGCGCCCCCGGACACCCCCGAACCGAAACACCGTGGCCCCGCCCCGGGCCCCCCGCGACAATGACCCGGTGCGGTACAGAATCCTGGGCACGGCCCGCGTCATGGACGACCAGGGCGTGCCCCTGCCCCTCGGCGGCCGGCGGCTGCGGGCGCTTCTCACCGCCCTCGCTCTGCGGCCCGGCCGTACCGCCGGTGCCGAAACGCTGATCGAGGAGGTCTGGGCGGACGCGCCGCCCCAGGACGCGCCCGCCGCCCTCCAGGCCCTCGTGGGCCGCCTGCGCCGCACCCTCGGCCGGGACACCGTCTCCTCCGCCGCGGGCGGCTACCGCCTGGAGGCGACCGAGGACGACGTGGACCTGCACGTCTTCGCCCGCCTCACCCGCGCGGGCACCGGGGCGCTCGCCGCCCGCGACCCCGCCGGCGCCCACCGCACCCTCACCGAGGCCCTGGCCCTCTGGCACGGCCCCGCCCTGGCCGACCTCCCGGACCGCACCGCAGCCGCCCGCCCCGAGGCGCTGCACCTGGAGGCGACCCGCGCCCGCGCCGCCGCCGCCCTCGACCTCGGCCGCGCCCAGGACGTCGTACCGGAACTGACGGAACTCACCACCGCGCACCCCTACGACGAGTCCCTGCGGGCCCTCCTCGTCCGCGCCCTGCGCGCCACGGGCCGCCCGGCCGACGCCCTCGCCGCGTACGAGTCCGCCCGCCGCACCCTCGCCGACGCCCTCGGCACCGACCCGGGCCCGGAACTCCAGGCCCTGCACGCCTCGCTGCTGAGCGATCAGCCGCCCGCGCCCGCGCCGCCCCCCACCCGGCCACCCGAGCGCACCGGCAACCTCCGCCGCCGGCTGACCTCCTTCGTCGGCCGGGAACCCGAACTCGCCGCCATCCATTCCGAGCTGCACAGGGCCCGTCTCGTCACCCTCACCGGACCGGGCGGCTCGGGCAAGACCCGCCTCGCCGAGGAGGCCGCCACGGGGCTGCCCCAGGCATGGCTGGTCGAGCTGGCCCCGCTCGACCGGCCGGAGGCGGTGCCCGGCGCGGTGGTCAGCGCGCTCGGTCTGCGCGAGACCGTGCTGCTGGCCAACGACCTGGCGATGCCGCAGACCGACCCCACCACCCTGCTCGTCGAACACTGCGCCCCGCGCGAACAGCTCCTGATCCTCGACAACTGCGAACACGTCATCGGCGCGGCCGCCACCCTCGCCGAGACCCTCCTCACCCAGTGCCCGGGGCTCACGATCCTCGCCACCAGCCGGGAACCCCTGGGCGTCCCCGGCGAGTCGGTGCGCCCGGTCGACCCCCTCGTCCCGGAGCAGGCGCGCCGGCTCTTCACGGAGCGCGCGCGGGCCGTCCGCCCCGACGCCGGCGCGGTGGGCGACACCGGGGCCGTGGCGGAGATCTGCCGCCGCCTGGACGGGCTGCCGCTCGCCATCGAACTGGCCGCGGCCCGGCTGAGGCTGCTGACCCCCGGGCAGATCGCCGACCGGCTCGACGACCGCTTCCGCCTGCTCACCTCCGGGAGCCGCACGGTCCTGCCCCGCCAGCAGACCCTGCGCGCGGTGGTCGACTGGTCCTGGGACCTGCTGGACGAGCGGGAGCGCACGGTGCTGCGCGAGGTGTCGGTGTTCGCCGGCGGCTGGGACCTCGCGGCCGCCGAGGCCGTGTGCACGGGTCCGGCGGCGGACCTGATCGGCGCCCTGGTGGACAAGTCCCTCGTCGTGGCCGCCCCGGACACGGCGGACGCCCAGGACGGCCCGGACGGCGCCGGTCGACCGTCCGGCATGCGCTACCGCATGCTGGAGACCATCCACGAGTACGCCACCGAACGCGCGGCCGAGGTCCCCGAACTGCGCGCGGCGGCCGAACGACGCCACCGCGCCTGGGTCCGCGCCCTCACCGAGGAGGCCGAGCCGCGGCTGCGGTCGGCGGACCAACTGCCCTGCATCCGGCTTCTGGAGGGCGAACTCGACAACATCCGCGCGGCCCTGGACCGCGCGGTGCGCGCCGGCGACGAGGCGGAGGCGGGCGCGATCGTGCGGGCGATGGGCTGGTTCTGGTGGCTGCGCAACTACCGCCAGGAGGCGGTGGACCGGGTGCGGCAGGTGCTGCGCCTCGGCGTCGCCCGGGACGCCCTGCCCGCGGACGCCGACCCGGCCGCGCTGGGCCCGCTGGCGGAGTCGGCGGACCCGGTCGGCGCCTTCCTCGCCGCACCCGACGGCCAGGCGGGGCACCCGCTGTACGAGCTGCGCATGGACCTGCGGCTGCTCGACCTGTTCCTGACCTCGGAGTCGAGCGCCGGGAACCTCGCGGCCGACGAACGGGCCGAGCGGTACCTCGCGCGCGTACGGGCCGCCTTCGAGGACGGCGGTCCCCGGGCGGCCCGCCTGCCCGGCGTCGTCTGGCCGCTGACCGCCTACTACCTGGGCGACCCGGCCGACCTGGGCCCCGACCTGACCGCCACGGTCGAGAACTGCCGCCGCTACGGCGGTGACTGGGAGCTCGGTGTCGCCCTCATGTACCGCGCGCACCTGGTCGTCGACTCGCCCGGCAACCTGCGGGGCGTGGACGAGGACCTGGCGGAGCTGCGGACGCTCGGCCGTCGCGTCGGGGACCGCTGGATGCGGGCGCAGGTGTGCAGCGCGGCCGGTGAGGCGGCCATGGCGCGGGGCAGGTTCGACGAGGCGCGCGGCGAGTACGAGGAGGCGCTGCGCCTCGCCTACGAGGTGGGCGCCTACGCCGAGTCGCCGTTCCTGCTGGCACGGCTCGCCGACATCGCCCTGCGCTCGGGCGACCGGGCCGCCGCCCTCGCCTCCCTCGACCAGGCAGGCACGGCGGCCGAACGGTACGGGGTGGCCGAGTCGGAGGCGTTCGTCGTGCTCATGCGGGCCCGGATCGCCGAGCAGGACGGCGACCTGGCCCGCGCGCGCGAGCTGTACGGGACGGCCTGCGCGGCCGCGGCGGCCGGCACGCCGCCTCCGCAGTACGTCGCCGCCCTGCGCTCGGTCGAGGCCCTGATCACGGCCGGCGAGTCAGGACCCGCGGCCGCCCTGCCGGTCGTGGCGGAGGCCCTGCGCGAGGCGGTGGAGCGGCACTGCGCCGAGTCGATCACGGCCGGTCTGGTGGACGTCGGGGCCGACCTGCTGGCCCGCCTGGGCGACCTGCCGGGTGCCGTCCGGCTGTTCGCGGCCGCCGACCACTGGCGGAGCGGCCTCCCCCGCCCCGAACCGGAGCGCACCCGGGCTGCCCAGGTGGACACCGGAGCCCGCGCCGCGCTGTCCCCGGACCGCTACGCGGCCGAGCGGGCGCGGGGCGCGGCCCTCACCGCGCGGGACGTCGTACGCGAACTGACGGCGACGGCGACGGGGGCGTCACCGGGGCGCCGAGGCGCTAGCGGCAGGTGAACCTGGCCGCGGCCCAGTCCGCGAGCGCGGCCTGGGCGAAGACGTCGCGGTGCGGCTCCACGACGAGCCGTACCGTGCGGCGCCCGGCCAGGTCGACATGGACGGGCACGGCCTCGTCGTGCCCCTCGACCGGCCCGGACCGCCACAGCCGCACCCCGTCGGCGTAGACGGAGAAGGTGACCCGGCCGAGCCCGAGGGCCAGGTCGTCCACCCCCACCAGGGCGTCGTAGGCCGTGCAGGAGCGGTTGAGGTCGACGGTGACGGAGGACCGGCCGTGCACGGTGACACCGCCCGCGTACCGCGTGCCGGCGACCGACATCCCGTACCGCCGCCACACCCAGCTGCTCTCGCCCAGCCGCATCTCGGGCCTCGTACCGTCCCCGCCGACGTCGTACCTCAGTCCGTTCCACGCGAAGACGACGGGAGCCGGCGGGGGAGTGGGCGTCGGGGTCGGCGTGGGCCGCGGCTCGGGCGCGGGCGAGGGGGCGCCGGTGGGCGCGGGGGTCGGGGCCGGCGTCCGGTGCGGCCCGGGCCTGGCCTGGGAGGTGGGGGTGGGCTTCGCCGCCGGGGCCGGGCGCGACACCGGTACCGCCGGTCCGGGTGCGGGCTTCCGCGCCGCGGGCGTGCGGGCCGACGTCGGCGGCCGGTGGACTCCCGGCGCGGAAGGAGCGGAAGGAGCGGAAGGAGCGGAGGACGCGGAAGGCGTGGCGGGCGCGGGCTCGGCCACCTCCTTGGCCGGGTGGCCGTCGTTCACCAGGGCCAGGGCCACCGCGGCGGCGGCCACCGCGACCACTCCGGCCGCGATCCCCGCCTTCACCGGCGCGCCGAGCCCCTCCGCGGCCGCCGCTCCGCCTCCGCCGCCCGCGCCCCCGGACGACCCGCCCGCAGCGGCCGCGGCACCCGCCGCGCCCACCCCGGCGCCACCGGCGACGATCCCGAGCGCCTTCGCGTACCCGGCGGCCCCGAACCAGCCGATGACCGCGACCGGGACGACACCCGGGATACCGCTCGCGACCTCCTCGATCTGCGCGGCCGCCAGCCGGCACCTGGCGCACTCCTCAAGGTGCTTGCGCAGCCCCCGCTCGGCCCGGACGCGCAGTTTGCGGCGGGCGTAGCCGCCGAGCTGGTCGGCGTAGCGGGCGCACTCCTCGTCGCCGACGAGGGAGGCGCTGACGTGGGCCTGCAGATAGGCCTGCTTAAGCCCCTCGCGGGCGCGGCTCGCCAGCACCCGGGTGCCGTTGGCGTCGAGACCGAACAGGACGGCCACCTCGCTGGGCGACTCGTCCTCCACCTCGGTGTGCCACAGCACGGCCTGCCAGCGCTCGGGCAGTGACCGGAACGCCTGCATGGCCATGGACTGCTCGGCCTGGTGCAGGGCGCGCACGTCGGCGCCCAGCTCCACGGTGGTGTCGTCGGACGCCTCCGAGGTGTGGGCGGCCTGCTGGGCGAACACGGCGAAGTCGTCCACGAGCTGCTCGCGCCGGGCGGACCTGCCCCAGTGCGCGGCCACCCGCCGCACGGAGGTCAGCAGGTAGGCGCGCACGGCGTGTTCGGGCCCCGAGCCGCCGCGCACCGCCTGCAGCATGCGGGCGAAGACCTCTGCGGTGAGGTCGTCCGCGGTGTGCGCGTCACGGCAGCAGGTACGGGCGTACCGGCGCACCGCGTCGGCGTGCCGCCGGTACAGCTCCTCGTAGGCCGAGTCGTCGCCCGCCCGCATGCGCTCGATCAACGCGCCGTCCGCGGGCGGCGTCCGCCGCGCCGCCGACGCCTCGTGTCCGCGCTGGGCGGGCACGCTTCCGTCGGCGTGCGCCCCGGCCCGGGTCCCGCCCCGGCCGCCCTGACTGGGCACCTGGGGCGAGGTCAGCCCACCGGCCTCCGCCGGGTCACCGTCACCGCGCGACCCGTCCCACCCGTCAACGCCCATCGTGCGCAGCCCCCGACGCCGGACCAGCCCAACCCGTCACCGGCTCAGGGTGCCACAACGCCCCGCGCCCGGGCCCCGCCCGCACGACCATCCACTCGTCCGGGCGGACTTGCCCCCGCGCGCACGCGCATCACCCGAACGGGCACCACGCCCGCGCCCCCCGGCCGCCGTGGGCGGAACGGAGGGACGCGGGACGGTGGGACGGCGAAGGGGGAACCGCGGGCGACGGACGGTCGAACCCGTCGGCGGCCCCGGTGCCTACGCCGGCCGGGACCGGAGTCCCTCCAGCAGGATGTCCAGCAGCCGTGCCGACGCGGCGGCCTGCTGCGCCGGGTCCGGCAGCGCGGGCGCCGACGTGGCGATCACGAGCAGCACGTCCGCCACGGACACGTCCGCGCGCAGCTCGCCCGCCTCCCTGGCCCGGTCCACCAGCTGCCCGACGACCTCCAGCAGCGCGTCGGCCCCGCCGTGGTCCGCGACCGGCTCCGACACCAGCCGCAGCTCACCCGGGCCCGACACGACCGGCTGCGACCGCTGCTGCGGCACCCGGGCCTCCTCGGCGGGCCCGGCCTGGCCCTCCTCCGCGACCCCGACCCGCAGCACCTGCGGCGGCAGCAACCGGCCCGCCCCCGACGCCACGGACGTCCGCAGGAAGCGGGACAGCGCCGACCACGGCTCGTCCTCCTGCCCGAGCGCGGCCCGCGCCTGCTCGGTCAGCCGCGCGGTCTCCTCCTCGGCTATCCGCCGGACCAGCACGTCCTTGCTGGGAAAGCGCCGGTACACGGTGCCGACACCGACGCGCGCCCGCCGCGCCACGTCCTCCATCGGCGCGCCGTAGCCCAGCTCGCCGAAGACCTCACGCGCCGCACGCAGCACGTGCTCCAGATTGCGCTGTGCGTCCACCCGCAGCGGCGTCGTACGCGACACGTCCGCGCGCCCGTTGCCCGCCTCGGCGGTCACCGCCGGGCCGCCCGTAGCGAGAGCGGTTGCCGACGACCAATGAGTGTCCTGAACATGCATGTGTTTCCCCCGGTTAATGACGTCTCCCCCCGGAGACTCTCCCCGCCACTGAATCCGGAGTGCGTGGAACCGGCGTCGGTCCCGAGCGGGACCGACCCTTGCGAACCCGTTCGACCACATTCCCTACACCCCGTCGACACACGAACATAGTTGAGAGGAAGTCAATTCAGAAGGGGCAGGTTCCGCACAGTGCGCCCCCCGATCGGAGTACGGGGCATTTATGTCCGGATTCCATCCCCCCACTCCCGTCCGTACGTCTGTGCTGACCTGCCCGGTTCCTCCCCATCCGGACGGCGCGCCCGGGCCTGCGCACACCAGCTCGCCGGTCACACAAATTGCCGGGGCTGTGGACAAACAACAGCGCCGGGTGCGTCATGGGACGGTGAAGGAACGTGCGCGCATTCTGGTTGTCGGCGGCGGCTACGTCGGGATGTACACGGCCCTGCGTCTGCAGCGGAGGTTGAAGCAGGAGCTCAGGCGGGGCGAGGTCGACATCACCGTCGTCACTCCCGACCCCTACATGACGTACCAGCCGTTCCTTCCCGAGGCGGCCGCGGGTTCGATCTCGCCCCGCCATGTCGTCGTACCGCTGCGCCGCGTCCTGGACAGGTGCCACGTGGTCGTCGGCGAGGTCACCTCCATCGACCACGCCGTGCGCACCGCCGCCGTCACCACCCTCGCCACCGCCGAGGAGGGCAGGGCCGCCGAACTGATCGGCTACGACGAACTGGTCCTCGCCCCCGGTTCCGTCTCCCGCACCCTGCCCATCCCCGGCCTCGCGGAGTACGGCATCGGCTTCAAGACCGTCGAAGAGGCCATCGGACTGCGCAACCACGTCATCGAGCAGATGGACATCGCCTCCTCCACCCGCGACCCCGCCGTCCGCGACGCCGCCCTCACCTTCGTGTTCGTCGGCGGCGGCTACGCGGGCGTCGAGGCGCTCGGCGAACTGGAGGACATGGCCCGCTACACCGCGCGCTACTACCACAACCTCCGCCCCGAGGACATGAAATGGGTCCTCGTGGAGGCCTCCGGCCGCATCCTCCCCGAGGTCGGCGAGGCGATGGGCCGCTACACCGTGACCCAGCTCCGCCGCCGCAACATCCAGGTCCTGCTGGAGACCCGCCTCGACTCCTGCGCCGACCGCGTCGCCGTCCTCAGCGACGGCCAGCGCTTCCCCACCCGCACGGTCGTGTGGACCGCCGGCGTCAAACCGCACCCGCTGCTCGCCGCCACCGACCTGCCGCTCACCCCCCACGGCCGGCTGCGGTGCACCGCCGAACTCACCGTCGACGGCGTGGAGCACGCCTGGGCGGCCGGGGACGCCGCCGCCGTCCCCGACGTCACCGCCGCCGAGGCCGGCACCGACACCGCGCCCAACGCCCAGCACGCGGTACGCCAGGCCGGGGTCCTCGGCGACAACATCGTCCACGCGCTGCGCGGCGAACCCCTGGAGACGTACGCGCACCGGTACGTCGGATCCGTCGCCTCCCTCGGCCTGCACAAGGGCGTCGCCCAGGTCTACGGGCGCAGGCTGAAGGGCTACCCTGCCTGGTTCATGCACCGCGCGTACCACCTCAGCAGGGTGCCCACCTTCAACCGAAAGGCCCGTGTCCTGGCGGAATGGACCCTCTCCGGGCTCTTCAAACGGGAGATCGTCTCGCTCGGTTCACTCGAACACCCGCGAGCCGAGTTCGAACTCGCGGCCGGTGGCAAACCTCCTCACGACCCGTCGGACGACCCGAAGGGGTCGTCCTGACCGGTCCCAGGAACTCCATGGCACGCCCCGGCGTCTGACGGATATCGCCGCGGACGGCCACCTGCCAGACTGCCCCACGTCCTCGGACGGGCACCTGCCCGTCCACAGCACCCACGAGGCTTTCCCCACTGTGAACTTCACGCGCTGGAGCGCCCGGCTCCCCGGAACGCAGCGCCGCGCCGCAGCGCGGACCGAGACCGCGGTCCCCACCGACCGGCGGGGGGAAGGCTCCGTGCCCGCGGCCCGCGCCGAACACCCGGCCGACCGCCCGCTGTCCGTGACCGCCGTCGACGAACTGCCCGCCCGCGACGTCCTCGACCGCGTCCCGGCCCTCGTCGCCCTCGTCCACGGCCCCGACCACCGCATCGCCTACGTCAACGACGCCTACACGGCGGCCTTCGGCGCACGCGCCCCGGGCGCACCCGCCCGCGAGGCACTCCCCGAACTCGCCGAACTCGGCCTGCTCCCGCTCCTGGACCAGGTGCTGCGCAGCGGCAAGTCCCGCACCCTGAAGTCCCGCAAGGCCGTCGACGGCCGCTCCTACACGTTCACCTGCACCCCGGTCGCGGAGACCGGCGCCGCCGACGGCGGCGACACCGACCGCGCCGGGCGTGCCGACCGGGGTGTGCTGGTGTTCGCCACCGACGTCACCGACCACGCCGAGGCCGCCGAACGTCTGCGCGCCAGCGAGCGCCGCCAGCGCGAGACCGCCGTCACCCTCCAGCGCTCGCTGCTCCCGCAGGAACTGGAACAGCCCGACGACCTGCGCATCGCCGCGACCTATCAGCCCGGCGGCACCGAGGCCGCGGTCGGCGGCGACTGGTACGACGTGATCACCCTAGGCGGCGGCCGCACGGCACTCGTCATCGGCGACGTCATGGGCAGGGGCGTCCGCGCGGCGGCCGTCATGGGCCAGCTCCGCACCGCCGTCCGCGCCTACGCCCGGCTCGACCTCCCGCCGCACGAGGTCCTGCAGCTCCTCGACGGCCTCGCCATCGAGATCGACGCCAACCAGATCGCCACCTGCGTGTACGCCGTCCACGACCCGAACGAGGGCAGCCTGGTCTACGCCTCGGCCGGTCATCTGCCGATCCTGGTCCGCGACGAGAACGGCCGGGTCTCGCGCGCCGACGAACCCACCGGACCGCCGCTCGGCACCGGCGGCTGGATGCACGCCTCGGGCTCCATCGCACTCGGCCCCGGCTCGACCGCGGTCCTCTACACCGACGGCCTGGTCGAGCGCCGCGACGAGGACCTGGACGAGGGGATCGCCTCGCTGGAGCACGCGCTGGCCGGGGCGACCGGCACCCCCCAGGTCGTCTGCGACCGTCTGGTCCGCTCCGCGGGCGTCACCGCCGACCACGACGACGACGTCGCCGTCCTGGTCCTCCAGCATCCGGCCCGCACCGGCCCCGAGGGCGAACTGTTCCGCAACGCGGCCCTGGAACTCCTCGGCGGCGTGGAGGCCGCCCCGCGCGCCCGCGCGTTCGCCTCCGGTGTGCTCACGAGCTGGCGGTTCCCCGCCGAACTGCACGACCTGGGCGTCCTGGCGACGAGCGAACTCGTCGCCAACAGCCTCCAGCACGGCACACCGCCCATGCGGCTCCGGCTCCGTCGCACCGACCGCCGGCTGATCATCGAGGTCACCGACGGCGACGACCACCTGCCGCGCCGTCGCCGGGCGGAACCCGGCGACGAGTCGGGACGGGGCATCGCCATCGTCGCGACGATCGCCTCCCACTGGGGCTCCCGAAGAACCCCGGGCGGTGGCAAGGCCGTGTGGTGCGAGTTCCTTCTGCCGAAGGGATAGCCGCACCGCCCTACGCCGGCCGCCGCGGCCCGCCGTACTACGCGGCCAGGGTCTCCGCGGGCGCCCCGCCCCGGGCGACCACCCGGCTCTTCGCGGCGGCCCACGGCTGGTCCTGCGCGGCGGTCAGCTGCCGCCCGAGACGCAGCGCCAGCACGGTGATACCCACCGAGAACAGCAGGAAGGTCACGACGTACGGCGCGGGCAGCGAGGCCGCCAGCGGCCCGCCCACCGCCGGGCCCACGGCCAGCGCAAGCTGCTTGACCAGGGCGAACGCCGAGTTGTACTGCCCGGCCATGCCCTCCGGCGCCAGATCCGCCACCAGCGGCGCGAGCGTCGGCGACAGCATGGCCTCACCGAGCCCGAACAGCGCGTACGTCGACACGAACGCGGCGGTCGCCATCTCCTGGCTGCCGTGACCCAGCCCCGCGTACCCCGCGATCACCCAGGCCACCGCCCAGATCAGACCCACGGCGGCGATCACCCGGGAGCGCCGCCGGCGCTCCACGAACTTCAGCACGGCGAACTGCGCGACGACGATCATCAGCGTGTTGGCGGCCAGCGCGGTACCGAGCGCGGAGGTGGATATCCCGG
This sequence comes from Streptomyces sp. WI03-4A, assembly GCF_033792105.1. Lineage (NCBI taxonomy): Bacteria > Bacillati > Actinomycetota > Actinomycetes > Kitasatosporales > Streptomycetaceae > Streptomyces > Streptomyces sp. WI03-4A. Next base: position 100,116 of record NZ_JARAUO010000035.1, read on the forward strand.
CCGCCTCGACACCGTAGGCGCTCAGCCCCGACTCGAACTGGCCGTAGCAGGCGAAGAACAGCACGAAGCCCAGCACGCTCAGCTGCACCATCGCCCGGTTCCCGAGCAGCCGCTTCCAGCTGCCCCCGGCCGACGCGGCCGGCGCGTCCGCGATCCGCGGGGAGTGCGGCATCCGGACCGTCGCCAGCACCACGACCAGCATCAGGAAGACCGCGGCCTCGATCGCGAACAGCAGCGTGAACGAGGAGACCCGGGTCGTGTCGACCAGGTGACCGCCGATGAGGCCACCGACGCCGAGCCCCAGGTTCTGCAGGAAGAACTGCATCGCGAACGCTCGCGACCGGGTGTCCGCCGTGGAGCAGTCCACGATCATCGTCGCCAGCGACGGCTGCATCACGGCCTGCCCGGCACCGAGCGCCGCCGCCGACAGCAGCACGGCCGCCGCGCTGCTCGCGAGTCCGAGGCTGAGCGCCCCCAGAGCGGCCGTGACCAGAGCGGTGAGCAGGACCGGCAGTGGGCCGCGCCGCACGATCGCCCGGCCGGCGAACGGCAGCACGATCAGCGCGGCCACGGCGAAGACGGCGAGTACGAGTCCCGCCGTCATGGCCCCGAGCCCCCGCACCTGCGCCACATAGACGTACAGGTAGGGGACCGTGAAGCCGAGCCCGAATGCGCTGAGTGCGTTGCCCACGTGGATCCGGCGCATCGCTGCGACCATCGCCCTGGTCACGTTCACCTCTCTCACTAGTTAGACCTGAAGACTTCGAAGCTAAAGTTCGAAGCTAAAGAGTACACACGCAAGGACTTCAAGGCAAAGTCCCTCCGTGCGATACTGCGGCCATGGCCGAGACCCCCCGCGTCACGGAGCCGACGCTCGAAGAACAGATCGCCGCCTACCAGCGCGAGTTCCAGGACCTCGACCCCCAGGTCGAGAAGATCGTGTCGGCACTGTCCAGGCTGAACCGCCGTATGAACGTGGCGTACGGCCGCCAGACGGCCGCCCTCGGCATCAGCAACGCCGAGTGGGAGGTCCTCAAGGCGCTCGTCCTGTCCGGCGCCCCGTACCGTCTGGGCCCCAGCGAGCTCGCCAAGCGGCTCGGCCTCACCCCGGCCGCGATGACCCACCGGATCGACCGCATGGTCGCCGAGGGGCTCGTCACCCGGGAGCGCGACGAGTCCAACCGGGTCAGGGTGATCGTCGAGCTGACTCCCGAGGGCCGGGAGAAGTGGCTGGAGGCGATGCGCCTCGCGACCGTCTTCGAGGAGGACCTCCTCCAGGACCTCACCGGCGGGGAACGCGCGGTGCTCGGAGAGGTGCTGACCAGGCTGCTGCGCCGGGTGGAGGACGCCCAGCCGGACGCCGGCGGCCGGCTCAGCGACCTCGACTGAGCGGCGACCGGCCGCCAGAAAAGATCTTGACAGGCGATGCTTGACACGCCCCTGGTCGATCCGTAAAGTTCTCCGGGTTGCCACGGGGCCGTAACGGTTCTTCGGCAGCACCTCAGCCGCTACGAGCGGCACTCACACCACAAGCATGATCACCTCACCGGGTTGATTTCGGCGTGCCCGAATTCAATTCGAATAGGGACTCGGTGGCCCGATTGGGAATCGCCGAGCGGATCCGCTAAGGTTTGAGACGTCGGAACGGCCCAACGGCCGCGAGGACAAGCCCCCCTGACTGGGAGTCAGACGCCGAAAGGATCTGATAGAGTCGGAACCGCCGGAAAGGGAAACGCGAGAGCGAAGACCTGGAAAGCACCGAGGAAATCGGATCGAGAAAAGATCTGATAGACTTGGAAACGCAAGACCGAAGGGAAGCGCCCGGAGGAAAGCCCGAGAGGGTGA
>NZ_JARAUO010000036.1:0-16649 GCF_033792105.1 Streptomyces sp. WI03-4A
GCCTCGGCGGGCTGCTCGCCCGGCAGGCCGTGGCCGACGGGCGCGGCAGCGGCGGCCTCGGGTCCGGCCGGCGCCTGGACGGGCCCGGGCGTCTGGCCCGGGACGCCCTGGGCGGCGTACACGCCGTCGTGACCGTGGGCGGCCTGCGTGCCGTCGTGCGCGTGCACGTCCTGGGCCTGCTGCTGGATCGCGGCGGCCTCCTCGGCCGGTGCCTGCGCGGCGGCCTGGATGACGAGTCGGGCCATGGTGGCCTGGGCGGCGTCCGGGGCCTCGGCGACGGGCTGCGCGCCGGCCGGACTAACCGTTTCGGCAGCCGGGGCCTCCGCGCCGACCTGGGCCACGGCGGGTGCCGCGCCCCAGGGAGCGGCGTTCTGCGGGGCCATGTCGCGCAGCGGCTGGGCGTCGAGGTACTCGGGCCCGGCCGGGGCCGGACCCGGCTGCCGCACCGGAGCTCCCGCGGGGCCGCGGTCGGCGAGGGAGCGGACCGGGCTGGCGGAGGCGTCGGGGATCGGCGGGCCGAGGTGCAGCGGCCGGCGCGGCGGCTGGGCCGCGGCCACCGGGTCGTGCGGGGCCGACAGGATGGGGGACGGCGGCACCGACGCCGGAGCGCTGGGCAGCCGGACGCCGTTGAGGTCGACCGAACCGCTGTCCCGGCCCGCGGTCTCGTGCGGGCCCGGCTCGTGGACGGCCTCGACGACCGGTTCCGGAGCCGGTGGCGGTACCTCGTTGCCCCACGCGCCCTGGGCACCCGGCAGCAGCAGGTCTTCGTCCTCGGCGGGTGCCTCGGAGAGGTAGGTGTACGCGCCGCCGTGCGCGGAGGCGCCCGGCTGTTCCACCATGCCTGCGCTCTCCGGCTGTCCCTCGCCCGGGATCTGGCCGGTGTCCGTCATGCGTACCCCTCGCCCATCGGTTAGTGCTCCTACGACCAGCTCACCCGGAACGGCGCACCGACCGCCCCGTAGTGAAGAACGAGCGTGCGTGCCCAGCGGCACGAACGACCCGCCCAAAAAAGGCGACAAAGCCATTCAATGGCATTGTCCCGGCCGTTCCGCCGTCGCGACAGCATGATCCGCGACAGTCCGCTGTGGACTGCGCCACGTTGCGCGTCCTCGGGTTCTGCCGTACCACACCCGCCCTAAACGGGGCGCGTTTTCCGGACATTGGCGAACGAAGTTCCGGGCCACCGGTGCGGTGCAACGATCGGCCAGCCTACCGCGCGCGGTACGACAACAGGATCACGGGGCGCGATCCGGCAGAACCCCGCTGAGCAGGAACGCCACGTTCCGCTCGGTCTCCGTCCAGGCCCTCGTGTCGAGTTCGACGGACTGCATCAGGGCGCACTCGACGCGGTACCCGTGTTCGGTCAGCCCGCGGCCGACGAGTTCGGCCTCGTCGCGGGTCGCGGCGTGGGTCACGATGCGCTGCGGGCGGCGGTCGGCGACCGCGGAGACCACGGCCGCTCCCCCGCCGCCGACGCGGACGACGTCCGGTTCGGGCAGGTTCTCCAGGACGTGCGGGGCGGTTCCCTCCACCACGTGGAGCTGGACGCCGAAGCGGCGCGCGACCGCCTCGGCGCGGGCGCAGGACTCGGGGCGCCGGTCGACGGCGATGACGGCGGCCCCGGCGCGGGCGGCCTCTCCGGCGAACGCGCCGCTGCCGCAGCCGATGTCCCAGACGAGGTCGCCGACCCGGGGGCCGAGCCGGGCGAGTTGGGCGGCCCGGAGCAGCTGGGTCTCGCCCTCGCCGAGGCCGCCGTACGCGGCGTACTCCTCGTCGGGACGCACCCAGCCGCGCGGGCCCGCCGCCGGGTCGCGGCCGGCGAACCAGCCGCTGCCCTCGGCCGGGGCGCCCGGGCCGCCGGACCCACCGATGACGATGACGACGTTCGGGTCGCGCCAGCTGTGGTCGGCGGCGTTGTCGGAGGTGACCACGGCGACCCGCTCGTGCTCGGTGCCCAGTTCCTCGCAGATGACGAAGGTCCGGTGGACCCCGTCCAGCAGCAGGCCGAGTTCGGCGGGACCGGCGCCCGGCGCGGTGAGTACGGCGACCTTGGTGTGGGCGCGGCACACGTTCACCGCCCGGCGCAGGGTGCGCGGGTGGGCGACGACCACCTGGGCGTCGTCCCAGGGCATGCCGGCCCGGGCGAAGGCCGCGGCCACGGAGGAGACGGCGGGGACGACCTCGACCTCGAGGCCGAACTCGGGCGCGCGCAGGGTCCGTACGACGCCGAAGAAGCCGGGGTCGCCGTCGGCGAAGACGACGGCGGTGCCGCGGTGGGCGGCGATGCGACGGGCGGCCAGCGGGACGCTGCCGAGGCGGATGCGCTCGGCGCCGGGCGGGACGCCGGGCAGTGCGAGGTGGTGGGCGGCGCCGGCCACCAGCGTGGCGGCACCGAGGGCGCCGCGTGCCGCGTCGGTCAGCGGCGAGCCGTCCCAGCCGATCACCGTGACCCGGTCGGCCATCGTCGTCAGTCTCCAGGTTCGCGCGGGTCGTCAGGTGCAGGTGGCCCGAGGGGGCCCGGTGAGCGTATCCGCCCGGGCCGGCGAGCGTGCTCCCGGGGCTCCGCCGGACGCGGCCCCCGGTGGGCCGGGGCGGGTCAGTTCCAGTCGGAGTAGGTGTCGGCGAGCTGCTCGTCGGCGCCCTCCAGGTCCTCCGGGAGGAGGCTCCAGACGATGAAGTCGGTGCGTACGTCGCTCCAGGTGCCGTCGTCGGAGCGGTGGTGGACTATGCAGGCGTTGCGCAGCACGCCCTCGCTGATGCAGCCGATCTTCTGGGCGACCTGCTGGGAGGCGGTGTTGTCGGCGGCGGTGCGGATCTCGATGCGCTCGAACTTCTGGTCGCCGAGCAGCCATTGCGCGGTGGCGAGGGCGGCCTCCGAGGCGTAGCCCTCGCCGCGGGCCCAGGGGGCGATGATGTACGACAGCTCGGTGGCGCGGATGCGCCAGTTGGTCTGGGTGAGCTGGACGATGCCGACCAGGCGCTGGGTCAGGAACTCGGTGACGGCGAGGTCCAGGCCCCGGCCGGCGGCGCGCTCGGAGGGCGCGTACTCGGTGATCCAGCCGCGGGCGCCGTTCTCGGTGAACGGCTGGGGGACGTCGGTCCAGGCGGCGACCTGCTCGTCGTTCATCATCTCGGCCAGGGCGGGCACGTCGTCCTCGTCGAGGGGACGCAGCACCAACCGCTCCGTGCTGATGGAGATGTTGGGGAAGGTGCTCGTCATGCGCCGCTCCGTAACCTTCGGAAATAACGTGGGGGACCGTCAGGACCCCGCAGTGCCCTGCTGAACTGCCCAGCATGCAGCATGAAACCACTGAACCGTACGACGGGGCCCACTCCGGGTGAGGGAGTGGACCCCGTGCGTGGCGATACGCGGTATACGCCCTGTCGGACGACCCGTCAGGAGATCGGTCAGAAGGAGGGGATGACCGAGCCCTGGTACTTGTCCTCGATGAACTTCTTGACCTCGGGCGAGGTGAGGAGCGTGGCGAGCTTCTTCACGCGCGGGTCCTTCTCGTTGCCCTTCTTGACGGCGAGGAGGTTGCCGTAGGGGTTGTTCTTCGCGGACTCCAGGACGAGCGCGTCCTTCGCCGGCTTCAGTCCCGCGGAGATGGCGTAGTTGCCGTTGACCACCGCGGCGTCCACGTCCTCCAGGGAGCGCGGGGTCTGGGCCGCCTCGACCTCCTTGAACGTGAGGTTCTTGGGGTTCTTGGCGATGTCCTGCGGGGTGGCCTGGTCCGCGGAGCCCGTCTTGAGGGTGATGAGCCCGTTGGCCGCGAGCAGCTTGAGGGCGCGGGACTCGTTGTCGGCGTCGTTGGGGACGGCGACGGTCGCGCCGCTCCTGAGCGCGTCCGTGCTCTTGACCTTGTGGGAGTACAGGCCGAGGGGCTCCAGGTGAACGGTGACGACGGGCACGATGTCGGTGCCGCGCTTCTTGTCGAAGTCGTCCAGGTAGGGCTTGGTCTGGAAGTAGTTGGCGCCCACCGAGCCGTCCTGGGTGGCGGTGTTCGGGACGATGTAGTCCTGGAACTCCTTGACCTCCAGGTCGAGGCCCGCCTTCTTCGCCAGGTTCTTCTTGACGAAGTTCAGGATCTCGGCGTGCGGGGTCGGGCTCGCCGCGACGACCAGCGGGCCGCTGTAGTCGGAGGCGGTGGAGGAGCCCTTGTCCGAGCCGCAGGCGCTGAGTCCGAGGGTGAGGGCTCCGGCGGCGAGGACGGCGGTGGTGAGCTTGGCGGTGTTACGCACGAAAAGTGCCTTTCCTTATGGGTGGTGCTGCCCCGTCGTGGGTGTACGGGGGAGTTCTGGGGAGCGAGGCGGCTCAGGCGGCCTTGCTCACGTCGGCGCGGGCGGGCTCGGGCTCGGCCCTGAGCAGGCGCAGCCTGGGCGCCGGGCCCGAGTGGCCGCCGCGGCCGTGCAGCGCGCGGGCCGCGTAGTCGCCGGCGAACTGGATGAGGGAGATGACCACGGCCAGGATCGCGACGGTGATCCACATCAACTGGGTCTCGAAGCGCTGGTAGCCGTAGCGGATGGCGATGTCGCCGAGGCCCCCCGCGCCGACCGTGCCGGCCATGGCGGAGTAGCCGATGAGCGCGACGATCGTGGTGGTGGTGCTGGAGATCAGGGAGGGCAGCGACTCGGGCACGAGGACCTTGCGGACGACCGTCCAGGTGTTGCCGCCCATCGACTGCACGGCCTCGACCAGTCCGCCGTCCACTTCGCGGACGGCGGTCTCGACGAGACGGGCGAAGAACGGGATGGCGCCGACGGCGAGCGGCACGATGGCGGCCTCGCGGCCGATGGTGGTGCCGGTGAGGGAGCGGGTGAAGCCCATCAGCGCGACCATCAGGATGATGAACGGCAGGGAGCGGGCTACGTTCACGACCTGCCCTATGACCTTGTTCGCGACGACGTTCTGGAGCAGTCCGCCGCGGTCGGTGAGGACCAGCAGGATGCCGAGCGGGAGCCCGCCGACGACGGCGATGAGCGTGGCCCAGCCCACCATGTAGAGCGTGTCCCAGCTCGCCTGCGACAGCAGCGGCTGCATCTCGGACCAGGTCACTTGGCACCTTCCTTCACCAGCAGGGGCTCCTCGCCCACGACGTCGATCTGCAGGCCCTGCTCGCGCAGGAAGCCGACGGGCACCACGTTGTCCTCGTAGCGGCCGGGCAGTTCGATGCGCATGCGGCCGATCTGGAGGCCGCCGACGGTGTCGATGGCGGCGCCGAGGATCGAGATGTCGATGTTGTAGGTGCGCGAGAGCTGGGAGATGACGGGCTGGGTGGCGGCCTCGCCGTGGAAGGTGACGTCGAGGACGGTCCGGTCGGCGCCCGTGGCCTCGCCGCCCACGGGGAACAGCGCGGCGGCCAGTTCGGAGCCGGGGGTGCCCAGCAGCTCGGTGACGGTGCCGGACTCCACGATCCTGCCGTTCTCCATGAGGGCGGCGGAGTCGCAGATCGACTTCACGACGTCCATCTCGTGGGTGATGAGCAGGACGGTCAGGCCGAGCTGCCGGTTCAGGTCGCGCAGCAGCTGGAGGATCGAGCGGGTGGTCTCGGGGTCGAGGGCGCTGGTGGCCTCGTCGGAGAGCAGCACCTTGGGGTCGCCGGCCAGGGCGCGGGCGATGCCGACGCGCTGCTTCTGGCCGCCGGAGAGCTGGGCGGGGTGGGCCTTGGCCTTGTCGGCGAGGCCGACCAGGTCGAGCAGTTCCAGGGCCTTGCGGGAGCGTTCCCTGCCGGACTTGCCGAGGATCTCCAGCGGCAGCTCGACGTTGTCCTGCACGGTCCGCGAGGAGAGCAGGTTGAAGTGCTGGAAGACCATGCCGATGTGGCTGCGCGCCCGGCGCAGTTCGCGGCCGGCGCGGGAGCCGCGCCCGGCGAGGGCGGTGAGGTCCTGTCCGGCGACCGTCACGGTGCCGGCGGTGGGGCGCTCCAGCAGGTTGACGCAGCGGATGAGCGAGGACTTCCCGGCGCCGGACTGGCCGATGACGCCGTAGACCTCGCCTTCGCGGACGTGAAGATCGACGCCGTCGAGGGCGGTGACCTCGCGGCCGTGGGAGCGGTAGACCTTGGTGAGGCCCGATGTGGTGATCACAGGGTTTCCGTCACTGTCGAGTGTCCGGGCGCGGGTGGGCCCGGGCACGGTGTGTTCGTGCGCTCTGTCGGGGGCGCTGCACGGTTCTCGGACACGGTCGACCAGGGAGAACGTCGTGTGCGCGGGGCGGCCTCGGTGCACGGCCGACCGGAGTCGGGCGGCGGACAGGCCACGGCTCTCGCTTCGGGGCGCGAGGCTCAGGTGGTGCGGGGGCCCTCTAGAAGGCGCACATTCGACACGGACACATACAACGAGCACCGGGCGTCGTGGTCGCCTCGGTCGCAAGGATGCGGCTGCTCGTCGTGGTCATGAGAAACAGTAAAGCAGACGTTTGCTGCTGACCGGTCACCGCTGTCCGCATACTGGACCGCGGTGGACACCCGCGGTCCCGGGTCAGCCCCGGACGGAGATCTCCAGTCCCCGGTGGGTGACCAGTGCCGACAGGGCGGACAGGTTCTCCACCACCAGGTCGGCGTCCAGCTCGTGCGCCGGGTGGGTCGTGGCCAGGGCCACGGTGGTCATGCCGGCCGCGCGGCCGGCCCGCAGCCCGGCGGGGGCGTCCTCGAAGACCACGCAGTGGGCGGGGTCGACGCCCAGCTGCCGGGCGGCGAGCAGATAGGGCTCGGGGTCGGGCTTGCCGCGGGTGACGTCGTCGGCGCTGACCAGGATCTTCGGCGTGATGCCGACGGCGCCGAGGCGGGCCTCCGCGAGGCGGCCGGTGGCGGAGGTGACGACGGCCCAGCGGTCGGCGGGCAGGGAGTCCAGGAAGTCCCGGGTGCCGGGCAGCAACCGCACGCCGCCGTTGGGCACGTCCTCCACCTCGAGCTGCTCGACCCGGGCGACCGCCTCGGGCACCAGCCGGGCGGGCAGCAGGTCGCCGACTATCTCCACCGCGGTCCGCCCGTGCAGCTCCACGCGCCCGAACTCCTCGGCCGTGATCCCGTACTCCCGCGCCCAGCGCGTCCAGCAGCGCTCGACGGATGCGAGGGAGGAGACCAGGGTGCCGTCGTTGTCGAACAGAAGGGCATGTGCGTGGATCGTCATGGTCTAGACCCTACGGCGTACGGCGGGGGCGACGGCTCGGGGCCGTTTGCGCCGTAATAGGGTCTCGGCATGCTCAATGCCCTGACGCTGGTGACCGGTGTCGCCGCGCTGCTGCTCGCCGCCTGGTGCGGCTGGGCCGCCTACCGGGACCAGCCGACCAAGGACTGGCACTTCATCGGCATGGCCGTGGTGTCCCTGCTGGCCCTGGCGCAGCTGGTCGTCGGCATCGTGCAGCTCGCGCGGGGCGAGAAGCCCGAGCAGGGCACGGCGATCTTCGTGGCGTATCTGCTGGGCGCGTTCGCGTGCGTGCCCGCGGCGGGCTTCATGTCGCTGGCCGAGCGGACCCGCTGGGGCTCGGTGACGGTGGCGGCCGGCGGTGTGGTGCTGGCGGTGCTCGAGGTGCGGCTCTATGACATCTGGGGAGGCTGAGGTGACCGCGGTGGAGGAGAAGCGGGCCCGGTTGATCACCGGGCCGGGCATGCTGCTCGTCTGGTTCTACGGCGTGATGGTGGTCGGCGCGGTGTCACGCTCGGTGTACCAGATCGCGACGGACTTCGGCCGGGCGCCGCTGGCCTACTCGCTCTCCGCGGTGGCGGGGGTCGTGTACGGCTTCATCACGTACACGCTGATCCGCGGCGGCGAGCGGGCCCGCAGGGCGGCACTGGTGTGCTGTGCCGCCGAGCTGGCGGGCGTGCTGGTCGTCGGCACCTGGACGCTGGCCGACCCGTCGGCCTTCCCGGACGCGACGGTCTGGTCCGACTACGGCATGGGCTACGTGTTCATCCCGGTGCTGCTGCCGCTGTCGGCCCTGTACTGGCTGCGCAGGTCGCGCACGGCCGTCACGCCGTAGTCGCGTACGTGCCCGCCCGCTTCTCCAGGATGATCAGCTCCACGCCGTCGGCGCCGGTGGACCGGCCCACCGTCTCGTAGCCGACCCGGCGGTAGAGCCGGAGGTTGCCCTCGCTGCGGTGGCCGGTGTGCAGACGGAAGCGGGTGGCCCCGCGCTGCTCGGCGAGGGCCGTCTCGGCCGCGCGGAGCAGCCGGGCGCCGATGCCGTGACCCTGCAGGCGCGGGTGGACGCAGAGCTTGCCGATGGCGGCGGCGCCGTCCTCGGTGACCTTGCCGCGCACCGAGCCGACCACCTCCTCACCGAGCCGGGCGACGAAGACGCAGTCGGCGGCCACTTCCTCGCGGACCGAGTCGAGGCTCTGGACGAGCGGGTCGATGCGGTAGTTGCCGTACAGCGCCGCCTCCCTCTGGAAGCACAGGTACTGGAGCCTGAAGATCTGCTCCGCGTCCTGCTCGGTCGCCACCGAGATGGTCACGCTCATGCCCATGTGCGCACGCCTCCCGCTCACCTGATCACCGGTCGTCCCCCACTCCTATCCCCGCGCTTCGCGGGCCGCAACCTCCGGCGGGAGCAAACGACGCAGACATCCGAGACATCTGGAGCGTTCAGGTCCGAGACTGCCCTGTGAGATACCCAACTCCCCCGCGATCTCCCGGTATGTGAGGTCTCTCGGAGAGAGCAGCGCCTCCATGAGGCGGGGGCAGCGGCCGGGCAGCCGGCGGACCGCGTCGCGCAGGGCGCGGTGCCGGGCCGCGCTCAGCGCGAGCTGCTCGGGACCGGGGCGGCCCTCGTCGACCGGCTCCGCGCCGTAAGGGCGTTCGTGCCGGCGGGTGCGGCGGCTGCGCCGCGCCTCGGCGCGGACGGCCCTGCGCAGCCAGCCCTGCGGGTCCGCCGGGGGCTCGCCGGTCTCCAGCCGCTCCAGGAGGCGGAGCCAGACGGCCTGCTCCAGGTCCCCCGGCTCGCCTCCCGAGGCGTGTGCCTCGGCCGAGGCCTCGGCGGTGAGCAGGGGGCGCAGGGCGGCCACGAGGTCGTGCGTCATGTGCGCAACGACGCGCCGTCCCGGCGGCGGGTTTCCGGGACGGCGCACAGCCACCCGAACGGGTGCGCTGAGCCCGGCGAATTGACGCAGGCTCAGCCGGCCAGGAAGTCGGCGCGGGCGAGCACGCCGGTGTCGGCGTTGTCGGTGAAGACGCCGTCGATGCCGGTCGCGAAGTAGGTCCGGAACGCGCCGAAGGCGTCGCCGTAGGCGTCGGCCGCGGTGCCCTTGCGGTACTCGGCCGGGAGGAAGGGGTTCTCGTTGCGCATGGTGTAGGGGTGCAGGATCAGCCCCACCTTGTGCGCGTCGGCGACCAGGGTGGTCGGCGAGGCGAGGGTGCCGTCGGCGTTCTTCGGGATGACCAGGTCGAGCGTGGGGCCGATGCCCTGCGCGTAGCCGGCGATCTCCCGCAGGCCCTTGGGCGTGATCAGGTCGGCGACCGTGCGCGGGTCGCCCGACTCGACGAAGTCGTAGGGGCGGCTGCCGGCCGAGGAGAGCAGGACGACGAGCGGGTTGTCGACGAGCCGGCTCAGCTTCTGGATGCTGGTGGGCTCGAAGGACTGCAGGATGACGGGCGCGTTCCGGCCGTCCTTGCCGTGCTTGCGCAGCAGCTTCGCGACCCGCTCCTCCAGGCCGAGGCCGAGCCCCCGGAAATAGGTGGGGTGCTTGGTCTCGGGGTAGATCCACACCTGCCGGCCGCGCTTGCGGGTCTGCTCGTCCTGCCACTTCAGGACCTCTTCGAAGGTGGGGATCTCCCAGCGCCCGTTGTAGAGCGTGTTGTGCGGGCGGTTGGCCGGGATGCGCTCGACCGCGCGCAGGGTCTTCAGCTCGGCGAGCGTGAAGTCCTCGGTGAACCAGCCGGTGGTGGAGACGCCGTCGAGCACCTTGGTGGTCCGGCGGCCGGCGAACTCGGGGTGCGAGGCGACGTCCGTGGTGCCGCCGATCTCCGGCTCGTGCCGGCAGACCAGGTGGCCGTCCTTGGTGGGCACCAGGTCGCCGGCCTCCACCACGTCCGCGCCGAGGTCGAGGGCCAGCTCGTACGAGCCGAAGGTGTGCTCGGGGCGGTAGCCGCTGGCACCGCGGTGGCCGATGATCGTCGGCACCGGCAGCCCCTTGAGGCCGCGGCCGCCGTTCGCGGCCGTCCGGGTGCCGGCCGCCTGGGCGGTACCGGGCAGTCCGAGGACCGCTCCGCCCGCGCCGAGCACCGCGGCGCCGAGGAGCGCCCGTCGTGCCGTCGTCCGCGTCTGCTCGTTCACCCGGTCGCTGTCCATGCGCGTCTCCTGCCGTCGGCCTTCGGTGCGGCCCGATCGTAGGGGCGTGTACATGACTGACGGGAGACCCTCGCGCGAACGCCCGGGTGCCGCCGGATGGCCGGTGGGCGGCGGGAGATGACGGTCCGTCGGCAGCGGAGCCGCATCGGGAGGCGAGGTCCGGGTAGCCGGAGAGCGAGGGCTCCGCGCGATGTCCGTCACATCGTCACCGGGGGGTCACCGCCGGGCTCCGGCGCGTCACCGCAGGTAAACCCGTGTCAACAATGAGTAAGACCTCGGTGAACCGGGCTCACCCGATGTGCGCTTCCCCCGGGGCCGCGAGTAATGTCCTCACCTGCACAGACTCATATCGCTCCCCTCGACATCGGAGGACCCGTTGTCCCGCTTCGCGCTCATCAAGGCAGTGCTCGGACCGATCATGCGCCTGATGTTCCGTCTTCGGGCGGAGGGTGTGGAGAACATCCCGGGCGAGGGCCCGGTGATCCTCGCGGGCAACCACCTGACCTTCATCGACTCGATGATCCTGCCGCTGGTCTGCGACCGTCAGGTCGTCTTCATCGGCAAGGACGAGTACGTCACCGGCAAGGGCCTCAAGGGCCGTCTGATGGCCTGGTTCTTCACCGGCGTCGGCATGGTCCCGGTGGACCGGGACGGCGCCAACGGCGGTGTCGCGGCGCTGATGACCGGCCGCCGCATCCTGGAGGAGGGCCGGATCTTCGGCATCTACCCCGAGGGCACCCGCTCCCCCGACGGCCGTCTGTACCGCGGCCGCACCGGCATCGCCCGCCTCACGCTGATGACGGGCGCGCCGGTGGTCCCCTTCGCCATGATCGGCACGGACAAGCTGCAGCCGGGCGGCTCGGGGATGCCGCGTCCGGGCCGGGTGACCGTGCGCTTCGGCGAGGCGATGGAGTTCTCGCGGTACGAGGGGATGGACCGGGACCGCTACGTGCTGCGGGCCGTGACCGACTCCGTCATGACCGAGGTCATGCGACTGTCCGGCCAGGAGTACGTCGACATGTACGCGACCAAGGCGAAGGCGGCCTAGGAGCCGCCCACCCCTGGACGCGCGGCGGGCGCCACGCGGCAGCCCCCGGGCTCCGGACCACCGGTCACCGGGCGTCGGCTCAGCCGGCGCCCTCCAGCTTCTGTCCCCTCAGCAGGAACCACGCGGCCGCCGCCGTCGCCAGCAGGACCACCGCACCGGCGCCCGAGGCCAGTTGCAGGCCGTGGACGAAGGCGTCCCGGGCCGCCGTGAGCAGCTCCTCCGCGCGGTGCGGGGGCATGTCCGCCGACGCCTGGACGGCGGCGCCCAGCGACTCGTGCGCCTCGGCCGGGGTGCCGGACGGGCCCGCGAAGCCCCGGTAGACACCGGTCACGATGGAACCCAGCAGCGCGATGCCCAGGGCCGCGCCCAGCTCGTACGCCGTCTCGGAGACCGCCGAGGCGGCGCCCGCCTGGTCCCGCGGGACGCTGGAGAGGATGACGTCGGCCGTCACCGTGAAGGAGAAGCCGGCGCCGACACCGACCACCAGCAGCGCCGCGCCGAGGACCGGGTAGCCCGTCGTCCGGCCGAGGGTCGTGAGCACGGCGAGGGCCACGCCGACGGCGGCCAGGCCGCCGGAGACCACCACGCGCACCGTGAGCCGGCGGGCCGCGCGGCCCGCGACCAGACCGGCCGCCACCGCGCCGACCGCGGCGGGCAGTTCGGCCAGGCCCGCCTCGAACGGGCTCCTGCCCTGCACCAGTTGCAGGTACTGGGAGAGGAAGAACACCAGGCCGGACATGCCCAGCACGGTCAGCAGGTCGGCGAGGACCGCGCCGCTGAAGCCGCGGCGCCGGAACAGGCGCATGTCCAGCAGCGGGGCCGGCATGGTGAGCTGGCGGTGCACGAAGCCGTACAGGGCACCGGCGCCCAGCAGGCCCGTCGCGGGCGTCAGCCAGGTGAAGCCGTGGGTCGCGGCCTCCTTGACCGCGTACACCAGGGCGATCATGCCGACGAGGGAGAGCACGACGCTGACCAGGTCCCAGGGGCCGGGGTCGGGGTTGCGGGACTCGGGCAGGGTGCGGATGCCGACGAGCACCAGGACGGCCATCACCGGCAGGTTGATGAGGAAGACCGAGCCCCACCAGAAGTGTTCGAGCAGGAAGCCGCCGGCGATCGGGCCGACGGCCGTGCCCGCGGAGGCCGTCGCGCCCCAGATGCCGACGGCGAGGCTGCGCTCGCGCGGGTCGTGGAAGAGGTTGCGGATCAGGGCGAGGGTGGCGGGCATCAGGGTCGCGCCCGCGACGCCGAGCAGCGCCCGCGCCAGGATCATGAGCTCCGGCGTCGTCGCGTAGGCGTTGAGCACCGAGATCGCGCCGAACGCGGTCGCGCCGACGAGCAGGATGCGCTTGCGGCCGATGCGGTCGCCCAGGCTGCCCATGGAGACCAGCAGGCCGGCGATGACGAAGGAGTAGACGTCACCGATCCACAGCAGCTGGGTGCCGGACGGTTCGAGGTCTTCGCTGATGTAGGGGGTCGCCAGACCGAGGACGGTGGCGTCGACGGCCACCAGCAGCACGGCCAGGACGAGGACGGAGAGCGCGAGCCAGCGGCCCGGGCGCTTCTCCACCTCCGCCGCGCAGGCCGGCTGCAGGGTGCTGGTCATGATTCCTCTCTTCGTGGTGCGTCCGTGCGTCGTGCGCCGCCGAGCAGCAGCTCGACGATCATGTGGGTGAAGTCCTTGGGGGCCACGCGGCCCTCGGCGACCGCCCAGGCGCCGGAGGCCAGCAGGCCGTACAGCGCCTCGGTGAGCCAGGCGGGGGTGAGGTCGATACGGAACTCGCCGTCCTGCTGGCCGCGCCGGAAGAGGCCTGTGAGGCGTTCGTCCATGCGCGCCCAGCCCTGGTTCTGCTGCTCGCCCTCGAACAGCTGGTTCTCGGTGTAGAGGAAGGCGAGCAGGGCGGCCGAGGGCTCGATCGCCCGGACCAGGCGGCGTACCGCCTCGCCGGCGGGGCCGTCGTCCAGGCGGGCCGTGTCCAGGGCGGCCTCGCACTCCGCGATGCCGAGCGCCTCCAGCGCCCGGACGAGCGCGTCGCGCCCCGCGAAGTGCCGGTGCAGCGTGGCCCGGCTGATCCCGGCGGCCTTGGCGACTTCGTCCATGGTCGCCGTGGACTTACGGGTCAGCAGGGCGGCTGCGCTGCGCAGCACGTGGTCACGGTCCAGGGCCATGAGACAAGAGTAGACCATGTGAGACACCTTTGTCTCATCAAAGGCGTGTGTGACTCATCCCCGCTGGCCGGGGAGCGGATCGGTGCCGGGGAGCAGAGGGTCGGTGCCGGGAACCGGAGGCCGGTCAGTGCCAGGGAAGCTGTCCGCGCCGCTCCCAGTAGGCACGCGGGTCCTCGGCCAGCGCGGCGAGCCGGGCGACCTGGTCCTCGTCCAGGTCCACGGCGGCCGCGTGGAGGTTGGAGGCGAGCTGGGTGAGGGTCGCGGCGCCGGACAGGACGACGCCCGCCCACGGCTCGCGCAGGATCAGCGCGAGGGCGACGGCGTCGCAGCCGAGCGAGGTCTCCTCGGCGACGGCGCGCAGCGCGTCGGGCGCGTGCGGTGCGGCGAGCCTGCCGTTGGCCATGCCCTCCTTGACGAGGACGGTGAGCCCGGCGTCGTGCGCCTCGGCGAGCGCGGGTCCCGCCGAGGTCTCCAGGGCGTTGTACGTCGACTGGACGGTACGGAAGAGGGGCTCGCCGTCGACGGTGACCGCGAGGGCCGCGCGGATCGCGTCGGCCTGGGCGGGACCGCTGGTGGAGAAGCCCACGGTGAGCCCGCCCGCGGCGGCCTCGGCGAGCCGGGCGTGCAGCTCCTTGTCGGTGAGGGCCGGGCTGTCCGGGGTCACCGAGTGGATCTGGTAGAGGTCGAGTCGGTCGCCGAGCAGTGCGTCGGTCTCGGCGCGCTGCCGTTCGTACGTGGCCGCGCTGTGGTCCTTCACCTCGTGCTTCTCGGCGTCGGTGGACCAGCCCGCGGTGTAGGTGTAGCCCCACTTGCTGCCGACCACCACGTCGTCGAGATCGGGGCGGGCGTTCAGCCAGTCGGCGAGGAACTCCTCCGAACGGCCGTAGGAGCGGGCCACGTCGACGTAGCGGACGCCCTGGGCGTAGGCGGCGTCGAGGAGTTCGTGGGTGCGCTCGCGCAGCGCGTCGACGCTGCGGTTCTCGCCGAGGTCCCGGTCCCGGCCGAGGTTGATGTAGCCGGGACGGCCCACCGCGGCGAGGCCGAGGCCGATGTGGCAGGTGGGCGTGGTGGCGTGGGCCAGGCGGGCGAAGGGCATCGCTGGTTCCGTTCGGTCGGCTCCGTGCGGCTTGCGACCAACGTAACCCGCGACGCCCCGCGGATCCGCCCGAACCCTCGGGCGGAGGGTGCGCTCAGCCCTGTTTCTTCGCTTCCGCCCACGTGTGCTGGGCCGCCACGTCCGCCTTGACCTCGGCGAGCTGCACGGCGACCGCGCTGGGTGCCGTACCGCCGCGGCCGTCGCGGGAGGCGAGGGCGCCGGGGACGTTGAGGACGGAGCGGACCTCGGGGGTGAGGTGCGCGGAGATCTTCGCGAACTGCTCGTCCGTCAGCTCGTCCAGCTCCTTGCCCTCGGCCTCGGCGGCCTTCACGCACTCACCGGCGACCTCGTGCGCGACCCGGAACGGCACGCCCTGCTTCACCAGCCACTCGGCGATGTCGGTGGCCAGCGAGAACCCGGCCGGGGCCAGCTCCTCCATGCGCTCGCGGTGGACGGTGAGCGTGGCGACCATGCCGGTGAAGGCGGGGAGCAGCACCTCCAGCTGGTCGCAGGAGTCGAAGACCGGCTCCTTGTCCTCCTGGAGGTCGCGGTTGTAGGCGAGGGGCAGGGCCTTGAGGGTGGCCATGAGGCCGGTGAGGTTGCCGATCAGGCGCCCCGACTTGCCGCGCGCCAGCTCCGCGATGTCCGGGTTCTTCTTCTGCGGCATGATCGAGGAGCCGGTGGAGAACGCGTCGTGCAGGGTCACGAAGGAGAACTCCTTCGTGTTCCAGATGATGATCTCTTCGGAGATCCTGGAGAGGTTCACGCCGATCATCGCGGTGATGAAGGCGAACTCGGCGACGAAGTCACGGGAGGCCGTGCCGTCGATGGAGTTGCCGACACTGCCGTGCTCGAAGCCGAGGTCCTTCGCCACCGCCTCCGGGTCCAGGCCCAGGGAGGAGCCGGCGAGCGCGCCGGAGCCGTACGGCGACACGGCCGTCCGCTCGTCCCACTGGCGCAGCCGCTCGGCGTCCCGGGAGAGGGACTGGACGTGGGCCAGGACGTGGTGCGCGAAGAGGACCGGCTGGGCGTGCTGGAGGTGGGTGCGGCCGGGCATCGCCACGTCCGGGTGGGCCTCCGCGAGGCCGATCAGGGCGTCCTGGAGTTCGGCGACGAGACCGCCGATGATCCGGGCGTGGTCCCGCAGGTACATCCGGAAGAGGGTGGCGACCTGGTCGTTGCGGGAACGGCCGGCGCGCAGCTTGCCGCCGAGGTCGGGGCCGAGGCGCTCCAGGAGGCCGCGCTCCAGGGCGGTGTGGACGTCCTCGTCGGCGATGGTGCCGACGAACGAGCCGTCGGCGACGTCGGCCTCGAGCCGGTCGAGGCCGTCGAGCATGCGCGTCAGCTCGTCCTCGGTGAGCAGGCCCGCCTTGTGCAGCACGCGCGCGTGGGCACGCGAACCGGCGATGTCGTAGGGCGCGAGCCGCCAGTCGAAGTGGACGGACGCGGACAGCTTCGCCAGGGCCTCGGCGGGACCGTCGGCGAAACGGCCGCCCCAGAGCCGTACGTCACCGCTGTTGCTGCTCACTTGCGCTGCTCCTAGAGAGATACGGACAGGGAGACGCCGACCGCATGCTGCGTCACTGCATGCATGAGTATGCAGAACTCTGCATGATTCGTCAATCGAGACGACCGGTACCCCGGCTGAACGACGGCAATCGCTTTCCCGTATCTCCCACCGAGCACCGGCGCCGCAGTGATCGACGACCACCCCCGACCCACGACCCGAGTGAGGCAGTCACATGTCCAGGGCACTTCCGAAGTACAGCAAGCGTCGCGTGGCGATCATCGGAGGCGCCGCCGCCGTGGCGCTCTCGGGCGCGGTGATCGCCGGTACCGCCCTCGCCGGGCAGCCGGCCAAGGGCGACGGCACCCAGAACGCGCGCACCCTGGCGGACCCGGGCACCATCTCCTGCCCGGACGTCGCCTCCAGACTGCCCGCGGTGCCCGCATCCGCGAAGGCCGAGGTCGACCGCAACCTCGCCCTGCTCCAGACCCAGATCCAGGAAGCCAACACCCGGCTGAAGAACACCGTGGGCCAGGGCGGACCG
>NZ_JARAUO010000036.1:16749-101241 GCF_033792105.1 Streptomyces sp. WI03-4A
CGCGGCCCCCTGAAGGACAAGCGCGTCTCCACCATCGACCGCATCGCCATCGCCATCGGCCGCAAGGGCACCAAGCCGGCCGGTCTCGACGCACTGGCGCCGTGCGCCCTGAACGCGGGCGGGGGCGCGGCGGCGGGCGGCGGCCAGGGGCAGGCCACGGCCACCCCGGGCGCCGGGGCGGACCAGCAGGCCGGCGGCGCCGCGGCCGGCGGCAGCGCCGCCGTGGGCACGATCGGCTGCCCGGACGTCGCCTCCAGACTGCCCGCGGTGCCCGCGTCCGCGAAGGCCGAGGTCGACCGCAACCTCGCCCTGCTCCAGACCCAGATCCAGGAAGCCAACACCCGGCTGAAGAACACCGTGGGCCAGGGCGGACCGAACTTCGTCAACAACGCCATCCTCGGCCCCCTGAAGGACAAGCGCGTCTCCACCATCGACCGCATCGCCATCGCCATCGGCCGCAAGGGCACCAAGCCGGCCGGTCTCGACGCACTGGCGGCCTGCACGCTCACCAAGTGAGCTGACAGGAGGCCGCGGCCGCCCCGTGGGAAGCGCCGGCCGGGGCGGCCGCGGTGGTCCGCGAGGCTTCGCAGGACCCGTCAATTCGTCAGACGGTCGAAGGAGTCACGCCGATAATCGTCGGACATGGGAAAGATTTACGAGCGCATAGACGGCAGGCTCCGCACGTTCATCGAGGAGCAGCCCCTCTTCTTCACCGCGACCGCTCCCCTCGCCGGTGACGGCACGGTCAACCTCTCCCCCAAGGGGCTCCGCGGCTCCTTCGCCGTGCTCGACGAACTCACCGTCGCCTACCTCGACTTCGCCGGGTCCAACGCCGAGACCATCGCGCACCTGCGGGAGAACGGCCGGATCACCCTCATGTGGTGCGCCTTCCAGGGCCCGCCGAACATCGTGCGCGTCCACGGCCGGGGCGAGCCGGTCTTCCGCGACGACCCGCGTTTCCCCGGACTGCTCGCCCGCTTCCCCGACATCGACCCGGGCACCCACGGGCTGCGCGCGGTCATCGTCGTCCGCGCCGAACTGGTCCGCGACACCTGCGGCTACGCCGTCCCCTTCATGGCGTACGAGGAGGACCGTGATCTGCACGGCAAGCGCTTCGCCCGCGAGGACGACGCCTCGCTGAGCGCGTACTTCACCAAGAAGGAGCACATCGCGACGAGCCTGGACGGACTACCCGGGCTGCCGCTGCCGCTCCCGCCGTCTAGCGTCTGAGCCATGCGCCCCGCCGCCGTCGCCGCCGTCGTGTCCGTGTCCGCCCTCGCCCTGCTCGGTCTCGCGCCGGGCGCCGGGTCCGAGCCGCTGCCCGCGCGGATGGCGGACACCGGTGGCGGCAGCCAGCTCATCACCGCCGAGGCCCCGGCAGCCGACTCGACATCCGGGACGGTCACCTGGTGGGACCTGCGCGACGGTCGGTGGGTCCGGGCCGGTTCGGCGCCGGCCCGGTTCGGCGCCAAGGGGCTGGTGGAGGGTGACACCCGCAAGCAGGGCACGAACACCACGCCGACGGGGCTGTACGGCCTTCCGTTCGGCTTCGGGATCAAGGCGGCCCCGGTGGGCACCCGCGTCACCTACCGCCCGGTCGGGCAGAGTTCCTGGTGGTGCGAGGACACCGCGTCCACGGCGTACAACCGGTGGGTCGACCCGCTGCCGGCCGACTGCCGGGCCGCCGAGTCCGAGCAGCTCATCACCTACACCACGCAGTACGCCCACGGGCTCGTCGTCGGCTTCAACTACGACCGACCCGTGCGGGGGCGCGGGGCCGGGATCTTCCTGCACGTCAACGGGCGCGCGGCGACCGCCGGGTGCGTGTCCGTGCCGGAGGACGCGATGCGGCAGATCCTGACCTGGGCGGACCCCGCCCGGAAGCCGCACATCGCGATCGGCACCACGGACGGCACCACGGCGATCACCCGCTACTGACGTCGCCCAGGGGCAGCAGCACGGTGAACGTCGTCGCCCCCGGCAGGCTGTCCAGGGCCACCCGGCCGCCGTGCGCCTCCACCACGGCCGCCACGATCGACAGGCCCAGGCCCGCCCCGCCGCCGGAGGCGTCCGGACGGCGGCGGTGCTCGGCCCGGGTGAAGCGCTCGAAGACACCCGGCCGCAGGTCCTCGGGCACGCCCGGGCCGTCGTCGTGGACGGACAGGCGTGCCGTGCCGGTTGCGGCTGCGGTTGCGGTTGCGGTTGCGGTTGCGGCAACCTCCCCGGCCGCCGCGGACCTGTCGCCGTCCGCGGTCCCGCCGGCTCCCCCGGCCGCCCCAGCCGCCTCGGTCTCCAGGGTGACCGTGACCTTCGTGCCCGCGGGCGTGTGCAGCCGTGCGTTGGCCAGCAGGTTGGCCAGCACCTGGTGCAGCCGGTGGGTGTCGCCCGGCACCGTCACCGGTTCCGCCGGGAGGTCCAGGGTCCAGCGGTGGTCGGGGCCCGCCGCCCGGGCGTCCGTCACGGCGTCCAGGACCAGCCGGGTCAGGTCGACCGGCTCGCGCTCCAGCGGGCGGCCTGCGTCGAGGCGGGCCAGGAGCAGCAGATCGTCCACCATCTCGCCCATGCGGGAGGACTCGGCGGCGATGCGCTCCAGGGCCCGGGTCACCTCGGCGGGGACCGGACCCGGGTGCAGCAGGGCCAGTTCCGCGTGGCCGCGCACCGAGGCGACAGGGGTGCGCAGCTCGTGACTGGCGTCGGCGGCGAAGCTGCGCAGCCGCTCCTCACTCGCGTGCCGTTTGGTCAGGGCGTCCTCGACGTGGCCCAGCATGCGGTTGAAGGCGCCGGCCACCCGGCCGACCTCGCCGCGCGGGTCGGTCTCCGGGGCCCGGGCCGGCAGCGCGACCACGCCGCTGGCCAGCGGCAGCTCACTGACCCGGGTGGCGGTGTCCGCGACCCGGCTGAGCGGGCGCAGCGACCAGCGGACCCACAGTGCCCCGGCCACGCCGGTCACCACGAGCGCCAGGCCGAAGACGATCCCGGCCACCAGTTCCAGACGGCGGACGGTGGCCTGGACGGGCTCCAGCGGCAGGCCGGCGATCAGGACGTCCCGGTCCCGGCCGGCCGAGGCGACCACCCGGTAGTCGCCGAGGGCCGACAGGCCCACGGTGTGGGGCCTGCCGTCGGCCGGCACCCCGGCGAGCCGCGCCCGGTCGGCGGCGCTCAGGCCGACGTCCAGGTCGGCGGACGGGTCGCCGGAGCGGATCAGGCCCTTGTGGGTCACCCGGCCGTCCAGCAGCCGGGCGCCGAAGGTGCCGGTGGCCAGGCGGCGGGTGTCGCCGTGCTCGTCGCCGTCGTGGTCGTCCGGCAGCGCGCCCTTGTGCTCCAGGCTCTCCGGGAACCGGGTGCCGACCTGGGCGAGCTGTTCGTCCAGGCGCTGGGTCAGGAAGCCGTTCAGTTCGACGACCGCGGCGAGTCCCACGGCCGCGCAGCTCACGGCGAGCAGGACCACCAGGCCGAAGGTGAGCCGGGCGCGCAGGGTGCGGGGGCGGGGCAGTCGCCGTACCGGCCTCACCGTGCCACCGGCTTCAGGACGTAGCCGGACCCGCGCACCGTGTGGATCATGGGTTCGCGCCCCGCGTCCACCTTCTTGCGCAGGTAGGAGATGTACAGCTCGACCACGTGGGCCCGGCCGCCGAAGTCGTAGGACCAGACCCGGTCGAGGATCTGCGCCTTGCTGAGGACGCGGCGCGGGTTGCGCATGAGGAAGCGCAGCAGCTCGAACTCGGTCGGTGAGAGCTCGATCAGTTCGCCGCCCCGGGTCACCTCGCGGGCCTCCTCGTCCATGACGAGGTCGCCGACGGCAAGCCGGGGGCCCTCCTCCTGCTGCCGGGCCATGCCCGCCCGGCGCAGCAGGCCGCGCAGCCGGGCGACCACCTCCTCCAGGCTGAACGGCTTGGTGACGTAGTCGTCGCCGCCCGCGGTGATCCCGGCTATCCGGTCCTCGACCGCGTCCCGTGCGGTCAGGAACAGGACGCAGACCTCGGGGCTCACCTCGTGCAGCCGGCGCAGCACGGCGAAGCCGTCGGTGTCCGGGAGCATCACGTCGAGGACGACGGCGTCGGGCAGCAGCTCGCGCGCCGCGGTGACCGCCGAGGAGCCGTCACCGGCCGCGCGCACCTCCCAGCCCTCGTAGCGCAGGGCGCCGGTGAGCACCTCGGCGAGGTCGGGGTCGTCGTCGACGACGAGGACGCGCAGGGGCGTGCCGTCGGGGCGGGTGAAGGCGGGGCGGCCGGAGCGGGTCGTGTTCATCGCGCCTCCCAGCATCCCTCGCCGGCCGGGCGGCCGGCCGCCCGGCCTCCTCTGAGTTTCCTCTGAGTGACCGGGCAGCTCTCTGAGATCTGTCTGAGAAAGCCGCCGGGAACCGCCCGTCGGGGACTTTTTCAGAGGTCCCTCAGAACTTCGGCCCGCACAGTGACAGGGCTGACGGACGAAGGGAACGGCACTGATGACCACCGTGGAGACGAGGCGGACGGCACCGCCCCTGCCGGGGACCGCGCGGCGCTCCCCCGCGGGAGCGGTGCCGGCCGTGCTGTGGGCGGGGGCGGCGGCCGTGGTCGCGCTCTGGTGGGCGGACACCGGGTCCGTGGTCGGCACGGCCGGCTGGCTGACCGGGGCCGGGCGGATCGCCGGGCTGCTGTGCGGGTACGCCTGCGCGGTGCTGGTGGGTCTGATGGCCCGGGTACCGCTGCTGGAGAACCGGGTGGGCTCGGACCGGGTGGCGCGCTGGCACGCGATGGCCGGCCGGTACACGATCTGCCTGCTCGTCGCGCACGTCGTCCTGGTCCTCACCGGGTACGCCGCCCAGGACCGGGCCTCGCTGTGGCACGAGACGGTCACCGTGGTGCTGGACTACCCGGACATGCTGAAGGCCACCGCCGGCACGGTGATCCTGTTCGCCGTCGGCGTCACCTCCGCGCGGGCCGCCCGCCGCCGCACCAGCCACGAGTTCTGGTACTACGTCCACCTGCTCACCTACGCGGCCGTGTTCCTGGCGTTCTTCCACCAGCTCGCGCTGGGCGAGCAGTTCAACGGCGCTCCGGTCGCCACCGCCGCCTGGTACGTGCTGTACCTGGGGGTCGCCGCGCTGGTGGTGTGGTTCCGGATCCTCGCCCCCGTCCGGCTCAACCGCCGCCACCGGCTGCGCGTGGAGTCGGTGCGGCAGGAGGCGCCGGGTGTGTACTCGGTCGTCGTGCGCGGCCGGCACCTGGACGAACTGGGCACGCGCCCGGGGCAGTTCTTCCGCTGGCGGTTCCTCGGCGAGGGCATGGGCTGGACGTCGACGCCGTACTCCCTGTCGGCGCCGCCGCGCCCTGACCTGATGCGCATCACGGTGAAGGCGCTCGGCGACCACAGCGCGGCCGTGCCCCTGCTCCGGCCGGGCACCAGGGTGTGGGCGGAGGGCCCGTACGGCTCCCTGACCGCCGACCGGGCCACCTCCCGGCAGTCCCTGCTGATCGCGGCCGGGGTCGGCGTCACCCCGCTGCGGGCGCTGTTCGAGACGCTGCCCGGCGAGGTCACCCTGCTGTACCGGGCGCGCTCCGCCGAGGACCTGGCGCTGGGCGGCGAACTGGAGGCGATCGCCCGCCGGCGCGGCGGCCGGGTGCTGTACGCGCTGAACGGGCCGCGGGGCGAGCGCCCGGACCTGACGGCCGACTCCCTGCGGGCCACCTTCCCCGGGCTGGCCGGCCACGACGTCTACCTGTGCGGGCCGCACGGTTTCGCGCGGGACGTGTACGAGGCGCTGCGGGCCGCCGGGGTCCCGGACCGCCGCATCCACCACGAGTCGTTCGAGCTGTGAGGGCGTGGAAGTGCACGCGTTGAGGAAGAACCGACCGCTCCGCCGGATCGTGCTGGCCAGTGCCGCCACCGTCTCCGGGATGGTGCTGCTGCTGTCGCTGAAGCCGCACACGAGTCCCGGGCTCGCCGTGGGCTCCGCCGCCGCGGCCCCGGGGGCGAGCGCGAGCGCGCCGGCCGCGTCCGGCGGCTCGGCCGGGAGTTCGTCCGGCTCGTCCGGCAACTTGGATGGCGGCTCGGGGAGTACCGGCTCCAGCGTCTCGAAGTCCGTCACCGGGGACACCGTGCAGACCCGCTGGGGGCCGGTCCAGGTGCGGGTGACGATCAAGAGCGGCAGGCTCACCGAGGTGACGGCGGTCCAGTACCCGCAGGACAACCCGCGCGACCAGGAGATCAACGGCTACGCGCTGCCCCGGCTGCGGCGCGAGGCGTTGGCCGCGCAGAGCGCGGACATCGACATGGTCTCGGGCGCCACGTACACCAGCACCGGATACCAGCAGTCACTGCAGTCCGCGCTGGACTCCGCGACCGGCTGAACACTCCGCGCATGCGGCACGTATCTGTGGGCCGACGGTCAAGTCCCCCCGGAGGAACCGTGACCACCACGCTCGCAGGCGGACGTGCCGCCCGCCGCCAGACGATGCGCCGCATCCGCCCGCGCCGCTCCCCGGCCGTACCGCTGCTGCTGGCGGTCTGGGCGGGCGCGGCGGCCGTGCTGTGGCTCTGGTGGCACAACACCCCCTCGATCGCCGACGACAACGGCCGGATCCTGAACGCCGGCCGGATCACCGGTCTGCTGGCCGGCTACCTGATGGCACTGGTCGTGCTGCAGATGGCGCGGGTGCCCGCGCTGGAACGGCGCGTCGGCTCCGACCGGGTGGCCCGCTGGCACGCGATGAGCGGCCGGTACACGCTCTGCCTGGTCGTCGCGCACGTCTTCCTCACCATGTGGGGGTACGCGCTCCAGGCGGGCAAGTCGCTCGGCGACATCGTCCAGCAGACCGTCGACTCCGTCGAGCAGCTGCCGGACATGGGCAAGGCCGCGATCGGCACCGGCCTGTTCCTGCTCATCGGCCTGAGCTCGATCGGCGGTGTACGCCGCCGGCTGCCCTACGACACCTGGTACCACGTGCACCTGCTGACGTACGCGGCGGTGTTCCTGACGTTCTGGCACCAGATCACCACCGGCAACGACTTCGCGGTCGAGCCCACCGCCAAGACCTTCTGGTACGCGCTGTACGGCGTGGTGACCGCGCTGGTGGTCTGGTACCGGATCATCACCCCGGTGCGGCTGAACCTCCGTCACCGGATGCGGGTGGAGGCGGTCATCGAGGAGACGCCGGGCATCGTGTCGGTGCTGATCGGCGGCCGGAAGCTGCACCGGATGGGCGCGGAGGCCGGCCAGTTCTTCCGCTGGCGGTTCCTGGCGCCCGGGATGCGGTTCAGCTCGCACCCGTACTCGCTGTCGGCGGCGCCCCGCCCCGACATGCTGCGGATCACCGTGAAGGCGATCGGCGACCACAGCGCCCGGCTGCGCGAGCTGACGCCCGGCACCCGGGTGTGGGCGGAGGGCCCGTACGGCGCGCTCACCGCGCAGCGGCGCAGCCGGGGCAAGGTGCTGCTGGTCGCGGGCGGGGTCGGCATCACCCCGATGCGGGCGCTGTTCGAGACGCTGCCCGGGGCGGCCGGTGACATCACCCTGCTCTACCGGGCCAACACCACCCAGGACCTGGCACTGTGGGACGAGCTTGCCGCGATCGCCGACGAGCGGGGCGCCCGGCTGATGTACGCGGTGAACAGCCCCGACGGCGAACGGCCGGACATCTCCGCGGAGAACCTGGAACGGAAGATCCCGGACATCGACCGCCACGATGTCTTCATGTGCGGCCCGCCCGGGTTCGCGCAGACGGTGTACGAAGCACTGCGCGGCGCGGGGGTCCCCGCGCGCCGTATCCACCACGAGTCGTTCGAGATGTGAGCGGGAGCTGCTGAGCGATGAGGAAGAGCCACCCCATTCGGCGCGTCGTGCTGGCCACCGCCGCCACCGTGTCCGGTGTCGTGCTGCTGCTGTCGCTGAAGCCCGCCTCGGACCCGGCGGCCGCGTCGGCGGCGGGCACGGCGCCGCAGCAGACCGCGCCGGGGCAGCAGACGCCCCAGGGCGGTCAGCAGGGCGGCGCGCAGGCCGCCGCCGGCTCCGGCACGGTGACCGGTGACGCCGCGCAGACCCAGTACGGGACGGTGCAGGTACGGCTGACCGTCGCCGGCGGGAAGATCACCAAGGCGGAGGCCGTGCAGGCGCCCAAGGGCGGCCTGAGCGACCAGAAGACCCAGCTCGCGGTGCCCAAGCTCAACCAGGAGGCGGTGGCGGCGCAGAGCGCGCGGATCGACGCGGTGTCCGGGGCGACGTACACGAGCACCGGGTACAAGAAGTCCCTGCAGTCCGCGCTGGACAAGGTCAAGGCGTCCTCGGCCGGGTCCGGCGGGTCCTCGGGGACCGCCGGTTCGGCGGGGTCCGGCGGTTCGTCGGGTTCCGGCGGGTCCTCCGGCGCGGCCCAGGCCCGTACGGTCACCGGCAAGGTGTCCCAGACGCAGTACGGGCCGGTGCAGGTGCGGATCACGGTCAGCGGCGGGAAGGTCACCAGGGCGGAGGCGGTGCAGGCGCCCAAGGGCGGCCTGAGCGACCAGAAGACCCAGCTCGCGGTGCCCAAGCTCAACCAGGAGGCGGTGGCCGCCGGGAACGCGGACATCGACGCCGTCTCCGGCGCCACCTACACCAGTACCGGCTACAGGCAGTCGCTCCAGTCGGCCCTCGACCAGGCCGGTGGCTGACGCGGTGCCCGAACCGGCTGAGACGCCCGCCGCGCTGCGGCACGCGGAGGAGGTCATGGGGACCGTCTTCTCCTTCGACGTGCGCGGCGGCGACCCGGACGCGGTGCGGCAGGCGCTGCGGGAGGCGGTCTCCGGCCTGCACCGCGTCGACGCCCTCTTCTCCACCTACCGCGAGGACAGCGAGGTGTCCCGGCTCGCCCGGGGCGAGCTGGGCGTGGCCGAGTGCGCCCCCGAGGTCGCCGAGGTGCTGGAGCTGGCGGCCGAGGCCGAGCGGGTGAGCGAGGGGTGGTTCAGCACCCGCTACCAGGGGGTGCTGGACCCGACCGGGATCGTCAAGGGCTGGTCGGCGGAGCGGGCGGCGCGGCTGCTGGCGGCGGTCGACGGGGTGTGCGGGGTCAGCGTGAACGGCGGTGGGGACGTCCAGATGCTGGGCGCGCCGGAGCCGCATCGGCCCTGGCGGGTCGGGGTGTCCGACCCGCTGCGCCCCGGCGGGCTGGCGGCGGTGATCTCGGCGGCGGGCGTGGCCGAACTCTCCGTGGCGACCTCCGGCACGGCGGAGCGGGGCGCGCACATCGTGGACCCGCGCACGGGCCGCCCGGCGGTGACCGACCTGGTGTCGGTGACCGTGGTGGGCCCCCGGCTGACCTGGGTGGACTGCTGGGCCACGGCCGCGTTCGCGATGGGCTCGCGGGCGGGTCTTGCCTGGCTGGAGTCGCTGCCCGGGGTGGAGGCGCTGCTCATCACGGCCGGCGACGAGGTGCGGTGCACCGGCGGGCTGGCCGCACGACTCGGTTGAGTCCTGGAGTTTTTGTCACTCAATGCGGCAGAACGCCATCCAAGTTCCGTTCTGAGACGTATCCCCTAGGAAGACAAGTTTCGGGAGGAACGACATGGCTATCTTCAGCAGTCTGATGCCCGCCAGGCGCGGCGGCCGCAACGACGACTCGTCGAACAACGACGGCTCCGGGCACGGCCACGGCGACCACGGCGGCCACAACCGCGGCAGCGGACACGGTCACGGCGGCCACGGCGACCATGGGGACCACGGCGGTCACGGCGGCCACGGCGGTCACGGCGGTTACTGAGCACAGCCGGAGGCTGAGCGGACCGGAGGCACACGGACCCGGTCCGCTCGGCTGATGTCCGAGGAACTCCTGTCATGGCGCGTCTGCTGCGGCGCCTGCTGTCGGTGGGTGAGCCCACCGACGCCCTGGTCGCCCCCGCTCCGCCGGTGCCCCCGGGGGCGGTGTTCCGGCGGTTCTGGCCCTACACCCGGGGCTGGCGGCGCTGGCTGCTGCCCATCGTCTTCTTCAGCCTGGTCGGCCCCCTCGTCGACGCCGCCGAGATCTGGCTTTTCAAGATCGTCGTGGACGACGTGCTGGTGCCGCGCGATCTCCGGCCGTTCCTGTGGATCGCACCGGCCTATCTGGGGCTGGTCCTCGTCTCCGGTGTGCTGGGCTTCGCGGACGACGTGACGTCCACCTGGGTGAGCGAGCGGTTCCTGCTGTCCCTGCGCGCCGACGTCTTCCGGCACGTGCAGGGGCTGTCGCTCGGCTTCTTCGAACGCAGACGGCTCGGTGACGTGCTGTCCCGGGTCACCGGCGACGTCGACGCGGTCGAGACGTTCCTGCTCTCGGGCGTGGCGGACGCCCTCTACTACGTGATCCGGCTCGGGGTCTTCCTGGGCCTGCTCCTCTACCTGCGCTGGGACCTCACCCTGCTCGCCCTCTTCATCGTGCCCCTGTTCTGGGGCGCCGGCCGGCACTTCTCCCGGCTGATCAAGGAAGCCTCGCGGGAACGCAGACGGCTGAGCGGCTCGGTCAGCGCGATCGCCGAGGAGTCGCTGGGCAACGTCGCCCTGGTGCAGGCGTACAACCGGCAGGGCTGGGAGGAGCGCCGGTTCGAGCGGGAGAGCGCCGGCCGGTTCCGGGCGGCGATGGCCTCGGCACGCATCCGGGCCGTGTACCGGCCCGTCGTCGAGGTCATCGAGGTGGCCGGCGGCCTGGCCGTCATGGGCCTGGGCACCTGGAAGCTGACCCAGGGACAGCTGACCCTGGGCGGTCTGCTGGTGTTCCTGGCGCTGATCGGCAAGCTCTACAGCCCGGTGCGGGGCCTGTCCCGGCTCGGCACCACCTTCTACACGGCCTCCGCGTCGGCGGAACGGATCATCGAGCTGCTGGACCAGCGGCCGCAGGTGGCCGAGAGCCCCGGCGCCCGGCGGATCGGCCGGGCCCGCGGGGACGTGGAGTTCGACGGTGTCTGCTTCCGCTATCCCGGTACCGCCTCCTGGGCGCTGTCCGACGTGTCCTTCCACGCGGCACCCGGGGAGACTCTGGCGCTGGTCGGGGCGAGCGGGGCGGGCAAGTCGACCGTGGCCAAGCTCCAGCTGCGCTTCTACGACCCCGACCGGGGCGCGGTCCGGCTGGACGGGACGGACCTGCGGGACCTGGACCTGTCCGGGGTGCGGGAGAACGTCGCCGTGGTGCTCCAGGAGACGCTCGTCTTCCACGGGACCGTTCGGGAGAACATCGCCTACGGCCGGCCGGAGGCGACGGAGCCGGAGATCATGGCGGCGGCGCGCGCCGCCGACGCGCACGACTTCATCGAACTGCTCCCCGAGGGCTACGACACGCTGGTCGGCCAGCGCGGCCGGACGCTCTCCGGCGGGCAGTGCCAGCGTCTGGCCATCGCCCGCGCGATGGTCAGGGACGCGCCCGTGCTGCTGCTCGACGAGCCGACCAGCGGCCTGGACGCCGGCTCGGGCCGGCGGATCATGGACCCGCTGCGCCGGCTCATGGCCGGACGGACGACCATCGTCATCTCGCACAACCTGATGACGGTCCGGGAGGCCACCCGGATCGTGGTGCTCGACCACGGCCGGGTCACCGAGGACGGCACCCACGACGAACTGCTCCGGCACCGGGGGACGTACGCCCGGCTCAACCGGCTGAACGGCACGACCGACGTGGGGGCCACGGGAAGGGTGCTGTCGTGAGCGAGCCGGCCGGCGGGGCCGCCCCGCCGCTGCCGCCGGGCACGAAACCGGTCGCCGGCTACGAGGTCCTGGCGCATCTGACGCGCACCGGCTGGCTCGACGTGTACGACGCGTGGAGCGACGAACGGGACTGCCGGTGCGTGCTCAAGACGGTGCGCGCCGACCTGCGCGAGGAGGAGCGGCTGGTCCGGCGGCTGCTGCGGGAGGGCCGGTGGCTGCGGGAGTTCACCCATCCGCACCTGGTGCGCGCCTACGAGACCTTCGAGTCGCCCGAGCCGCTGGTCGTCCTGGAGACGCTGACCGGCGAGATGCTGTCCCACCTGGTCGACCGGCTGCGGCACCGGGCGGCCGCAGCCGACGTGGCGCTGCTCGGGGTCCAGCTCTGCTCGGCCGTCCACTACCTGCACGGGCGCGGGCTGCTGCACCTGGACGTCAAGCCGGCCAACGTGGTCGTGGACCGGGGGCACGCGAAACTGCTCGACCTGAGCCTCGCGCGGCCGCCCGGCCCCGCCCCGGCGGGCCTTGGCACGTACGGCTATCTCGCGCCCGAGCAGGTCAGCGGCGGGGCGCTCACGGCCGCCGCCGACGTGTGGGGCATCGGCGCCACCCTGTTCGACGTAGCCACCGGCGGACCGCCGTTCGACGGGCCCGGGACGCGGCCCCGACCGGTGCGGAGCGCCCCGCCGGTCGGGTCGAGGCGGCGGCTGCCCGCCGCCCTCGCCGCCGCCGTGGACGCCTGTCTGCGCACCGACGCCGCGTCCCGGCCCACGGTCGCCGAGCTGTCCACCGCGCTGGAGGCGACCCTGCCGGTCCCGCAGCGCCAGGCGCCCGGCCCCTGACGGCGCACGCGTTCGGATCCACCCCGGCCGGCGTCGGGGGAAAGGTCAGTCCACGGTCGGGGAAAAGGTGCTGTCCACCGCGCTGGAGGCGACCCTGCCGGTCCCGCAGCGCCAGGCGCCCGGCCCCTGACGGCGCACGCGTTCGGATCCACCCCGGCCGGCGTCCGGGGGGGAAGGCGTCGGGGGGAAAGGAGGTCAGTCCACGGGTGTCACCACGTGGGCCGTCTGCAGGTGTGCCTGGGCCAGGACGGTGCCGTCCGGGGAGGTCACGCGGGCGCCGGAGACCGACGCGGGGTCCACGTGGGCCGAACCACCCCACGCGCCGCGCCCGTCGCGCAGCCAGAAGTCGCCGGCGCGGACGGTGGTGCCGTCCGGGCGCTCCAGGATGCAGCTGACCTTGCCGCTGTAAGGAGTGCCTGACCCGTCGAGCGCGACGGTCATGAAGATCCAGCCGGGGGTGCCGGGATGGGCGTACACCTCGCCGGCCGGCGCTCCGCCCCGCGGGGGCGCGGTCATGTCCCCGACCATGACGGGTTCGGAGGAGACGGGGGCCGGCGGTGAGGCGGTGATCTCCTCGATGGCGCTGCCCACCGCCCAGCTCGCGAACCCGAAGGCGATCGCGAGCGCCGCCGCGATCGACGCGATCCGCAGCCGGGCCCTGCGGGCGCGGACGCGCACGCCTTGCTGGGCGGCGCCGGCCGCGTGGGCGTGCCTGGCCTCGTGCGCCGCCGCGTCGTGGGCGATGCCGCGGGCCACCCGGGACTCGAAGCCCAGCGGCGGCTCGCGGTCCGGCAGCAGACCGATCAGTCTGTCACCGACGACGCACAGTTCCCCGACGTACTCACGGCAGCCCGCGCACCGGTCCAGGTGGGCGAGCGCGGCGGCGCGCTCCCGGCCCGGAAGGACCCCGAGCGCCAGCTCGGCACCCGCCTCCCGCAACTGCTCGCAGGTCACGTCATTCGACATGGTCGCCTCGCTTCGGAGACGTGAGGGCGGTCCGCAGCTTCTGCATGGCCGCTCTGATCCGCGTCTTGGCGGTGCCCAGCGGGATCTTCTCCGCGTCGGCGACCTGCTGGGCCGTCATTCCGTAGACTCCTGCCATCACCAGGGCCCGGGCCTGTTCCCGCGGCAGTCGCGCGACCGCTGCCCGGAGCAGGGACGACGCCTCGTCGGCGAGCGCCCACCGCTCGGGGGTCTCGGTGACGACACCCACCAGCGCGTCGAGGTCCTCGGGTGCCACCGGCTCGGTGCGACGCGCGCGGACGGCGTCGATGGCGAGGTTGTGCGCGATGGTCGTCAGCCAGGTCGTGACCGACCCGCGGCGCGAGTCGTAGATCTGCGCGTGCCGCCACGCACGTTCGAACGTCTGCTGGGCGATGTCCTCGGCGAGCTGTGGGTCCCCGGTGACGGCCATGGCCACCCCGAAGACCCGGTGCTGGAACCTCCGTACGAAGGTGACGGCGAGTTCCGGATCACCGGTGGCCAGCCCGGACAGCAGTGCCTCGTCCGGGAGACGGCCCACGGGGAACCGGAAACCCGACACACCTTGATATACGGCCTGGCGCCGCCAGGGGATTGCCCGGCCGCCGGGAAAGATCACAAATCCATTCTCCGCCGCCGGGCCGGGCCCCGCACGCGGGTCAGTGCCCGTTCGTCGCCAGTCGCAGCAGATGCTCCGCCAGGGCCTGTCCCCCGGTGGGCTCGCGGCTGATCAGCATCAGCGTGTCGTCACCCGCGATGGTGCCGAGGATGTCGTGCAGCTCGGCCTGGTCGATGGCCGAGGCGAGGAACTGGGCGGCCCCCGGCGGGGTGCGCAGGACCACCAGGTTCGCGGAGGCCTCGGCGGAGATGAGCAGCTCCTGGGACAGGCGCCGCATCCGCTCCTCCTTGGCCGACTCCCCCAAGGGGGCACGCGGGGTGCGGAATCCGCCCTCGCTCGGCACCGCGTAGATCAGGTCGCCGTCGTTGTTGCGGATCTTGACGGCGTTCAGCTCGTCGAGGTCCCGGGACAGCGTCGCCTGGGTGACGCTCAGCCCGTCGTCGGCGAGGAGCTTCGCCAACTGGCTCTGGGAGCGCACCGGTTGCCGGTTGAGGATGTCCACGATCCGGCGGTGGCGCGCGGTGCGGGTCTGCGGCACGGCCGGGCCGTTGCCCGTCGGCTGCTCGTGGTCCTGCGCCTGGCTCATCGTCGTCTCATTCTCCGGATCGTCCGTCCCCGCCCACCGGGCTCGCTGCGTCGAGGATGCCGGGCAGCGCCCGCAGGAAGGCGCCTGTCTCGTCGTCGCGCAGGTTCAGCGGCGGCATCAGCCGTACGACGTCGGGAGCGGGCGCGTTCACCAGGAACCCGGCCTCCTGGGCCGCCTGCTGCACCTGTGCTGCGTGCGGCCCGGTGAGCACGATACCCAGCAGGAGGCCCGCGCCCCGGACATAATCGATCACCGGGTGGCCCAGGGCCTCGATTCCGTCCCGCAGCGCCTCGCTCTGCCGCTTGACGTTGTCGAGCAGGCCCTCGTCCGCGATGCTGTCGAGGACGGCGAGCCCCGCGGCGCAGGCGACCGGGTTGCCGCCGAAGGTCGTGCCGTGCTGGCCGGGGCCGAGCAGCTCGGCGGCCCGGCCGAAGGCCACGGTGGCGCCGAGCGGAAGTCCGCCGCCCAGTCCCTTGGCGAGCGTGACCACGTCGGGCAGCACGCCCTCGTGGGCCTGGTACTCGAACCAGCCGCCGGTACGGCCGATGCCGGTCTGCACCTCGTCCAGGACCAGCAGCGCCCCGGTGGCCGCGGTGATCGCGCGGGCCGCCTTGAGGTAGCCGGCCGGGGGCATCACGACGCCGTTCTCGCCCTGGATCGGTTCGATGACGACGAGCGCCGTCTCCTCGGTCACCGCGGCGGCGAGCGCCTGGGCGTCGCCGTAGGGGACGTGGGTGACGTCACCCGGCAGGGGCAGGAAGGGCTCCTGCTTGCCGGGCTGTCCGGTGAGCGCGAGGGCGCCCATGGTGCGGCCGTGGAAGCCGCCCTGGGTGGCGACCATGCGGGTGCGCCCGGTCAGCCGGCCGATCTTGAAGGCGCCCTCGTTGGCCTCGGCGCCCGAGTTGCAGAAGTAGACCCGGCCGTCGCGGCCGAAGAGCTGGAGGAGCCGTTCGGCGAGGGCCACGGGCGGTTCGGCGACGAAGAGGTTGGAGACGTGGCCGAGCGAGGCGATCTGCCGGCTCACCGCCTCCACGACGGCCGGGTGGGCGTGGCCGAGCGCGTTGACCGCGATGCCGCCGACGAAGTCCAGGTACTGCGTGCCGTCGGCGTCCCAGAGCCGGGTGCCCTCGCCGCGCACGAGGGGCAGCCGCGGGGTGCCGTAGTTGTTCATCAGCGCACCCTGCCAGCGCGCGGTCAGCTCCGCGTTGGTGGCGGTCCCGGTCATGACTGCTCCCCCTCGGCTTCGTCGGGCACGACCATGGTGCCGATGCCCTCGTCGGTGAAGATCTCCAGCAGGATGGAGTGCTGCACCCGGCCGTCGATGACGCGGGCGGTGTGCACGCCGTTGCGCACGGCGTGCAGGCAGCCCTCCATCTTCGGCACCATGCCGGAGCTGAGGTCCGGCAGCAGCTTCTCCAGCTGGGACGCGGTGAGGCGGCTGATCACCTCGTCGGAGTGGGGCCAGTCCTCGTAGAGGCCCTCGACGTCCGTGAGGACCATGAGGGTTTCGGCCCCCAGTGCCGCAGCGAGTGCCGCAGCCGCCGTATCAGCATTGACGTTGTAGACATGTCCGTCGTCCTGACTGCGGGCGATCGAGGAGACGACCGGGATGCGGCCGTCGGCCAGCAGGGCCTCGATCGCGCCGGTGTCGATCGCGGTGATCTCGCCGACCCGGCCGATGTCGACCGGTTCGCCGTCGATCTCGGGCCGGTGCCGGGTGGCGGTGATGGTGTGGGCGTCCTCGCCCGTCAGGCCCACGGCGAGCGGGCCGTGCTCGTTGAGCAGCCCGACCAGTTCGCGCTGCACCTGGCCGGCCAGCACCATCCGGACGACGTCCATGGCCTCCTCGGTGGTGACCCGGAGGCCGGCCTTGAACTCGCTGACGATGCCGTGCCGGTCGAGGGCGGCGCTGATCTGGGGGCCGCCGCCGTGGACGACGACCGGCCTGAGGCCGGCGTGGTGCAGGAAGACGACGTCCTGGGCGAAGGCGGCCTTGAGGTCCTCGTCGATCATGGCGTTGCCGCCGAACTTGATGACGACCGTCCGCCCGTTGTGCTTGACCAGCCAGGGCAGCGCCTCGATGAGGATCTGGGCCTTGGGGAGCGCGGTGTGCTTACGCGTGGTGCTCATGAGGAGTAGGCGCTGTTCTCGTGGACGTAGTCGGCGGTGAGGTCGTTGGTCCAGATGGTGGCGGTCTCGGACCCGGCGGCGAGGTCGGCGACGATGTGCACCTCGCGGTAGCGCATGTCCACCTTCTCGCGGTCCTCGCCGACGCCGCCGTCCTTGCACACCCAGACGCCGTTGATCGCGACGTTGAGCCGGTCCGGCTCGAAGGCGGCCCGCGTCGTGCCGATGGCGGAGAGCACACGGCCCCAGTTGGGGTCCTCGCCGTGGATGGCGCACTTGAGGAGGTTGTTGCGAGCGATGGAGCGGCCCACCTCGACGGCGTCGTCCTCGGTCGCGGCGTTGATCACCTCGACCTTGATGTCCTTGCTGGCGCCCTCCGCGTCGCGGATGAGCTGCTGACCGAGGTCGTCGCAGACGGCCCGTACGGCCTCGGCGAACTCCGCGTGGTCCGGCGTGACACCGGAGGAGCCGGAGGCGAGCAGCAGCACGGTGTCGTTGGTGGACATGCAGCCGTCGGAGTCGACCCGGTCGAAGGTGACCTTGGTGGCGGCCCGCAGCGCCCGGTCCAGTTCGTCGCTGCCGACGACCGCGTCCGTGGTGAGGACCACGAGCATGGTGGCGAGGCCGGGGGCGAGCATGCCCGCGCCCTTCGCCATGCCGCCGACGGTCCAGCCGTCCTTGGTCACGACGGACGTCTTGTGGACGGTGTCGGTGGTCTTGATCGCGATGGCGGCCTTCTCGCCGCCGTGCTCGCTCAGCGCGGCGGCCGCCGCCTCGACGCCCGGCAGCAGCTTGTCCATCGGGAGCAGCACACCGATCAGGCCGGTCGAGCAGACGGCGACCTCGATCGCGCCCCGCCCGAGCACCTCGGCCGCCTTCTCGGCGGTGGCGTGCGTGTCCTGGAAGCCCTTGGGGCCGGTGCAGGCGTTGGCGCCGCCGGAGTTGAGGACGACGGCCGAGACCTGGCCGCCCTTGAGGACCTGCTCGGACCACAGGACGGGCGCGGCCTTCACGCGGTTGGAGGTGAAGACACCGGCGGCGGCGCGGCGGGGCCCGTCGTTGACCACGAGGGCCAGGTCCGGGTTGCCGTTCTCCTTGATCCCGGCGGCGATGCCCGCGGCCGTGAATCCCTTTGCTGCCGTCACGCTCACGGCGCAACTCCGATCGTCGTCAGCCCGGTGGACTCCGCGAGCCCGAGGGCGAGGTTCATGCTCTGGACGGCACCGCCCGCGGTGCCCTTGGTCAGGTTGTCGATGGCGCTGATCGCGATGATGCGGTGCGCCGCCTCGTCCAGGGCGACCTGCACCTGAACGGCGTTGGAACCGTGGACGGACGCCGTGGCCGGCCACTGGCCCTCGGGGAGCAGGCGGACGAAGGGCTCGTCGGCGTACGCCTTCTCGTAGGCGGCCCGCAGCGACTCGGCGGTGACGCCGTCCCGCGCCCGGGCGCTGCACGTGGCCAGGATGCCGCGGGGCATCGGCGCCAGGGTCGGGGTGAAGGACACGGAGATCCGCTCGCCGGCCACGCCGCTGAGGTTCTGGATCATCTCGGGGGTGTGCCGGTGGCCGCCGCCCACGCCGTACGGCGACATGGAGCCCATGACCTCGCTGCCCAGCAGGTGCGGCCTGGGCGCCTTGCCCGCGCCGGAGGTGCCGGAGGCGGCGACGATCACCGCCTCGGGCTCGGCGAGGCGGGCCGCGTGGGCCGGGAACAGGGCGAGGGTGACGGCGGTGGGGTAGCAACCGGGCACCGCGATGCGCTTGGACCCCTCCAGCGCGGCGCGGGCACCCGGCAGTTCGGGAAGGCCGTAGGGCCAGGTGCCGGCGTGCGGTGAGCCGTAGAAGCGCTCCCAGTCGGCCGGGTCCTTCAGCCGGAAGTCGGCGCCCATGTCGATCACGAGCACGTCCGGGCCGAGCTGCTCGGCGACGGCGGCGGACTGCCCGTGCGGCAGAGCGAGGAAGACGACGTCGTGCCCGGCGAGGGCCTCGGGGGTGGTCCCGGTCAGCACGCGGTCGGCCAGCGGCAGCAGGTGCGGCTGGAGCGCGCCGAGGCGCTGGCCCGCGTTGGAGCTGCCGGTCAGGGCACCGATCTCGACCTCGGGGTGTGCGAGGAGCAGCCGCAGGACCTCTCCGCCCGCGTATCCGCTCGCCCCGGCCACCGCCGCACGTACCGCCATGTCCATCCTCCTCCTGATGGCATGACTATACGTATCGCTGCACTTTTATGCAATCGACTCCGGGAGCATGACCCGGCGGGAGACGACGAAGGTGACCGGGACCGCGGCCGCCGAGGCGAGCAGCGGGGCGAAGCGGCTGCCGGCGTGCAGGACGTCGACGATCACGTACACCCCGGCGGTCGTGATCAGGAAGTTGGTGACGTTGGTGAGCGGGAACAGCAGGAACTTCCGCCAGGTGGGCCGGGTGCGGTAGGTGAAGCGCGCGTTCAGGAAGAAGGATCCGACCATGCTGAGCAGAAATGCCAGGACGTGTGCCGCGAGATACGGAAGTCCGGTCAGGAACAACAGATAAAGGCAGTAGTAGGTGGCCGTATTCACGACACCCACCACGGCGAAGGTGAGCAGTTGCCTCGACATCAGGGGATGAGATCTTTCGTCCGGTCCACGTTGGTCGCCTTCCCCGGGAAGTGCGGGCGCCCCTTCACCTGGTCCCAGACGCGGCCGGTGTACTCCCCGATGACTCCCAGCATGACCATCTGGACGCCCGCGAGGGCGGTGACGGCGGTGAGGATGGTCACATACCCGGGTGTGCGGACGCCGTGCACGAGCGCGGCGCCCACGATCCACGCGGTGTACAGCCCCGCGCAGGCGAGCAGGGCAAGCAGGGCCGCCTCCTTGCCGAAGTTCCGGCTGGAGGACACGTAGCGCGCTTGACCTGGAGTGCGCTCCAAGTCCTACGGTCCTTGATCGACCCCACGACGCACGGCCGCCGCACACCGGACGGCCGGGAACGGACGAGTGACATGAGCGAGTCGAGCGAGAGCACCACCCGTGACGAGCGTTTCGCGCGCGGCCTGGAGGTGCTGCGGGCCGTCGACGGCGAGGCCGGGCAGCGGGTCATCGACTCGCTCGCCGACGTCAGCCCCGAGCTGGGCCACCAGATCGTCTCCTGGGGGTTCGG
This sequence comes from Streptomyces sp. WI03-4A, assembly GCF_033792105.1. NCBI lineage: Bacteria > Bacillati > Actinomycetota > Actinomycetes > Kitasatosporales > Streptomycetaceae > Streptomyces > Streptomyces sp. WI03-4A. The sequence goes on from NZ_JARAUO010000036.1 coordinate 36,656, forward strand.
CGAGATCTACGCCCGTCCCGGGCTCGCGCCCCGCGACCGCCAGCTGGTGACCCTCGGTATGCTGACCGCGCTCGGCGGCTGCGAGCCCCAGCTCGAGGTGCACGTGAACGCGGCCCTGAACGTGGGCCTGTCCCCCGAGCAGATCGTGGAGGCCCTGCTGCACTCGGCCGGGTACTGCGGCTTCCCCAGGGCGCTGAACGCCACCTTCGTGGCGAAGAAGGTGTTCGCCGAGCGCGGGCTGCTGCCCGTGGAGCAGGGGCCAGGGACGGGCACCGACGGCAAGGAGTGACGATGGGCGGGTTCTGGCCCGTGGCCGACGTACTGGCCCATCTGGCCGGGCGCTGGCGGGTCGAGCGGGACGTGCGGGACCTCGCGGGCGGCGCCGAGGGGCGCTTCGAGGGGACCACCGTGTTCAGCCCGCTCGACGGAGGCGGGCTGCTGCACGAGGAGTCCGGCACCTTCAGCTGGCACGGGGTGGCCCGGCCGGCGACCCGGACCCTGAGGTTCCTGCCCGGCGCCGCGCCGGGCACGGCGGACGTACGGTTCGCGGACGGCCGGCCCTTCCACGCCCTGGACCTGACCTCGGGGCGGTACGTCGCCGACCATCCGTGCGCGGCCGACTTCTACCGCGGCGAGTTCACGGTCGCGGACGCCGACCACTGGCGCACGGTGTGGCGGGTCGGCGGTCCGGCGAAGGACCTCGTGCTCACCACCGATTACGTGCGCGAGGGCTGACCCGACGGGCAGTCGAGCCGCAGGTTCCAGCGGCCCGCCCGGCCGGTCACCGTGGTCGACGACAGCGGACGGACGTCGATGTTCCAGTAGGTCGAGGGCGGTGCCTTCAGGGCGTACACCAGGGCCGCACGGATCACCGAGGGCTCGGCGACGGCGACGATCCGGCCGCCCTCCTCCACCGGGCGGGTGTCCAGCCAGCCGCCCACCCGGGAGATGAAGCCCAGCAGCGACTCGCCGCCGTGCGGGGTGGACCGCGGGTCGGCGAGCCAGGCGTCCACCGCGTCCGGCTCGCGCGCCATCGCCTCGCCCAGGGTGAGCCCGCGCCAGCGGCCCATGTCGCAGTCGCGCAGGGCGAGCTGAACCAGCGGCGCGTACCCGAGCGCGTCACCGGTGGCACGGCTGCGCGGCGTCGGCGAGCAGTAGCGGAGCTCGGACGCCGCCAGCGGCAGCAGGTCCCCGGCGGCGCGCTGCACCTCGTCCCAGCCGGCATGGTCCAGCGGCCGGTCGTCCTCGAAGCGCTCCGCGAGCAGCGGGGAACTGCGCGCGGCGGCGACGAACGTCACCCGAAATGGCATGCCGTGATGGTGAGCCTCGCGTGTGCGCAGGTCAAGGGCTACCTGCTGGGAGTCACTCAGGGTAGGTGAACGGTCACCCGCGTCACTCGAAGGGCAGGACCATGAAGTCGACGGGACGGTCCAGCGCCCGGAAGCCCGCCTTCTCGTAGACACCGTGGGCGTCCCGCGTGGCCAGCAGGACGCGGCGCAGCCCGAACGGCCGCAGGTACTCCCGGATCCCCTCGACGAACGCCGTGCCGACGCCCTTGCCGCGCACCGAGGGGTCCACGTACACGTCGGCGAGCCACGCGAACGTCGCCCGGTCGGTCAGCACCCGCGCGTACGCCACCTGCGCGCCGGACGCCGTGTCGTAGACCCCGAAGTTGAGCGAGGAGGCCATCGCGCGCTCGTGCTTCTCACGGGGGCGGTCCATGGCCCAGTAGGCGTCGCTCGACAGCCAGCGGTGGACGCGGTCGACGTCGACGCGGGAGGTGTCGTCGGAGAACTCGTAGCCTTCGGGGAGGCCGGGCAGGTCACTCATGCGCAGATCCTCACAGCCCCGGTGACCCGGAGTCGACCGGATAATCCGGGGGCCGGGCCGCGCTACAGCGCCTCGTCGCACGCCGTCCGCAGGCGGTGGACGCCCTCGGTGATCTCGCCCGTGCTCGCCACGGCGGCGAAGCTGAGACGGAGGTGGCCCGCGGGGGGTTCGGCGCTGAAGTACGGCCGGCCCGGGGTGAGGGCGACGCCCGCGCGCAGGGCGGCCGCGGTCAGGGCGCGTTCGTCGGCCCCGTCGGGCAGGCGCACCCAGAGGTGGTAGCCGCCGGCCGGGATGTGCGGCAGGGCGAGTTCCGGGAGGTGGCGGGAGAGGGCGCCCGTCATGGTGTCGCGGCGGGTCTTCAGTTCGGCCGAGAGGGACCGCAGGTGGCGGGGCCAGGCCGGGGAGCCGACCAGTTCCAGGGCGGCCTCCTGGAGCGGGCGCGACACGAAGAAGCTGTCGACGACCTGGATGGCGCGCAGGCGCTCCAGGACGGGCCCGCGCGCGGCCAGCGCGGCCACCCGGAAGCTGGGCGAGGTCGCCTTGGTCAGGGAGCCGACGTGGACGACGACGCCGTCCGGGTCGTCGGCGGCGAGCGGGCGGGGCAGCGGTCCCGCGTCGGCGTGCACGAGGCGGCGTACGAAGTCGTCCTCGACGACGAACGCGCCCGCCGCGCGGGCGATGCGCAGCACCTCGGCCCGGCGGCCGGGCGCCAGGACCGCGCCGGTCGGGTTCTGGAAGAGCGGCTGGCAGACGAACACCCGGGCGCCGCTGGCCCGGAACGCGTCGGCGAGCAGGTCGGGGCGCACACCGTCCGCGTCGACGGGCACCGGGACCGGGCGCAGGCCGGCCGCGCGGGCCAGGGCGAGCATGCCCGGGTAGGTGGGCGACTCGACGAGCACCGGCGCGCCGGGCGGGGCCAGCGCGCGCAAGGCGGTGGCCAGGGCGGACTGGCCGCCGGCGGCGACCAGCACCTCGGCGGCGGTGACGGCCCCGCCGATGCCGCGCGCGAACCACTCGCGCAGTTCCGGCAGGCCCTCCAGCGGCGGCCGCCCCCAGGCGCCGGGCCGCCGTCCGGCCCGGGCCAGGGCCGCGGCCATGGCGCGCTCGGGCTGCAGGGAGGGGTGCGGGTAGCCGCCGCTGAACTCGAGCACGCCGGGCGGCGGGGCGGCCAGCGAGACGGTGACGCCGTAGGCGTCCACGGTGCGCGGGACGAGGTCGGTGGTGCCGTCGGCGCTCAGCGCGACCTCCTGCCAGGAGGTGTCGCCGGCGGGCTCGGCCGGCGCGTGCGGGCGCGCCGCCCGGAAGGCGCCGGCGCCGGGCCGGGTGACGACCAGGCCCTCGGCGGCGAGCTGGGCCAAGGCCCGGGAGACGGTCACGGGGCTCACCCGGAACCGCTCGACGAGAGCCCTGCTCGACGGCAGCTTTCCACCCGGCGAGTAGCGGTCGAGCTCCCGCCGTAGCTGTTCCACCAGCTCCCCCACACTGCTACGCTCTTGCATGAGAGCACAGAGTAGCGCTACTGCGCCCACGGCGATAGCGGTCCCCGCGCCCCGCGAAGGCCGGTCCTCCGGCACCGTGCTGGCCGCCCTCGGCGTGATCGCCTTCTCCCTGACCTTCCCGTCCACCGCCTGGGGGCTGGAGAGTTTCGGGCCCTGGTCCCTGGTGGCGGTGCGCGGTGTGCTCGCGGCGCTCGTGGCGGGCGGCTGTCTGCTGGCGCTGCGCGTGCCGCTGCCCGAGCGCCGGCACCTGCCGGGCCTCGCCGTGGTCGCGCTGGGTGTGGTGCTCGGCTTCCCGATGCTGACCACGCTCGCCCTGCAGACCTCGACCACCTCGCACGCCGCGGTCGTGGTCGGCCTGCTGCCGCTGACCACCGCCGTCTGCTCGGCGCTGCGCACGGGCCACCGGCCGTCGCGGCGGTTCTGGGTGGCGGCGCTGGCGGGCGCGGCGGCCGTGCTCGCCTTCACCGTCGGGCAGAGCGGCGGCGCGCTCACCACGGCCGACGGCTACCTCTTCGCCGCGCTGGTGGTGTGCGCGGCCGGCTACACCGAGGGCGGCAGGCTGGCCCGGGTCATGCCGGGCTGGCAGGTCATCGGCTGGGCGCTGGTGCTGTGCCTGCCACTGAGCCTGCCGGCCGCCGCGGTGGCGCTGGCGTACGAGCCGGTGCACCTGACCGCGCACGGTGTGGCGGGTCTGCTGTGGGTGGCGCTGGGCTCGCAGTTCCTCGGTCTGGTCGTCTGGTACCGCGGGATGGCGGCCATCGGGATACCGAGGGCCAGCCAGTTGCAGTTGGCCCAGCCGCTGCTCACACTGGTGTGGTCGGCGCTGCTGCTGGGCGAGCACCTTACTGCGGCCGCTCCGCTGACCGCTGTCGCCGTGCTCGTCTGCATCGCCGTCACCCAACGGTCGTGACCGTGAGGAGGGCCCGATGCGCGCAATCGTGGGCGACCAGCTCGTTCAGCACGGCAGAGTGGTCGGTCAGCACGACCAGGTCTCGGAAGTCGTCGAGGTGATGGGCGCCGAGGGCAACCCGCCCTACCGCGTCCGGTTCCCGGACGGGCACGAGGCGGTCATGTCCCCCGGCCCCGACTGCCAGATCAAGCACAGGGACGAACGACAGCACTAGATCAGCGCGGTGGCGTCGCCGGCTCGCGGTAGTGGTCGGCGACCACCCGCGCCATCGCACCGACCGGATCGGCCGCCACGTCCTTGGCGGCGAAGAAGACGTGCCCGCGCACCTGCGGGTGGCGGGCGGCGAGCGTGAGGTGGCGGGACAGTTCCACCGGGTCCTGCCACGCGGACGGCTGCCCGGCGGCCCCGGCCTTGTACAGCGCCTCGCCGAGGTAGAGACGGGTCCCGGTGCCCTCGGCCACCTCCGCCCACCAGTCGACCAGGGTCGCGTAGTCGGCGGCGGCGAAGCCGATGTGCCAGTAGAGCTGCGGGACGACGTAGTCGATCCAGTGGTTGCGGACCCACGTGCGGGTGTCCGCGTACAGGTCGTCGTACGTCTGCACGCCCGCCCGGGTGTCCGAGCCGCGGGAGTCCGTGGCGGCGTTGCGCCACACGCCGAAGGGGCTGATCCCGAACCGGGTGCCGGGCCGCACCCGTCGGATGCCGGCGGCCATCTCCCGCACCAGGCGGTCGACGTTGTCGCGGCGCCAGTCGGCGCGGCTGCCGAAGTCGCCGCCGTGGCGGTCGTAGGCGGCGTCGTCGTCGAAGGTCTGCCCGGCCACGGGGTAGGGGTAGAAGTAGTCGTCGAAGTGCACGGCGTCGACCGGGTACCGGGCGACCGCGTCGAGCATGGCCCGCTGCACGAAGGCGCGCACCTCGGGCAGCCCCGGGTCGTAGTAGAGCTTGCCGCCGTACGTCACCACCCAGTCCGGGTGCATGCGCGCCGGGTGCGAGGCGGCCAGCCGGGCGGGGTCGGTGTGATCGGCGACGCGGTACGGGTTGAACCAGGCGTGCAGCTCCAGGCCGCGGGCGTGCGCCTCCCGCACGGCGGTGCCCAGCGGGTCCCAGCCCGGGTCCACGCCCTGCGTGCCGGTGAGGTACTCGGACCAGGGCTCGTACGGCGAGGGCCACAGGGCGTCCGCCATGGGCCGCACCTGGAAGACGACCGTGTTGAGCCGGGCGCGCACCGCCCGGTCCAGGTGGGCGATCAGCTCCCCGCGCTGCTCGGCGGCGGTGAGGCCGGTGCGCGAGGGCCAGTCGCGGTGGGACACCGTCGCCAGCCACACGCCCCGCATCTCGGTCGCCGCCCGCGGCTCGCGCCGGCCGGGGACGGGGCCGGCCGCGGCCGCGCCGCCCGCCGTCGCCAGCGCCGAGAGGGCGGCCGTCGCGAACGCGCGCCGTGACAGGAAACCCATCCACACACCCCACACGCTCCGGATCCGCGCCGTCACGGATCGTTCCGCGCCCCAGAATGCCCCCACCCGGACGATCGATCATCGATACTTCGCGGTAACGTGCACGATCGGAGCAGGCGCCGAACCCCGGAGGTCTGCCAGCGAGCCGGAGAACCAGCGAAGGGGACGAAGTGACAGGCTTCCCATCGGGAGATATCACGCGCGTCGGAGTCGTGGGCTGCGGCCAGATGGGCGCGGGCATCGCCGAGGTGTGCGCCCGCGCGGGACTGGACGTGAAGGTCGCCGAGACCACCGGCGAGGCCCTGGAGATCGGCCGTACCCGGCTGCTCAACTCCCTGGCCAAGGCCGCCGAGCGCGGCAAGATCACTGAGGAGGAGCGGGACTCCACCCAGGCCCGGCTGAGCTTCACCACCGACCTCGGCGAGTTCGCCGACCGCGATCTGGTGATCGAGGCCGTCGTGGAGAACGAGCAGGTGAAGACCGAGATCTTCCAGGTGCTCGACCAGGTGGTGACCCGCGCGGACGCGATCCTGGCCTCCAACACCTCCTCGATCCCGCTGGTGAAGCTGGCGGTCGCCACCTCGCGTCCGGACCACGTGGTCGGCATCCACTTCTTCAACCCGGCTCCGGTGCAGGCGCTGGTCGAGCTGATCCCGGCGCTCACCACCTCCGAGGGCACCCTCAGCCGCGCCCAGGTCTTCGCGGAGAAGACGCTCGGCAAGCACGCCATCCGTGCCCAGGACCGCTCCGGCTTCGTCGTGAACGCCCTGCTGGTGCCCTACCTGCTGTCCGCGATCCGCATGTTCGAGTCGGGCATCGCGAGCCGCGAGGACATCGACAACGGCATGGAGATGGGCTGCGCCCACCCGATGGGCCCGCTGAAGCTGTCCGACCTGATCGGTCTGGACACCATCGTCTCCATCGCCAACTCGATGTACGCCGAGTACAAGGAGCCGCTGTACGCCGCTCCCCCGCTGCTCCAGCGCATGGTCGAGGCCGGCCGGCTCGGCCGGAAGACGGGTTCCGGCTTCTACAACTACGGCTGACTACCGTCCGCCACTCCCGTGGGCCCGGCACCGGTTCTGGTGCCGGGCCCACGCGTTTCACACACCGTGTGCGCGCCGGGCCCGCATATGCCCTTCGCACACGCTCCCCTCGCGCCCACCAGGCGAGTTCACTCTTGATGCGCATGCAAGGGATGCGAAGCAAGCGCATTCGACTACGGAAAGGAGTGGACCCGTGACCACCGATCCGGAGCGTCCCGTGGTCCCTGGTGAACTCGCAGAGTTACGGCGCCGACTCGACGTGGCGTACGCCCGCGTCGAGGGCGGTCTCGCTCTGCTCAGTCACCGCACCGAGGAGACCGCCAAGGAAGTGGACGAGCTGCACTCGCGCATGATCTCGCTGGAACACGCGCGCTGGCCGCTGCCCTCGCTCGCCGCGCTCACCGCACTGGGGGCGCTGGTGGTGACGGTCTGGCAGGTGCTGGCGGCCCACTAGTCATCGGCGAGCCTGAGGTGGTGCAGCAGGAGTAACGCGGCCGCCATGTTGGCGGCCGGGACCTCCCCCCGGGCGATCAGGTCGGGGACGACTTTGAGCGGGACCCACTCCCGGCGGTCCGACTCGAAGTCGTCCACGGGGTGTCCGACGTACTCGCCCCGGTCGGACCAGTAGATGTGGTGCCGGGCGTCGGTGAGGCCGTTGGACGGCTCGACGCTCATCAGGTGGTGCAGGGGTCCCGGCCGCCAGCCGGTCTCCTCCTCCAGTTCCCTGGCGGCCGCGGTCGCGATGTCCTCGCCGTCCTCCACCACGCCGGCGGCCAGTTCCCAGCCCCAGCTGTCGGTGATGAACCGGTGCCGCCACAGCAGGAGGACTTCGTTGGCCTCGTTGACCACCGTGGCGACGGCGACCGGCCGCAGCCGGATGAGGAAGTGGTCGAGGTGCCGGCCGTCCGGCAGCTCGACATCAGCGAGGTTGACGCTGAACCAGCGGTTTTCATACACAGTTTGTTCGTTCTGTTTCGTCCACTGCACGGTTCTGCCACCTTCCGACGAGTAAGTGGCAATATCGCAGCAGGGACTGTGTACCTACAGGGCGCCTACAGCGGTACGCGCAGTGCGCCGTCGATGAGCTCGGCGGCTTCCGCGGTTCCGGCCGAGCCGCAGCGCACCAGGTGTTCGCGTACCGCGCGCAACCGGTCGCGCAGCCGCCGCGACTCCATCCCGCGGGCCTGCTCGGCCATCCGCACGGCGGTGGCCACGGCCTTGTCGGCGTTGCCCTGGCGCAGCTCGATCGTGCTCAGCATGGCGAGCCGGTGCACCCGGCCCCGGTCGTGCGCCGGGTTGTCCACCGCGGCCGCCGCGTGCTCCCGGGCCGCGGCGAGTTCCCCGAGGCTGAGCAGCGCCTCGGCCACCTGCACGTTGACCAGGCCCGGCTGGACGTAGCCGGTCTCGTCGGGCTCGTACCCGCGCCGGATACGGTCGGCGGCCGTCTCGGCGCGCCGGATGCAGGACAGCGCGCTGCCGCCGTCGCCGAGGTGGGCGTACGCCTTGGCCTGCATCGCGTACAGGTCGGAGGCGAGCGCCGGGGTGATGTGCTTGCCCGCGGCGCGCAGCGCGGCCTCGGCGAAGGCGACGGCCTGCCGGTACTCCCGCATGAACAGCGCCTGGTTGACCAGCAGCGCGATCACGTAGGCGCCGAGTCCCCGGTCCCCACTGGCCTTCGCCAGCCTGAGTGCCTGGTGGAAGTAGCGCTGGGCGAGCCCGTGCGCGTCGGAGTCGTACGCGCAGATCCCCGCGATGGCCACCAACCCGCCGGTGGCGCGGTGCAGTTGGCGCCCTGTGGCGTCGGTGTAGCTGCCGCGCAGCAACGGCGCGGCCTCGGCGTTGAGGAAGCCGACGATACGGGTGCGGGTCGCGATGCCGCCGGCCTTGCGGTACATCTGCTCGTAGTGGGTGCGGGCGGCGCGCAGCATCTCGATGTCGGCCGGGGTGACCCGGTGCCGGCCGCCGCGGGAGACGTCCGTGTCCTCGGGCGGGTTCTCCCACTCCCAGACCGGCATCACGGCGGGGGTGCCGGTGACCGCGGGCGCGTCGAGCACGTGCGGACGCTGCTGTTCGTCGGAGCGCCACAGCGCGGTGGCGCGCTCGACGAAACCGGAGAGCGAGCCGGTGGGCGGGGTGCTGGGCTCCCCGGGCACGCCGAGGCCGATGTCGTCGAGGGTGACCGGCCGGTGCAGCCGGCCGGCGAGCACCTCGCAGATCAGGTCGGGCACCTGGCCGCGCGGCCGCTGGCCCTTCAGCCACCGCGCCACGGCGGTGTGTTCGTAGCGGAGCGCGAGGCCCCGCCGCCGGCCCGCCTGGTTCACGTGGGCGGCGAGACCGGCGTGGGAGACCCCCGCCTCGTCCAGGATCGCGTCGAGCAGAGTGTTGGGCTGCATGGGTTGCCCCCCGGGTGGCCTGGTGCGGTCAGCGTAGTGCTTCCGGGTTCACACGGGGTGTGAACGGAGTACGCGCATCCGCACGGTGCGCGCACTGTCGCCGAGCGTGTTCCGCCGCTTGACTGAGGTGCCTCGCAAGAGGTCGGCCGGGCCGTCGGCTCCCCCTCGAAAAGCGGCGGCCCGGCCATGGCGGCACCCTTCGTATGTGGCGGCGGCGTACGGAACGTGTCACAGAGCTCGTACCCACGGCCGCCGTCGCTTCCCCCGAGCTCTGCCGGGTGGGATGTTTACCGCCGGAGCGGCCCGCGGCGGGTCGCGGACAGCCATCGGGGGGACACCTTGACGCACCTGCACCACGGAACCGGCAACGGCGGGACCGCCGGAGGGGGACGAAGAACCGTCAGGACGGGCGGAGCCGGCACGACGAGGCGTCGCCGGGCGGCGGTGACCGCCGCCGCGCTCGCCATGACCCTTCCCTTGACGCTCAGCGCGGCAGGAGACGCGGGAGCGGCGACGGACCATCCCATCGTCTTCGCCCGCTACACCGCGGGAGCTCCCGTCGAGGACCTCTACGCCGTCTCGGCCGGCGGCGGCACGCCGGTCAAGCTCACCCACACCCCCACCGTCAGCGACGTGATGCCCAGCTGGTCCCCGGACGGCAAGCGAGTGGCCTTCGTGCGCTACGGATCCGGCGGCGCCATCGACGGCGTCTGGACGATGAAAACCACGGGGGCGGACCTGAAGGCCGTCCCCGGCACCAAGGGCGCGTCCGACCCGGCGTGGTCCCCGGACGGCAAGCGGATCGCCTATGCCAAGCCGGTCGGCACCCAGCGCGAGATCTACGTGGCCGACATCGACGGCACGCCGGCCACCCGGCTCACCCACACCACGGCGGACGACCTCCATCCGACGTGGTCCCCGGACGGCAAGTACCTCGCGTTCAACCGGGCGGACGCCGGCGGACACAGCAGGGTGATGCGGATTCGGCTGTCCACCCTGGCCCAGACGGCGGTCACCGGTTCCGGCTCCCACGACTGGACGCCGGACTGGTCGCACGGCAACCGCATCGTCTTCAGCCGGGTCGACTCCTCCGGCTTCGCACATCTCTACCTCGTCCGCCCCGACGGCACCGGAGTGCACCGCATCACCTCGGCCCGCTTCAACGACAAGTACCCCTCGTGGTCCCCGGACGGCAGCCGGCTGGTCTTCACCCGAGGCGGAGGCGACGACGCGGACCCCGAACACCTGTACCTGGTCCGCGCGGACGGCACCGGAACGACCAAGCTCACCAAGACCGACTCCCACGACCTGGAGGCGGACTGGCGCCCCTGACGTACACCGGACGACGTCCAAGACCTGATAAGGGGTCAGGCCGGCACGGCGGCGTCCGTGCCGGTGTCGCACGGTCCCGGGGAACGCGCCCCGCGCCGGTCGTTGCGCAGGACCAGGACCGCGACGTCGTCCACCGGCCGGCCCGCCGTGTGCCGCAGCAGGGCCGCGAAGACCGTGCGGAGCACCGACTGCGGGGTCACCGGGTGGTGGCCCAGGGCCTCGCGCAGCACCGTCGGCAGGGAGAAGAACCGGCCCCGGGCGTCCCTCGCGTCCTCGGCGCCGTCGGTGAACAGCACCAGCGACTCGCCGGGCAGCAGCCGGCCGCAGGACTCGGCGGCCGGTTCCGCCGGGAGCGGGAAGGCGCCGAGCGGCGGGAGCGGGTCGGCGCGGGTGAGGGGCTCCACCCGGGTGCCGCTGAGCAGGTAGGGCCATGGATGGCCGCAGTTGAGCGCGCGCAGCTGCCCGTCGCGGGCGATCTCCAGCAGCAGGACGGTGACGAACTCCTCGGCGACCGGGGGGCCCGGGTCCCGCCCGCTCGCCGGGTGGTCGGCGCGGCAGCGGTCCCGGAGGTGGCGGGCGTGGGCCCGCTCCAGCCGGCGCAGTACGAGGGCGAGTTCGGGCTCGTCGTGGGCGGCCTCACGGAAGCTGCCCAGCAGCGCGGCGGCGGTGCCGAGGGCGGCGAGTCCGTGGCCGCGCACGTCGCCCATGACCACGCGGACGCCGTGCTCGGTGGCGACGGCCTCGTAGAGGTCGCCGCCGATGGCCGCGCCCCGGTCGGCGGAGAGCTGGCCGGCCGCCAGGTGCAGTCCGTCGAGGCGGGGCGGCGGGGGCCGCAGCAGCACGCTCTGCGCGGCGCCCGCCACCCGCCGGGCCTGCCGGAGTTCGCGCAGCAGGGAGCGGCGGACCTGGACGATGAGGCCGGTGCCGACCGCGAAGAACACGGCGCCGGTGACGATGCGGGCGCCGAGTCCGTTCTGCTGGGCGAGTGGGCAGCCGAACTTGTAGCCGACCGCCAACGCTCCCCAGACCGCGGGGAGTACGCCCTCTCGTGCCGCGGGCGTCCGTGTCTTGATGCGGATCATGCCTCTGGTCCCCCATGTGGGCCCTGACAGAGCGGACGGACCGGCCCCGGAAGGCCGGTCCGATTCTGTCGAGGCATGCGCCGGGCGGCGGGGGATCACCCGGTTTTCCCACCCGAACGAGTGAGAACGCACCCCCTCCGACCCGCATTTATGCGCCGGGGACGCCGGGGACGCGGCGAAACAGCGCGGCCGGCCGGGGAAGACCCCGGCCGGCCGCGTGCGAAGCCCTGCGGCGGCTAGCCCCGCAGCACCGCCCCGGTCCGCTCGCCCGCCAGGGCGACCGCGGCGTCCCGGGCGGCCGACGCCTCGTCCACGGTCAGCGTCCGGTCCGTGGCCCGGAAGCGGAGCGCGTACGCCAGCGACTTCCTGCCGTCGCCGAGCTGGTCCGCGTTCTCGTACACGTCGAACAGCCGGATGGACTCCAGCAGTTCACCCGCGCCCTCGCGCAGCGCCGCCTCGACCTCGATGGCCGGGACCGGCTTGTCGACCACGAGGGCGACGTCCTGCGTGGCGACCGGGAACGCGGAGATGCCCGGCGCCTGAGGGATGCCGTCGCCGGCGGCCTCCAGCGCGTCCAGGTCGAGCTCCATGGCGCAGGTGCGCTCGGGCAGCCCGAGCGCCTTCACGACGCGCGGGTGCAGCTCGCCCGCGTGGCCCACGACCTGCTCCGTGCCGTCCACGACGACGGCCAGTTCGGCGCAGCGGCCGGGGTGCCACGGGCCGTACCTGCCCTTGCGGACGATCAGGTCCGCGCCGGCCTCACCGGCGACCGCGCGCGCCGCCTCGACGGCGTCGGCCCAGTCGGCCGGGCGGCCCTTGCCCCACCAGCCGGCCTGCTCACGGGCGCCCGCGAGGACGGCGGCCACGAGGCGCGGCTGCTCGGGCAGCGCGGCGTTCAGCCGCGCGATCTCCTCGTCGGTGGGACGCCGGTCGACGGTCAGGTGGACGGCGGCGGGCTGCTCCTCGCGCGGCCGGAAGACCAGACCGGTCTCGAACAGGGCGAGGTCGTGCGAACCGCGGCCGTCGTTGCGCCGCAGGGCGCCCAGCAGGCCCGGGAGCAGCGTCGTGCGGAGCGCGGGCTCCTCGTCGTTGAGCGGGTTGACCAGCCTGACGACACGGCGGGCCGGGTCGTCGGCCTCCAGGCCGAGGTGGTCGAAGACCTGCTCGGAGACGAAGGGGTAGTTCGGCGCCTCGACGTAGCCCGCGCCGGCCAGCGCGCGGCCGACCCGGCGGTGCAGCCGCTGCCGGTGCGTCAGGCCGCGGCCCGCGGGGGGCCTCGGCAGCGTGGAGGGCAGGTTCTCGTAGCCCTCCAGCCGGATGACCTCCTCGGCGAGGTCGTTCGGGTCGGTCAGGTCGGGCCGCCAGGACGGGACGGTGACGACCAGCTGGTCCTGCCCGTAGACGTCGCAGCCCACCTCCTGGAGCCGGCGCACCACCGTCTCGCGGCCGTAGGTGACGCCCGCGACCTTGTCGGGGTGGTCGGCCGGGACGGTGATGGTGTGCGGCGCGGACGGCGCGACGACCTCGGTGACGCCCGCCTCGGCGGTGCCGCCGGCGAGCAGCACCAGCAGGTCCACGGTGCGCTGGGCGGCGGCGGCCGCGGCCTGCGGGTCGACACCGCGCTCGAAGCGGCGGGACGCCTCGGACAGCAGCTTGTGGCGGCGGGCCGTGCGCGCGACGGAGACGGCGTCGAAGTGGGCGGCCTCGATCACGACGTCGGTGGTCGGGGCGGCGCCGTTCCCGGCGTCCGTGTGGTCGGCGATCTCCGTGTTGGCACCGCCCATCACGCCGGCGAGGCCGATGGGGCCGCGGTCGTCGGTGATGACCAGGTCCTCGGCGTGCAGCCTGCGCTCGACGCCGTCGAGGGTGACGAGCTTCTCGCCCTCCTCGGCCCGGCGCACGCCGATGGTGCCCTGGACCAGCGTGCGGTCGTAGGCGTGCAGCGGCTGGCCCAGCTCCATCATCACGTAGTTGGTGACGTCGACGGCGAGCGAGATCGGGCGCATGCCGACCTTCTGCAGCCGGCGCTGGAGCCAGATCGGGGAGCGCGCCTCGGGGCTCAGACCGGTGACGGTGCGGGCGGTGAAGCGGTCGCAGCCGTGCGGGTCGGTGACCTGGACCGGGTAGCCGAACGCGTTCGGGCCCGGTACGTCGATGAGTGCCGGGTCGCGCAGCGGCAGGCCGTAGGCGATGGCGGTCTCGCGGGCGACGCCGCGGATGGACAGGCAGTCGCCGCGGTTGGCGGTGACGGCGATGTCCAGGACCTCGTCGACCAGCTCCAGCAGCTCGATGGCGTCCTTGCCGACCTCGGTCTCCGGCGGCAGCACGATGATGCCGTGGGTACCGTCGTCGCCCATGCCCAGCTCGTCGGTGGAGCAGATCATGCCGTGGGACGTCTTGCCGTAGGTCTTGCGCGCGGCGATGGAGAAGCCGCCGGGCAGCGTGGCGCCCGGGAGGACCACGACGACCTTGTCGCCGACCGCGAAGTTGCGGGCGCCGCAGACGATCTCCTGGGGCTCACCGGTGCCGTTGGCCTGGCCGACGTCGACGGTGCAGAAGCGGATCGGCTTCTTGAAGCCCTCCAGCTCCTCGATGGTCAGCACCTGGCCGACGACCAGCGGGCCCTTGAGGTCGGCGCCGAGCTGCTCGACGGTCTCGACCTCGAGACCGGCCGAGATGAGCTTGGCCTGGACGTCGCGGCCGGTCTCGGTGGCCGGCAGGTCGACGTACTCCCGCAGCCAAGAAAGCGGGACCCGCATCAGATCTCCATCCCGAACGGCCGGGTGAACCGGACGTCACCCTCGACCATGTCTCGCATGTCCTCGACGTTGTGGCGGAACATCAGCATCCGCTCGATGCCGAACCCGAAGGCGAAGCCGCTGTACTTCTCCGGGTCGACGCCGCAGGCGGTGAGCACCCGCGGGTTGACCATGCCGCAGCCGCCCAGCTCGATCCAGCCCTCGCTGGAGCAGGTGCGGCAGGGCCGGTCGGGGTTGCCCACGGACTCGCCCTTGCAGACGTAGCAGAGCATGTCCATCTCGGCGCTCGGCTCGGTGAAGGGGAAGAAGTTCGGCCGCAGCCGGGTCTTCATGCCCTCGCCGAACAGCGACTGGACCATGTGGTCCAGGGTGCCCTTGAGGTCGGCCATGGTCAGGCCCTCGTCCACGGCGAGCAGCTCGACCTGGCGGAAGACGGGCGTGTGCGTGGCGTCCAGCTCGTCGGTGCGGTAGACGACGCCGGGGCAGATCACGTAGACCGGCAGCTCGCGCTCCAGCAGGGAGCGGATCTGGACCGGCGAGGTGTGGGTGCGCAGCACGACACCGGACTCGGTGCCGCCGTCCGGGCCCTGCACGAAGAACGTGTCGGCCTCGCCCCGGGCCGGGTGGTCGGGGCCGATGTTGAGCGCGTCGAAGTTGAACCACTCGGCCTCGACCTGGGGGCCCTCGGCGACCTCGTAGCCCATGGCCACGAAGATGTCCTCGATGCGCTCCGAGAGCGTGGTCAGCGGGTGGCGGGCGCCGGCGCTCACGCGGTCGTACGGCAGCGTGACGTCGACGTCCTCCTCGACGAGCACGCGGGCGTCACGCTCGGCCTCCAGCTCGCCCTGACGAGCGGCGAGGCCCTTGTTCACGGCGCCGCGGGCCATGCCGACGCGCTTGCCCGCGTCGGCCTTGGCGTGCGGCGGCAGGGCGCCGATCTCGCGGTTGGCGAGGGCCAGCGGGGAGGCGGGGCCGGTGTGGGCGACCTTGGCCTCGTGGAGCGCGTCGAGGGAGTCCGCGGCGGCGAAGGCGGCGAGCGCCTCGTCCCGCATGCGCTCGATCTCTTCCGGTTTCAACGCCTCGACCTCGACTGGGTCGTACGACTTATTGGGTGCCGACATCTCTTCCCGTGCTTCCGATTAGCTGGCGGATGGTCCCCGTCACCGACTCCGTGCTGCCTGAGGGCCGTGTGCCGTGTGTCGTGTGTAGGACACAAAGGTGCCAAAGGCCGAGTCTAACGGGGTGGAGACAGGCGAAGAGCCCGTGGGCCGCTAGGCGAGATACGCCGGCGTGCTCACGGGCAACGTAAATCGGAACTCGGCGCCGCCGCCGGTGGCGCGGCCGACCGTGATGACACCGCCGTGGGCTTCGACGATGCCCTTGACGATGTAGAGCCCGAGGCCCGTGCCACCGCGCTTGCTGCCCCGCCAGAAGCGGGTGAAGACGCGGTTCATGGACTCCTCCGGGATGCCTGGCCCCTCGTCGCTCACCGTGACCGACGTGCCGGTTTCCTCGCCCTCGCGCGGGGACGCCGAGGGCGTGACGTCAATGGTGACGGTTCCCTCGCCGTGCCGCACGGCATTTTCCAGCAGGTTGCTCAGCACCTGGTCGACCTTGTCGGGGTCGGCCCACAGGGCGGGCAGCGGCTGCTCGATGCGCAGCAGGAACCGGTCGGCGGGCTGGCCCGAGGCGACGTAGGCGTGGATGTGCCGGCCGACGGCCGCGCCGATGTCGACGGGTTGGCGGCGCACCTCGAGCCGGCCGCTGTCGATCCGGGATATGTCGAGCAGCTCGGCGATCAGCCGGGTGACCCGGTCGGCGTCGGCGTCGACGGTCTCCAGCATCAGCCGCTTCTGGTCGTCGGTGAAGCGTTCCCACTTGGCCAGGAGGGTGGCGGTGAAGCCCTTCACGGAGGTCAGCGGGGAGCGCAGCTCGTGGGCGACGGTGGCGATCAGCTCGGCGTGGCTGCGCTCGGTGCGGCGGCGGGCCTCGGTGTCCCGCAGCGAGACGACGACGCACCGGACGGGTCCGAGGGGTTCGGCGCGCACGTAGCGGGCGGAGACCAGGACCTCGCGGCCGCCGGGCAGCAGCAGGTTGCGCTCGGGCTGGCGGACCCGGATGGCGAGGCCGCCGTAGGGGTCGGTGAGCTGCCACCAGCGGCGGCCCTCCAGGTCCTCGAGCGGCAGCGCCTTCTCCAGCGGGCGGCCGAGGGCCTCGGCGGCGCGGACGGCGGTGACGCGTTCGGCGGCGGCGTTGAAGCGGACGACCCGGCCGTTCTCGTCGGCGACGACGAGGCCGTCGGGCAGCTGGTCGGGGTCGACGCCGGTGTCGTCCCCGCACCGGGGCGCGGGCGCCCGCCGCGCGTCCCGTCCCTCCGGCGCGGTGCTCGTGCCGGCCACACTCATCCCCGTACCCCACCTCTCAGACGGCGCAGGGCCCCGAGTGGGTCACCCTACTAGCTCTCGGTGACGGAGCGGCACCCTCCGGAGGCACGCTGTGCCCGCGCCGACGCGTAGAGACATACGGCCGCGGCGGTGGCGAGGTTCAGACTCTCGGCCCGGCCGTGGATGGGGACGCGGACGACGGCGTCGGTGAGGGCGCGGGTCTCCTCGGGGAGTCCCCAGGCCTCGTTGCCGAACAGCCAGGCGGTCGGACCGCCCATGGTGCCCTTGTCGAGTTCCTGGTCCAGGTCGTGGTCGCCGGCCCCGTCGGCGGCGAGGATCCGCACCCCGGCGTCCCGCAGCCCCCGCACGGCCTGTTCGACAGGCACGCCCACGGCGACCGGGAGGTGGAACAGGGAGCCCACGGAGGCGCGGACGGCCTTGGGGTTGTACAGGTCGACGGAGGCGTCGGTGAGCACCACCGCCTCGGCGCCGGCGGCGTCGGCGCAGCGCAGCACGGTCCCGGCGTTGCCGGGGTCACGGACGTTGGCGAGGACGGCCACGAGCCTGGGCCCGGCGGCGAGCACGTCGGCGAAGGGGGTGTCGAGGAACCGGCAGACACCGACGAGCCCCTGGGGGGTGACGGTGGTGGAGATGTCGGCGATGACCTCTTCGGAGGCGAGGTGCAGACGGGCGCCGGCGTCGCGGGCCGCTCCCACGATGTCGGCGTAGCGGTCGGCGGCCTCGACGGTGGCGAACAGCTCGACGAGGACGGGGACGCCGTCGGTCCGATGCGCGGCCGCTTCCCTGACGGCCTGCGGCCCCTCGGCGAGGAACAGCCGGTCCTTGCCCCGGAAGTTGCGCCGGGCGAGCCGGCGGGCGGCGGAGACGCGTGCGGACCGGGGGGAGATCAGCTCGGGGGCGGGCGGCATCCTCTTCTTCACCTTCGGGAAAGTCTTCTTCTGGTGGCGCCGGCGGGGCGGGCCCCGCAACGACAGGACCCGCAAGCCATACAGCCTGCGGGTCCCTCAGTGAGCGTCAGCTCGAAGCCGGTCCGGCGTCACGCGGCCTTGGGGGCGTTGACGTCCGACGGCAGCGCCTTCTGGGCGACCTCGACGAGCGCGGCGAACGCGTTCGCGTCGTTGACGGCCAGCTCGGCCAGGATCTTGCGGTCGACCTCGACGTTCGCGGCCTTCAGACCCTGGATGAAGCGGTTGTAGGTGATGCCGTTGGCGCGGGCAGCGGCGTTGATGCGCTGGATCCACAGCTGACGGAAGTCGCCCTTGCGCTTCTTGCGGTCGTTGTAGTTGTAGACCAGCGAGTGGGTGACCTGCTCCTTGGCCTTGCGGTACAGGCGCGAGCGCTGACCGCGGTAGCCGGAGGCCGCCTCGAGGATCGCCCGGCGCTTCTTGTGGGCGTTGACTGCCCGCTTGACGCGTGCCACTTGTTAACTCCTTGTAGCGGGGCCGTGGGGGTACTCACACGACCCGGAAACGATTGGGTCCCGGTCCAGACGTACGGCGCTCAGGCGGCGCCGTGACGTCACTTGCCGAGAAGCTTCTTGATCTTCGCGGCGTCGCCCGGGGCCATCTCGGCGTTGCCGGTGAGGCGGCGCGTCACGCGGGACGACTTGTGCTCGAGCAGGTGGCGCTTGCCGGCGCGCTCGCGGAGCACCTTGCCGGAGCCGGTGACCTTGAAGCGCTTGCTGGCACCGCTGTGCGACTTGTTCTTCGGCATAGCGCCGTTCTCTCCTCGTCGGTGGCGCTCTGGTGCCCGGTCGCGAAAACCGGGCACGGTCGAGCGTCGCTCTGTGTTTCGGTTACAAACCTGGGGACGTGAGTCCCCCGGGGTCACGCCTCGGCGTGCTCCTCGGACGGGGCCTCCGCCTCGGACGGGGCCTCCGCCTCGGACAGGCCCTCCGCCTCGGCGGGGTTCTGCGACTTGCCGGGGTTCGCCTTCGCGTCGGCCTTGCGGGCCTCCTGCGCCTGACGGGCCTCGGCCATCGCCTCGGTCTTCTTCTTGTGCGGACCGAGGACCATGATCATGTTCCGGCCGTCCTGCTTCGGGTTCGACTCCACGAAACCGAGGTCCTGGACGTCCTCCGCGAGCCGCTGCAGCAGTCGGTAGCCCAGTTCGGGCCGGGACTGCTCGCGACCACGGAACATGATCGTGATCTTGACCTTGTCGCCCTGCTTGAGGAACCGGACGACGTGACCCTTCTTGGTGTCGTAGTCGTGCGGGTCGATCTTCGGCCGGAGCTTCATCTCCTTGATGACCGTGTGCGCCTGGTTCTTGCGCGCCTCACGAGCCTTCATGGCCGACTCGTACTTGAACTTCCCGTAGTCCATGAGCTTGCAGACGGGCGGACGAGCGGTCGCCGCCACCTCGACGAGGTCGAGGTCGTACTCCTGAGCAAGCTCAAGGGCCTTGGCAAGCGGAACAATCCCGACCTGCTCGCCGCTGGGACCGACAAGTCGCACTTCGGGAACGCGAATCCGGTCGTTGATGCGGGGCTCGGCGCTGATGGATCCTCCTCGGTAGCACCACACGACGGTCTGGCGGACCGCCGAGTAACGTCTTTTCGTTAGACCTAACCGCGCCGAAGCACAAAAAATGCCCCGGACGATCACAGGCGGGGCTCCATGGCAACCGGAGCACCGCCGCGATGACCGCGGGGCGCGCTTTCGGACGGCTCCATCGTCCGTACGGAACGATGGTGGCCGTCTGACCGGATGACCCGCCGTCCCGGAGGACGGTCAGGGTGGGAGAGCGGAGCCTCCACTTGTGGGCCGAGCACATAGGTGTCCGGCCGGTCGACAACCAGGCTACCAGGATCGCCCGACCGGGGCTAATCGGGGCGTGGGCGCTGGGACGGGGCTGATGAGGGGGACCGCCGGCCCTCGCCTATCGTGTGGGGCATGAGTGAGACCCCTCCTGAGAACACCGACTTCGACGCGATGACCCGGGACATCGCCGAGGTCCCCGCCGTCGAGGTGATCGTGACGGTCGCCGTCAACCTGATGAGCGCCGCCGCCGTCAAGCTCGGGCTGAGCGAGGAGGGCGACAAGTACAAGGACCTGGACGAGGCCCGCAAGCTGATCACCGGGCTGGCCGGGCTGCTGGACGCGAGCGCGACCGAGATCAGCTCCTTCCACGCGGCCCCCCTGCGCGACGGCCTGAAGTCGTTGCAGCTGGCGTTCCGCGAGGCGTCGATCGTGCCGGACGAGCCGGGCCAGGGTCCCGGCGAGAAGTACACCGGCCCGGTCTACGGCTAGTTCACCCGCGTACGTACAGGGGCTCGCCCGGAGGCGTGGTCCCGGCCGGCAGGAGTGCCAGGTCGAGACCGCGTACCAGGCGGGCCCTCAGCGTCTCGTCGGCCGACAGCCGCTCGGCGACGGCGCGGGCGGCCTCGGCGGGCGGCGCGGCCGGGTCGAGGACCAGGGCGAGGGTGCCGTCGGCCTGGCCGGGACCGAGGTGCGCGCGCAGCACGGCGGGCACGCCGGCCACGGCGGCGCGGACGGCCTCGACCACGGCCGGGTCGGCGAGCGGGTCGGTGCTGGTCCGGCCCTCGGCCAGGGCGAGCAGCGCCGGGCCGGTCAGCTCGAACGGCACCGGGCCGGCCAGGTCCAGCACGACCGTGTCGGCCTTCTCGTGCGCGGCGGCCTGCAGCGCCTGGTGCAGGGGTACGGCGACGGGCCGGGCCGCCGGGTCCCAGCGGGCCAGGGAGTCGGTGGAGGTGAAGGCCGGCAGGGCGGTGCGGGGGCCGGCCTTCAGCGTCGGCACGGCCATGTCGCTGGTCTTCTCGCGGCGCAGCCCGTTCTCGTCCTCCTCGACCTCGCCGAGCACCGCGACGACGGGCACGAGCAGCCGGGCGCCGCGCAGCGCCTCCAGGACGGGGCCGACGGCCGTGCGGTCCTCGGCCCAGGCGGCGAGAGCGGCGCTCAGCCGGGGGTCGGCGGAGCCGTCGTCGTCGGAGAAGCCGGGGTCGGGAATGTTCTTGTTCGCCACGGTCACCGACCCTATAGGGGGAAGCCGCCCCGCTCGTACGGGGCCGGGGCCGGGGCCGGGACGCGGGGTCTCCGGGGCCCGGGGGCCGGGCCGCCCAGCCGGTGCACAGGAATCCCCGATTCGCTGACCTGGCTCTCATCCGCGTCCCATGTGGCGCACAGGCCCCGCCCCGAGCATCGCGGGCATGGAGTCCCCCAGAGCCCGCCGCGACCGGGCCCGCAGCGCCCGTGACGCCCGCCGTGCCCGCCGTAGCCGCCATCGTCCGTTGCCGCTGATCGCGCTGGCCGTGGTCGCGGTCGCCGGGGCGACGGCGGGCGGGACGGTCTACGTCACGGCACGCGCGCACCCCGGTGCCGGGGCCGTATCGTCGGCGGCGACGCCGTCGGCCTCCTCCTCCCCGGCCACGGCGGGCGAGGAGGCATCGGTGGAACCCGCTACCTCGCCTTCCGCCGTCGTGCGGAAGGCGTCGCTGTCGCGGGCCATGGCGTCGGTGACGGTGCCGTCGGGGGCACGGGTGTCGGCCGCCGTGTTCGACCCGGCCTCCGGTGACAGTGCCGTGTACGGCGGGGACGCCTTCGACACGGCGAGCATCGTCAAGGTCGACGTCCTCGCCGCTCTGCTGCTCCAGGCGCAGGACGCCGGACGGCAGCTGACGGATACCGAGAAGGCGTACGCCACGAAGATGATCGAGAACAGCGACAACGCCTCGGCCACCGCGCTGTGGCACACGATCGGGCGGGGCGAGGGGCTCGACGCGGCGAACCGGCGGTTCGGACTCGGCTCGACCTCCGGTGGCGCCGGTGAGCTGTGGGGGCTGACCCGGACCACCGCCGCGGACCAACTGCGCCTGCTGCGACAGGTGTTCACGACGGATTCCCGGCTGAGCGCGGCCTCGCGGGCGTATGTGCGGGGCCTGATGGAGTCGGTGGAGCCGGACCAGCGGTGGGGGGTCTCCGCCGCGGCCCCCGGGTCGTCCCCGGCCCTGAAGAACGGGTGGCTGCCGCGCAGTACGACGGGGCTGTGGGACGTCAACAGCATCGGCCGGGTGCGCGTGGACGGGGCCGGCTACCTGGTGGCGGTGCTGTCGGAGGGGACCGTCAGCAAGGCGAGGGGAATCTCGCTGGTGGAGGCTGCCGCGAAGGCGGCGGTGTCCGGGTTCGCGGCGGCCTCGTAGGCACGCGGGGGCCTGGCTCGGCGTCCTTCGAGGCGTCGTGCCGCGCCCGGCGTCCTCGTACCGTCGGACCGGGCTCAGCGGGTGGTCCGGCGGCCCCGCCACAGGACGACCGACGCCACCAGCAGGACCGCGCCCGCGCCGCCCGCCAGGGGGCCCGCCCAGTCGGCGGCGGAGCCGGCGGGGCCGGCCGTGTCCGGCCCCGGGCCGAAGTACTTCCCGCTGTACGACGCCGGGTGCAGTCGGCGCGGTTCGAGGCGGGCCGCGGCCTTCAGGGCGGCCGCCGGGTCGATCATCCCGAAGCCGCGGGAGTCGTCGCGGCCGCCGACCGGGGCGTCGCGGGCGGTGTCCTCCAGGAGCTTCTTGATCTGGGCGGGGGTGAGTCGGGGGTGGGCCGCCTTGACGAGGGCGGCCGCGCCGGAGACGAACGCGGAGGCCGCGCTGGTGCCCCAGCCCTCGTAGTACTTGTGGTCGGGGTCGGCGATCACGACGTCCACGCCGGGTGCGCTGACCGCCGCGTACCAGCGGCGGGTGGAGAAGGAGGCCCGGGTGCCGAACTTGTCCACGGCGGTGGCGGCGATGACGCCCGGGTAGGCGGCCGGGTAGGAGACGTGGTCGCCCTTGTCGCCCCCGTTGCCCGAGGAGGCCACGACGACGACCCCCTTCTTCAGGGCGTACTGCACGGCCTCGTCCTCGCTGGGCTCCGGGTGGGCGGAGGCGGAGTCGTCGCCGAGGGAGAGGTTGATGACGTCGGCGCCGTGGTCGGCCGCCCAGCGGATGCCGTCGGCGAGGGCGTTGCCCCGGGTGGTGCGGGCCTTGGTGCGGGCGGAGTCGCCGTCCTCCAGGATGACCCGCACGGGCAGGATCTTCGCCTCGGGCGCGACGCCCACGACACCGTCGGTGCGGCCCGGTCCGTGGCCGTGCCCGGCGATGATGCCGGCCATGGCGGTGCCGTGCCGGGCCCAGGCGCGGTCGCCGGGTCCGGCGCCGAAGCCGATCATGTCCTTGGTGGGCAGCACGTTCCCGGCGAGGTCCGGATGGTCGGCCTCGACGCCGGTGTCCAGGACCGCGACGGTGACGCCCCGGCCCCTGGTGGTGCGCCACGCCTCGTCCAGGTGGAGGGCGGAGAGGCCCCACTGCTGGGCGCGGATGCTGTCGGCGTGGGCCGCGGCGGACGGCAGCACGGCGAGCGAACCGGCGAGCAGTGCGATGAAGGCCGAGGCGGTGGCGCGGCGGCGGCCGCGGGTCGGTCGCGTCGTCGTCGGTCTCGTCATGAGGGCTTCTCCGTGGCCCTGCCTGCTGTCTGGCGCAGCCGCCGCTCGACGCGGTCGGCCAGCCCCTGGGCCTCGTTGCCGAGGCCGGCCTGGGCGGGTGCGGTGGTGGCGCCGGAGTGTACGGCGTCCGCGGCGGGCTGGGGCGAGTCGACGGTGCGGCCGTCGGCCCAGCCGGAGACGGCGTAGGCGACGACAGGGATGTCGGTGAGCACGGAGATGGTCCAGCTCGCGCGCTGTCGGTCGCCGAAGTGCGCGGCCGCGGTGCCCTTGGCGGCGTAGGGCCGGGGCATCAGGTCGGCGCGGCGGTCCAGGTGCTCCTTGCGGAAACGGGTGGCGAGCGCGGACATGGCGGCGGGGTCGCCCTTGGTGAACAGCAGGCCGACGGTGGTGACATAGCTCTGCGTGGCGTCGGTGTAGGTGGCGCGCAGCAGCCGACGGCAGCCGACGGGGGCGACCGCCCTGCGCAGCAGGGGGTCGAAGGCGTCGGCGCAGCCGCTGTCCCGGGCCACGGCGATCCGCGTCCAGGTGCGGTCGGCGCCGCCGGGTCCGGCGCCGGTCCCCTTCACCGTGGGCGGGAACAGTTGGTCCACGGGCACGCTGTGCCAGAGCGTCGCGGCCGCGCTGAACTCGGTTCCCGCCGGTCCGTCGCCGCCGTCACCGGTCAGCCAACTCCCGGTCACCGCACCACCGATGAGGCCGAGCCCGAGGACCAGGCAGGCGGCGGCAGCGGCGGTCCCGGGCCGCATCCGCAGCCCCAGCGGCCGGGCCCGCATCCGCTCGTCGTATCCGTCGTACCCCTCGGGCTCCCCGAAGGACACCACGGGCCGCACGGCGGCACCGGCGCTCCAGGACAGGGCGGGGTCCGGGGAGGCGGTCGGGGGGCTCGCTGGCTGGGCGGGCGCGCCCTGGCTCCGCCCCGCGCGCGCACCGGGCACGGAAGCGGGTGCCTGTACCGCCTGTTCACCCCGCGAGGCAGAGGCGTCGGCAGGGGCCGAGGCGGAATGTGGTGATTGAGCTTGCTGCGGCTGCGGCTGCGGCTGCGGCTGCGGCTGCGGGCGGAACGGCCGGAGCCGGGTCGTCGTCTCCGACAGCGACTCCGGCCCGGCGGACGACGTGGCCGGCCGGTGGGCCGGCCGCGGAGGCGCCGCCGGTGGGCCCTCGGCACGGCCGGCCTCCGAGCCGGGGCGGCGGGCCGGACGCGGGGGCGCCACGGGCGCGGCCTCATTCCCGCCCGGCTGCGGACCTGAACGGTGAGCCGGGCTCGGCGGCACCACCGACGCGGTCTGATCACGGCCCGGCTGAGAGAAAGGACGATGAACCGGGTTCGGCGGCACCACCGACAACGCCTCGCCGCGGTCCGACCGGTCACCAGGAAGGTGTCCGGGACGCGGGGGCATCACCGTCCCGGCCTCGCCGCGCGCCTGCTCGGGTCCGGGGCGGTGGGCCGGGCGTGGAGGTGTACCGACGGCGGTGTCGCGGGGCGCGGTCGGCGGGGCGTCGGGGAAGCGTGCCGAGGCGGGGGGCGGCGGCGGGCTCACGGGATCGGCCGCCTCGGGTACGGCGGACGGCCTGGAGCCCGCGAAGCGGGAGCCGGACGCACCGCTCCCCGGTCCGGCCCCGCGAGTCACGGGCCCCCGTCCACTGGTTCCAGGGCCGGAGGAACCCATCCCGGGCACCCGTTCACCGGGCCCCGCTCCGGAGGAGCCCCGGGTGGGTGGGGTGCGGGGGGCGAAGACGGAGGGCTCGTCGTCGAAGTCGATGGCCGCGGGCGGCGTGTGCTCCGGCGGTTCGGCCGGGGCGTGCGCCGGGGTGCCCGGTGCGGGCGCGTCCGGTCCGGCGCCGGGGCGGCCGGGTACCGGGGCGCGGCGCGCTTCCGTGCTCAATGCACCCCCCGTTTCCTCGTGCCCGGGCCGTTTCCTCGTACGCGGGCCGTTCCTGCAGCGGCCGCGCCCGGGGTGAAGAGTCCGTCCGGGCACGCATACCCGTACGGCTGGACCGGCATCCCGGTTCAGGTGATGCGGCCGGAGGCGTTCCGCCGTACGTGCGCGTCACTCTACGGGTTGTCCGAGACGGAACGAGCACCAGTCCGCACGCCGGGGGCATCTGCCCGGAACGTCCCCCTACCCTGCGGTAATCCTGTCTGGCAGGCTTCCGTCATGACTGCGCGCGCCGCCGACCGGGCCCGTTACGACCGGGCCACCGCCCATCTCGACGCCCCTCTCGCGATCGTGGATCTGGACGCCTTCGACGCCAACGCGGACGATCTCGTCCGCCGCGCCGCGGGCAAGCCCGTCCGGGTCGCCAGCAAGTCGGTCCGCTGCCGGGCCCTGCTGGAACGCGTCCTGTCCAGGGACGGGATCCAGGGCATCATGTCGTTCACCCTCGCCGAGTCGCTCTGGCTCGCGCGCTCCGGGTTCGAGGACGTCCTGCTGGCCTACCCGTCCGCCGACCGGTCCGGTTTCGCGGAGCTGGCCGCCGACCCCAAGCTCGCCGCCGCCGTCACCGTGATGGTCGACGACGTCGCGCACCTCGACCTGATCGACGCGGCCCGCGACGGCGGGCGCGAGGAGGTGCGGGTCTGCCTGGAGCTGGACACCTCGCTGAAGCTGCTGGGCGGCCGGGTGCGGGTCGGGGCGCGCCGCTCGCCGCTGCACTCCCCCGCCCAACTCGCCGAGCTGGCCCGGGCCGTGGCCCGGCGGCCGGGGTTCCGGCTGGTGGGGATCATGGCGTACGAGGGGCATGTCGCGGGGGTCGGCGACGCGGTGGCCGGTCGGCCGCTGCGGTCGCGGGCCGTCCGGCTGATGCAGGCCGCCGCCCGGCGCGAGCTGGCCGAGCGGCGGGCCGCCGTGGTGCGGGCGGTCCGTGCGGTGGCGCCGGACCTGGAGTTCGTCAACGGCGGCGGCACGGGCAGTGTGCAGCACACCGCCGCCGAGGACGCGGTCACGGAGATAGCGGCCGGTTCGGGGCTGTACGTGCCTCGGCTCTTCGACAACTACACGTCCTTCACCGGCCGTCCGGCGGCCCTGTTCGCCCAGCCGGTCGTACGGCGGCCGGGCGTGGGGGTGGTGACCGTGCTGGGCGGCGGCTACCCGGCGTCCGGCGCGGCGGGACCCGACCGGCTGCCGGTGCCCTATCTGCCCGAGGGGCTGAAATACGACCCGCAGGAAGGCCCCGGTGAGGTGCAGACGCCGTTGCTCGGCTCCCCCGCCGACGACCTGCTGATCGGCGACAAGGTGTGGTTCCGGCACGCCAAGGCGGGCGAGCTGTGCGAGCGGTTCGACACGCTGCACCTGATCGAGGGGGACGCGGTGACGGCGACCGTGCCCACCTACCGGGGCGAGGGCCTGACCTTCCTCTGAGTCCTGAGCCCTGGGCCCGGGCCGGAGCCCACGCCCGGACCGCCGGGCTCAGTACACGGTGTCCGTCTGGTCCGGCACCACCGAGCCGTCGGGGCGCAGCAGCGGCCCGGCGGTGCCGTCGGGTGCGGTGCGGGCGGTGGTCGCGCACGGGTACGGCCGCGTCCTGCGCGGCAGCGGGGCGATGAACATCGGCTCGATCAGCCAGCGGCCGTCGGCGTCGTCGTACGCCCGGCACATCAGCTCCGGCTTGTTGCGGTTCAGCACGAGGTGGGCACCGGTGGCGTCGGCGACGAAGGTGACGTCCGTGTCGGCGTCCCCGGCCGCGATCGCCGGCCGGTTCGGCAGGGGCTGCCGCAGCCAGGCCGCGGCTCCCCGGAGGCCGTACACCTCCTGGTTGATCCAGCACCGTTTGCCGTCGATGTAGGGGATGACTTCGCCGCGGGACGCCGGGGCGCCGCCGCAGCCCTCGGTGCGGGTGGTGATGCGGCCCCGGGCGTCGAGGACCGGGCGGATGGCGATGGTGTGCGCGGCGTCGACGCCGACGGCACGGGACCAGACCTCGGTGACGGGTTCGGCGCCCGCCGAGACGACGTAGACCCGGAATCCGGCCCGGTGGAGGGTGCGGATCAGGTCGCGCTGCTGGTCGTAGTAGCGGACGTAGGCGGGGACGGTCCGGGTGCCGAGGGTGCGGGTGGCGCCGACGGGCGCGGCGAGGGCCTCGCGGCGGGCTGCGGTGGCGTAGGAGGCGAGTTCGGCGGGGGTGCGGCCGGCGAAGAGCCGCGGGACCCAGGCGTACTGCGGGACGGTGCGCCGGTGGTTCCAGGACCCGGCGAAGGCGGGTGCGCCGCTCGTGGTGGTGCCGTTCTCGCGGACGCTCATGATCTCGTCGGTGCAGCGGGGTGCGGTGGAGGTGCGCAGGGGTGCGCCCGCGCCGGTGCCGCAGGCCGCCGTGAGGGCCCGGTCGGCGGCATCGGTCAGCCAGGCGCTGGTGTCCTTCCAGCGCGCGGGCCGCGGCAGCCGGTCGTGGCGCAGGGCCCAGGAGAGGGTGGCGTCCGTGACGTCGTTCTTGGTGACCGTGTTGTCCCAGTCGAAGACGGCGACCGCGCCCGTGTGCCCCGAGCAGGTGCCGCGGGCGTCGACGACCCGCTGGAGACGGGCGCGGTGGTCGCCGTGCCACCGGCCGCCGAGCCGGGGGCAGTCGGGGGTGGCCGCCGGTGCGGTGGGCGCGGCCGCCAGGACGGCGGCCGCTGCCAGGATCCACGCGAGATGCTGTCGCATATGACGGGGACCGTACACCTTCGTCCCTACAGGGGGGTGACGTACGCGCCCGAGATGCCGCCGTCGACCAGGAAGTCGGTGGCGTTGACGAAGGAGGAGTCGTCGCTGGCCAGGAAGGCCACGGCGGCGGCGATCTCGTCCGCCTCGGCGAACCGGCCGACCGGGATGTGCACGAGCCGGCGGGCGGCCCGCTCCGGGTCCTTGGCGAACAGCTCGCGCAGCAGCGGGGTGTTGACCGGTCCGGGGCACAGGGCGTTGACCCGGATGCCCTCGCGGGCGAACTGCACGCCCAGTTCGCGGGACATGGCGAGGACCCCGCCCTTGGAGGCGGTGTAGGAGATCTGGGAGGTGGCCGCGCCCATCCGGGCGACGAAGGACGCCGTGTTGATGATGGAGCCCTTGCCCTGGCGGCGCATGTAGGGGATGGCGGCCTTGCAGCACAGGTAGACGGAGGTGAGGTTGACCTCCTGGACGCGCTTCCACGCCTCCAGGCCGGTCTCCAGGATGGAGTCGTCGTCGGGCGGCGAGATGCCGGCGTTGTTGAAGGCGATGTCGACGCTGCCGTAGGTGTCGTACGCCGTCCGGAACAGTGCCTCGACCTGTTCCGGGTCGGTGACGTCGACCTGGACGAAGAGTCCGCCGACCGCGTCGGCGGCGGCCTTCCCGGCGGTGGTGTCGACGTCGGCGCAGACCACGTGGGCGCCCTCGGCGGCCAGGCGGCGTGCGGTGGCGAGGCCGATGCCGCTGCCGGCTCCGGTGACGACGGCGGTACGGCCGGTCAGACGGCGGCAGACGTGGGAGTCGGTCACTGTGCGGGGCCCTCCGTGCTGATGAAGACGTTCTTGGTTCCGGTGAAGGCGGTCAGGGCGTCGGGGCCCAGCTCGCGGCCGAGGCCGGACTGCTTGAAGCCGCCGAACGGGGTCCAGTAGCGGACGCTGGAGTGGGAGTTGACGGACAGGTTGCCGGCGCGGACGGCCTGGGAGACGCGCAGGGCGCGGCCGACGTCCCGGGTCCAGACGGAGCCGGACAGGCCGTAGGGGGTGTCGTTGGCGAGACGGACCGCGTCCGCCTCGTCGGTGAACGGGAGCAGCACGGCGACGGGACCGAAGATCTCCTCGAGGGCCGCCCGGCCGTCGTGCCGCTCCCCCGTCAGGACGGTGGGCGGGAACCAGAAGCCGGGGCCGTCGGGGGCGCTGCCGCGCAGGGCGGGCGCGTCCTCGGGGACGTAGGACCGTACCCGGTCGAGCTGCTGACGGGAGATCAGCGGGCCCATCTGCGTCCTGGCGTCGGCCGGGTCGCCCACGACCACGGCGGCGAGCGCCTCGGCGAGGATGTCGCGGGCCTCCTCGTACACCGTCTCCTGGACCAGGACGCGGGTGCGGGCGCAGCAGTCCTGGCCGGCGTTGTCCAGGAAGGAGAAGGGGTCGAGAGCGGCCCCGAGGTCGGCGTCGGCGAAGACGACATTGGGGCTCTTGCCGCCGAGTTCCAGGGTGACCGGCTTGACCAGGCGGGCGCAGCGCTCCATGATCTCGCGGCCGGTGCGGGTGGAGCCGGTGAACACGATCTTGGCGACGCCCGGGTGGTCGGTCAGGGCGCGGCCCGCGGTACGGCCGTGGCCCGGCAGCACCTGGAAGAGGTGCTCGGGCAGGCCCGCCTCCAGGGCGAGTTCGGCCAGCCGCAGCGCGGTGAGCGGGGTGGTCTCGGCGGGCTTGAGGACGACGGCGTTGCCCGCGGCGAGGGCCGGGAAGGAGCCCCAGGCGGCGATGGGCATGGGGAAGTTCCAGGGGGCGATCACGCCGACGACGCCGAGGGGTTCGTGGAAGGTGACGTCCCAGCCGCCGGGGACCGGGATCTGCCGGCCGAGGAGGCGTTCGGCACCGCCGGCCGCGTACAGCAGCAGGTCGCGGGCGTTGCCGGCCTCCCAGCGCGCGTTGCCGATCGTGTGGCCGGCCTCGCGCACCTCGAGGCCCGCCAGTTCGTCGAGGTGGGCGTCGACGACGTCGGCGTAGCGGCGCAGCAGGCGGGCGCGGTCGGCGGGCCCGAGGGCGGCCCAGGCGGGCTGGGCGCGCGCGGCGCGTGCGACGGCGGCGTCCACGTCGGCCGCGTCGGCCGCGGGGACGGTGGCGACGACCTTCTCGGTGGCGGGGTCGAGGACCGTCAGCTCGTGCGGGTCGGACGGGTCGGGCGCTGCGGATGGTTCGGACACGGGGCGGCCTTTCACAGACGTTCGAAGGAGCGGCGCAGCTCCCAGTCGGTGACCGCGGCGTCGAAGGCCTCCACTTCGACGCGCGCCATGTTGCGGTAGTGCGCGACGACCTCCTCGCCGAAGGCCGCCTTGGCGATCGGGCTGGTCTCCCAGAGTTCGGCGGCCTCACGCAGGGTGGTCGGGACGTGGGCCAGGTCGGCGGCGTAGGCGTTGCCGGTGCAGGGCTCGGGCAGTTCGAGTTTCCGCTCGATGCCGTACAGGCCGGCGGCGACGAGTCCGGCGACGGCGAGGTAGGGGTTGACGTCGCCGCCGGGGAGGCGGTTCTCGAAGCGCAGTGAGCGGCCGTGGCCGACGACGCGCAGGGCGCAGGTGCGGTTGTCGGGGCCCCAGGCGACGGCGGTGGGGGCGAAGGAGCCCGGCTGGAACCGCTTGTAGGAGTTGATGTTGGGGGCGTACAGGAGCGAGAAGTCACGCAGGGCGGCCAGTTGCCCGGCGAGGAAGTGACGCATGACGTCGGACATGCCGCCGTCCCCGTCGCCGGCCATGGCGTTGGCGCCGTCCGCGTCGGTGAGCGAGAGGTGGATGTGGCAGGAGTTGCCCTCGCGCTCGTTGAACTTGGCCATGAAGGTCAGGGAGACGCCCTCCTGCGCGGCGATCTCCTTGGCGCCGGTCTTGTAGAGGGCGTGCTGGTCGCAGGTGACGAGGGCCTCGTCGTAGCGGAAGGCGATCTCGTGCTGGCCGGGGTTGCACTCGCCCTTGGCCGACTCGACGGTGAGTCCGGCGCCGGCCATGTCGTTGCGCAGGCGGCGCAGCAGGGGCTCGATGCGGCCGGTGCCGAGGACGGAGTAGTCGATGTTGTACCGGTTGACCGGGGTCAGGTCCCGGTAGCCGGCGTCCCACGCCTGTTCGTAGCTGTCCTTGAAGACGATGAACTCCAGCTCCGTGCCCACCTGCGCGGTGTAGCCGAGCTCGGCGAGGCGGTCGAGCTGGCGGCGCAGGATCTGGCGCGGGGCGGCGACGACCGGGGAGCCGTCGTGCCAGGCGAGGTCGGCGACGAGCAGGGCGGTGCCGGGGTGCCAGGGGACGCGGCGCAGGGTGGAGACGTCCGGGTGCATGGCGAAGTCGCCGTAGCCGCGGTCCCAGGAGGACATCGCGTAGCCGTCGACGGTGTTCATCTCGGTGTCGACGGCGAGAAGGTAGTTGCAGCCCTCGGTGCCGTGCCCGAGCACCTCGTCGAGGAAGAACCGGGCGGCGAACCGCTTGCCCTGGAGCCGTCCCTGCATGTCGGGGAAGGCCAGGACGACGGTGTCGATCTCACCGCCGGCGACGAGGGCCCGCAGCTCCTCGACGCTCAACGGGGGTGTGCGGTCTGCCACGGCAGAGCCTCCTTCGGCTTCTTCGCGTGTTGCGGCGGGGCCGGGAGCCATAAGGTATGGCCACGAACCATTGCCTGGGAAGGGGGCACGGCCGGATGCCGCGGGAGACGGATGCGCAGGGGGCGCGGGCGCCGGGTGCCGTCGAGCGGCTCGCCCCGGTGCTACGGCCGGTGCGGGCGGGCAACGGCTTCGAGGAGGCCCTGGAGCAGATCCTCCAGGTGGTGCGCCTCGGTCTGGTGCCGGGCGGTGAACGGCTGCCGGCCGAGCGGGAGCTGGCCGAGCGGCTCGGGATCAGCCGGGTGACGCTGCGCGAGGTGCTGAAGGTGCTGCAGGACCAGGGCCTGGTGGAGGCGAGACGCGGACGGTACGGCGGAACGTTCGTGCTGCCCCGCGTGGACGCGGGCGGCGAGGACGAGCTGCGGCGCCGGATCGCCGAGGTCGACATCGAGGACGTGCTGCGCTTCCGTGAGGTGCTGGAGGTCGGGGCGGCCGGGCTGTGCGCGGCGCACGGGCTGACGGCGGAGCGGGGCGCGCGGCTGCGGGCGGCCCTGGAGCGCACCCGCGAGGCGCCGCTCGCGGACTACCGGCGGCTGGACACGCTGCTGCACCTGACGCTGGCCGAGCTGTGCGGCTCGCCGTCGCTCGCCGCCCAGTACGCGGCGGTCCGGGCGACCGTCAACGACCTGCTGGACTGCATCCCGCTGCTGGTGCGCAACCTGGAGCACTCGCAGCGCCAGCACACCGCCCTGGTGGAGGCGGTGCTCGCGGGGGACGCGGACGGCGCGCGGGAGACCATGCGGGAGCACTGCGCGGGGACCGCGGCGCTGCTGCGGGGGTTCCTCGCGTGAGCGGCCCGGCCGGGCGGATGGACGGCAGGGGTGGCCAGAGGTGTGTCGTCGGACCATTGGATTGTTCTTGGATTCCTGGGAGGGCAGCGTGAGCGGACGACCGCTGATCGGTGTGAGCACCTATCTGGAGACCGGCGCGCGCTGGGGCGTGTGGGAGCTGGAGGCGGCGCTGCTGCCGGCCGCGTATCCCCGGCTGGTGCAGCGGGCCGGGGCGCTCGCGGCGATGCTGCCGCCGGACGTGCCGGAGCACGCTGCGGCCGCGGTGGCCCGGCTCGACGGGCTCGTGATCGCCGGCGGACCCGACGTCGACCCCGGGCGGTACGGCGCCGAGCGCTTGCCGCGCACGGGGCCGCCCGCCCCTGAGCGGGACGCCTGGGAGCTGGCGCTGATCGACGCCGCCCTGGCCGCGCGTGTGCCGCTGCTCGGGATCTGCCGCGGCATGCAGCTGCTGAACGTGGCGCTCGGGGGGACGCTGGTGCAGCATCTCGACGGGCACGCCGAGTTGGTCGGTGTGTTCGGCGGGCATCCGGTGAAGCCGGTGCCGGGCACGTCGTACGCCGGGATCGTGCCGGAGGAGTTGATGGTGCCGACGTACCACCATCAGGCGGTGGAGCGGCTCGGTGAACGGCTGGTGCCGTCCGCGTACGCGGCCGACGGGACGGTGGAGGCGGTCGAGCTGCCCGCGGCGGAGGGGTGGGTGCTGGGGGTGCAGTGGCATCCGGAGATGGGGGAGGATCTTCGGGTGGTGCGGGCGTTGGTCGCTGCGGCGGGCTGAGCGGGTCTGGCGCCGTTGAGATCGCGGTGCTGGGTCCGGTGCGGTGCGTTGTGGTTTTTCGCACAGTTCACCGCGACCCTGGAGGGGTCGGCTTCGCCGCGTCGCCCCCTGCCACTCCCCCGTGAGGGTCAGGCTCGGGTCAGAGTGAGGAGTTCTCTGGCCGGGCCTGTGGGGCGGTGGCCTGTGGGCCAGACTGCTCGCAGGTCGCGGCGGAGGGAGACGCCCTCGACCGGGATGCTCACCAGGCGGCGCATCGCCAGTTCCTCGCCGACCGCCAGCTCGCTCAGGACCGAGGGGCCGGCGCCGCTGACCGCGGAGGCCTTCACCGCCGTGGTCGAGGACAGTTCGATCAGCGGGCGGGCCAGGCCGCCCAGGGCGGTGTGCAGGACCTGACGGGTGCCGGAACCGCGCTCGCGCAGGATGAGCGGGGTGGCCGCCAGCTCCTCGGGGGTCAGCGGCCGCCGGCGGCGGGCCCAGGGGTGGCCGGGTGCGGTGACCACGATCAGGCGGTCGCGGGCGATCACCGCGGAGTCCAGGCCGGCCGGGACGGTCACGCCCTCCACGAAGCCCAGGTCCGCCTCGTCGGCGAGCAGGAGTTCGGCGACCTTCGCCGAGTTGCCCGCGAGCAGGGACACCGCGGTGTCGGGCCGCTCGGCGTGCAGGGCGAGGAGCCAGCCGGGGAGCAGGTACTCCGCGATGGTCATGCTGGCCGCGACCCGCAGCCGTGAGTCCCGCCGGTCGCGCAGGGCCCGCGCGCCTGCGTCGAAGGCCGCCGCCGCCTCCACCACCCGGCGGGCCCAGTCCGTCACCAGGGCGCCCGCGTCGGTGAGCCGGGAGCCACGCGGCGAGCGGTCCACCAGGGCGACGCCGAGCTGCCGCTCCATCGAGCGGATGCGGCTGCTCGCGGCCGGCTGGGTGATGCCGACTTCCCGCGCCGCCGCCCCGAGGCTGCCGAGCCGCGCCACGGCCAGCAGCAGTTCCAGCGCGCCGAGGTCCGGCACCCGGTGGGCCAGCGAGCCGGCGGGGCCGCCGTCCACGGTCGCGTACTCGTCACTCATAAGACCAGCTTATGCCCTCATAGACGGGTACTCCCTGGTCAGCGCGGCACGGCCGCGGGACGGTGGCGTCATGGTCATCGCAGCAGCACCGTCCCTGCCCCTCCCCTGGTCCGCCCGTGTGCGGCACCTGGGCCCCCACTGGTACGCCGCCGTCATGGGCACCTCCGTCGTCGGCACCGCCGGGGCCGCGCTGCCGGTCCGGGTCGGCGGGCTGCGCGAGGCCGGCACGGCCGTCTGGGCGCTGGCGCTGGTGCTGCTGGTGGTCCTGCTGGCCGGGCGCGCCCTGCACTGGACCCACCACCGCGACCAGGCGCGCGCCGACCTCCTCGACCCGGCGATGGCGCCGTTCTACGGCTGTCTGTCCATGGCGCTGCTGGCGGTGGGCGGCGGTGCCGTCACCGTCGGCCGGGACTGGATCGGCGTCCGCGCGGCCGTCGCCCTGGACGGGGTGTTCTTCCCGGCCGGCACGCTGATCGGGCTGGCGGCCGCCGTGGCGGTGCCGTACCTGATGGCGGTGCACCACCGGGTGCGGGCCGCCGAGGCCACCCCGGCCTGGCTGCTGCCGCTGGTCGCGCCGATGGTCTCGGCCGCGGTCGGCCCGCTGCTGGTGCCGTACCTGCCGCCGGGGCAGTCCCGCGAGACGCTGCTGCTCGCGTGCTTCGCGCTGTTCGGGCTCAGCCTGCTGGCGACGCTGCTGATGCTGCCGCTGGTCTTCGCCCGGGTGATCGGCTCCGGCCCGCTGCCGCTCGCGCTGACCCCGGCGCTGTTCCTGGTGCTCGGTCCGCTCGGGCAGTCCACCACCGCGGTCGCGCTGATCGCCGACCGGGCCGACGGGGTCGTACCGGCGCCGTACGACCACGGTCTCGGTGTCTTCGCCGTGCTGTACGGGGTGCCGGTCATGGGGTTCGCGCTGCTGTGGCTGGCGCTCGCCGCCGCACACGTGGTCCGGGCCCGGCGCCGGGGCATGGGCTTCTCGATGACCTGGTGGGCGTTCACCTTCCCGGTGGGCACCTGTGTCACCGGCGCCGCCGCGCTCGCCCGGCACACGGGTCTCGCCGTGTACGACGGGCTCGCCGTCGGTCTGTACGCGCTGCTGGTCGCCGCCTGGCTGGCGGCCGGCACCGGGACCGTGCGGGGCCTGCTCAGCGGCGACCTGCTCGCAAGGCCTCGGCCAGCACCCGCGGCGCCTCGGCCAGCGACGGGCCGTACCACGTCAGATGGCGCCCGCTGACCAGGGCGCAGGGCAGGCCGGGGAAGGCTTCGGGGCCGTCGTCGGCGGTGAAGCGGTAGGGCTCGTCGGGCAGCACGACCAGGTCGGGGGCGGCCGCCGTCAGCTCGTCGAGGGGCACGCGGGGATAGCGGTCGGGATGGCCCGTGTACACGTGGTGCACGCCGAGCCGGGCCAGGACGTCGCCCGCGAAGGTGTCGCGGCCGAGGACCATCCAGGGGCGGCGCCAGACGGGGACGACCGCGGTCCTGCGGCTCGCGGGCACGGGCAGCGCGCCCCAGGCGGCCTCCGCCTCGTCCAGCCAGCGGGGGCGGGCGGGCGCGCCGCAGGCGGTGAGCACCCGCTCCAGCTCCCGGAAGGCCCGCGGCACCGACCGCACCTCGGTGACCAGGACGGTCAGGCCCGCCGCGCGCAGGGCGTCCAGGTCGGGGGCGCGGTTCTCCTCCTCGTTGGCGATCACCAGGTCGGGGGCGAGGGCGCGGATCCGCTCGACGTCGGGGTTCTTGGTGCCGCCCACCCGGGTCACGTCGAGGCCGGGCGGGTGTGTGCACCAGTCGGTGGCGCCGGCCAGTGCCCCCGGCAGGGTCGCGGCCACCGCCTCGGTGAGCGACGGGACGAGGGAGACGACCCGCACTAGCGGGTCCGGTCCTGGACCGCCTCGATGTGCTCGGCGACCGCCACCACGATGATCCGGGTGTCCGGGACGGTGGCCCGCCAGCGGTGGCGGACCCCGCCGGTCAGGTAGAGGGTGTCGCCGCGGCCGAGGCGGTAGGCGCGGCCCTCGGCCTCGATCTCGACGGCACCGTCGGCGACGTACATCAGCTCGTCGTTGCGGTGCTGGAACTCGCGTCCGGCGTCGTGGTCGCCGGTGTACTCGGAGGCGTGCAGCTGGTGGTGGCCGCGGACCAGGGAGCGGGTGCGGGGGGCGAAGTCCGCCTCGGTGGCGGTCTCGGCCCGCACGACGTCCACGCTGGCCGCCGGGTCGGCGGCGGCGAGCAGTTCCACGGCGGTCGTGCGCAGGGCGTCGGCCAGCTTCTCCAGGGAGGTGTGGCTGGGGCGGGCCTTGTCGTTCTCGACCTGGCTGAGGAAGGGCACCGAGAGGCCGGTGCGCTCGGCCACGACGGCGAGGGTGAGCTCGAGCGCGCGGCGGCGGCGCCGGACGGCCGCGCCCACCCGCGCGGGCTGCTGCTCTTTGTGGTCGCCCATCGCTCGGCTCCCTCCTTCACTCGTCGTGTCCCCTGCCGGGTGCCCCTCGCCGGGCGCACCTCCGAAGAGTTCTCTGCACCCTACGCATGTTCGGCAAACCGTTTCAGGCGGCTGTCACATCCCCGACACGTCGGTGGGCCCGCACCCTCACGGTTCGCGCCATGCGGCGACGGCCCGCGCGGGACGGGTCTCCCCTGGTTCAAGGCACGCGGGGCCGCCGGTGTTCCCGGTGCACCGGGTGCATGGCGCTGTGTGGTTGGCCGGAACCGTACCGTAGTCGTCGGGGTGCCGGTACGACAGGAGGGGTGGGCGGCGGTCGGTGCTGTCAGGTCACCCGGCCGCCTGGCTCTTGGCGCCCCGCCCGGCGATCGGCGCCCACCTGTCGAGCTGACCGGGGTGCTCCTTGAGCCAGGTGCGGACGGCGTCCTGCTCCTTGCCCTTGCCGGCCTTCTGGATCGCCGCCTCGAGGCCGGTGAGCTGCTTCTCGGTCATCGAGAAGTTCTTCAGCCAGGTGCCGACCTCGGGGTTGTCGGCCGCGAAGCCCTTGCGGGCGAGGGTGTGCACGCCGTCGCCCTTGCCCCAGGCGCCCCGGGGGTCCTTCAGCTTCTTCAGGCCGTAGTCGCTGTAGGCCCAGTGCGGGGACCAGAGGGTGACGACGACCGGCTGCTTCTTGGCGTAGGCGCGCTTCAGCTCCGCCAGCATCGCGGGCGTGGAGCCGTCGACCACGTCGTAGGAGCCCTGGAGGCCGTACTCCTTGAGCACCTTGCTCTTGAGCAGGCCCATCATGCCCGCGCTCGGCTCGATGCCGACGATCCTGCCGCCGAACTCGGAGGCGTGGTCGCGCAGGTCCTCCAGGGAGTTCACGTCCTTGACATAGGAGGGGACGGTCAGCTCCAGGGAGGTGGGGCCGTACCACTTGCCGAGGTCGTCGAGCCGGTCGCCGTACTTCTTCCAGTACTCGGCGTGCGTGGCCGGCAGCCAGGAGTCGGTCTCGAAGTCGAGCTGGCCGGTGGCGAGGCCGGTGTAGAGGGGGCCCGCCGTGTACTGGGTGGTGGTCACCTTGAAGCCCCGCTCCTCAAGGAGCTCCTTCCACAGGAAGGTGGAGGCGATGCCCTCGTCCCAGGGGATGTAGCCGATCCTGATCTCCTTGCCCTTGCCGACGTCCGTGCCGACGGCCTCGGAGGTGCCGGCGGAGGGGCCGAAGAGGCCCGTCCCGCCCGCCACGAGCGCGAGGACGACCACGCCGACGACGGCGACGGCCGGGCGCGGCCGGTACGACCAGGCGGTGGTCCGGGCCTTGGCGGCGGCCCTGCGGCCGAGCGGGGAGAGCTGGGTGCCCAGGGCGCTGGTCATGCGGTCGAGGTAGATGGCGAGCACCACGATGCCGACGCCCGCCTCGAAGCCGAACCCGATGTCGAGCCGGCCGATGGCCTCGTTGACCGCGCCGCCCAGTCCCCCGGTGCCGACCATGCCGGCGATGACGACCATGGACAGGCCCAGCATGATCACCTGGTTGACGCCGGCCATGATGGTGGGCAGGGCGAGCGGCAGCTGCACCCGCCACAGGGTGTTGCGCGGGCTGGTGCCGAACGCCTCGGCGGCCTCGACCAGTTCGGCGTCGACCTGCCGGATGCCCAGTTCGGTCATGCGGACACCGGGGGCGAGCGCGAAGATCAGGGTCGCGATGACACCGGCGGCGGTGCCGAGCCCGAAGAAGAGGATGGCCGGGATCAGCAGGACCATCGACGGCATCGTCTGGAGCAGGTCCAGGACGGGCCGCACGGTGGCGCTGACCGCGCGGGAGCGGGCGGCCCAGATGCCCAGCGGGACCGAGATCAGCAGGGCGATGACGGTGGCGACGAGGACCAGGGCCAGGGTGGACATGGCCCGGTCCCACAGGTCGAGCGAGTCCACGAGGGCGAACCCGGCGAAGGCGAGGACACCCGCGGCCAGGCCGCGCAGCCACCAGGCGACGACGGCCAGCATGCCGGCCAGCAGCAGCGGCTGGGGCGCGGTGAGCACCGCGTCGAGGCCGTCGTACATGCCCTCCACGACCGCCCGGATCGCGTCGAACAGCCAGGACAGGTGGGCGACCAGCCAGTCGACGCCGGAGTCGACCCAGTCGCCGAGGTGCAGCCTAGGCACGGGCGGTCACCTTCCTCTCGCCGTCGGCGCAGGGGGTGGGCGCGCCCCGTTCGTCGCCGAGGAAGCCGACCAGGCGCTGCCGGGGCACGACGCCGACGAGGTCCCGGCCGGCGTCGACCACGGCGACGGGGTGGCTGAGCCGGGCGCTGATCGCGCACAGCTCGGCGAAGGAGGCGTCCGGCGTGGCGGTCTCGCAGCCGCAGTCGGCTTCGTCGCCGCGCACCTCGGTGTCCATCACGGCGGCGGCGGTGAGCACCCGGGAGCGGTCGACGTCCTGGATGAAGGAGGCGACGTAGTCGTTCGCGGGCCGCAGCAGGATGTCCTCGGCGGTGCCGGTCTGCACGACGCGGCCGTCGCGCATGACGGCGATGCGGTCGCCCAGGCGCATGGCCTCGTTGAGGTCGTGGGTGATGAAGACGATGGTCTTCTTCAGGGTCTTCTGCAGGTCCAGGAGCTGGTCCTGCATGTCGCGCCGGATCAGCGGGTCGAGGGCGCTGAAGGACTCGTCCATCAGCAGCAGGTCGGCGTCGGTGGCGAGGGCGCGGGCGAGGCCCACGCGCTGCTGCATGCCGCCGGACAGCTCGTCGGGCCAGGAGTCCTCCCAGCCGGCCAGGCCGCACAGGGCGAGCGCCTCGTCGGCGCGGCGCTCGCGCTCGGCGCGGGGCACGCCCTGCACTTCCAGGCCGTAGGCGGCGTTGTCGCGGACGGTGCGGTGCGGGAAGAGCGCGAAGTGCTGGAAGACCATGCTGATCTTCTTCGAGCGCAGGTCGCGCAGTTCGCGGTCGCCGAGCGCGGTCAGGTCCTGGCCGTCGAAGCGGACGTGACCCGCGGTCGGCGCCAGCAGGCCGTTGAGCATGCGCAGCAGCGTGGACTTGCCGGAGCCCGACAGTCCCATCACGACAAAGATCTCACCGGCCCGGACGTCGAAGGACGCGTCGATGACGGCGGCGGTGGTGCCGTCGGCGCGCAGCTCCTCCCGGTCGGCTCCCCGCCGCAGCCGCTCCACTGCCTGGTCCGGTCGTCTGCCGAACACCTTGAACAGGTGGTCGGCTTCCAGCTTCGATGACACGCGCACCTCTCGCTTCCGGGGACATGACAGAGGCCGCGCCTCCCCGCATCCGGCATGGTCAAACTTTTACGTGACACACCTCACGACTCGCGCGTACGCCTCCCCCGCGACTGCCACCCCCGCCCTTGCGCCGCCGTATCGCTGTCGGTGCCGTGCGGCATGATGCGAGCGTGACCGGACGACTGATGCTCCTCGACACCGCCTCGCTGTACTTCCGCGCCTACTTCGGCGTGCCGGACTCCGTGAAGGCCCCGGACGGCACGCCGGTGAACGCCGTGCGCGGACTGCTCGACTTCATCGACCGGCTGGTGAAGGACCACCGGCCGCAGCAGCTCGTGGCCTGCATGGACGCCGACTGGCGGCCGCAGTGGCGGGTGGACCTCATCCCGACCTACAAGGCGCACCGGGTCGCCGAGGAGCGCGCGGGCGCGCCGGACGAGGAGGAGGTGCCGGACACGCTGTCCCCGCAGGTGCCGGTCATCGAGGCGGTGCTGGACGCGGTCGGCATCGCCCGGGTCGGGGTCGCCGGGTACGAGGCGGACGACGTGATCGGCACGTTCACCGGACGTGCGGCCGGGCCGGTGGACATCGTCACCGGCGACCGCGACCTGTACCAGCTCGTCGACGACGGGCGGGGGATCCGGGTGCTGTACCCGGTCAAGGGCGTCGGCACGCTGCAGCTCACGGACGAGGCGGTACTGCGCGAGAAGTATGGGGTGGACGGCCGCGGGTACGCGGATCTGGCGCTGCTGCGCGGCGACCCGAGCGACGGCCTGCCGGGTGTGCCCGGCATCGGTGAGAAGACGGCCGCCAAGCTGCTCGCCGAGTTCGGCGACCTGGCCGGGATCATGGCGGCGGTCGACGACCCGCGGGCGAGGCTCACGCCGTCGCAGCGCAAGCGGCTGACCGAGGCGCGGCCGTACGTGGCGGTCGCGCCGAAGGTGGTGCGAGTGGCGGACGACGTCCCGCTGCCGGAGGTGGACACGGCGCTGCCCCGCACCCCGCGCGATGCGGCGGGTCTTGAGGCGCTGGCGGCCCGGTGGGGCCTGGGTGGCTCACTGCAACGGCTGCTGACGACGCTGGCAGAGCGATCCTGATCGGAATATTCCGGCAAAGGGCGATCGCCGAGCGCTCATAGGAGGCCTGCCGACTGGAGAGAGATGCTAACTTAGGTAAACCTAACCAATGCAGCAGGAGGCCGTGATGGCAGAGCGCCCGGGACGGAAGCCGCGCAAGCCCCATACCGCCCAGGTGGTGCGCACCGAGCGGCTGTCCCCGCACATGCAGCGCGTCGTGCTGGGGGGCGAGGGCCTCGCCGACTTCGCCGCGGACACCTGCACCGACCACTACGTGAAGCTGCTCTTCGGCCCCGAGGGCGTGACCTACCCGGAGCCCTTCGACCTGGAGCGGGTCCGCGCGGAGTTCCCCCGCGAGCAGTGGCCGGTGACGCGGACCTACACGGTGCGCGACTGGGATCCCGGACAGCGCGAGCTGACCCTGGACTTCGTGATCCACGGCGACGAGGGGCTGGCCGGTCCCTGGGCGGCGCGGGTGCGGCCGGGCGAGAGCGTCCGCTTCATGGGCCCCGGTGGCGCCTACGCGCCCGACCCGAGCGCCGACTGGCATCTGCTCGCCGGTGACGAGAGCGCGCTGCCCGCGATCGCCCGGGCCCTGGAGACGCTGCCCCCGGGCGCCGTGGCGCACGCCTTCGTCGAGGTGGCGGGCCCCGAGGAGGAGCAGAAGATCGACTCCGAGGTGCCGGTGGTCTGGCTGCACCGCGGGGACCGGCCGGTGGGCCAGGCACTGGTGGAGGCCGTAAGGGCGCTGCCGTTCCCGGCGGGCCGCCCCCAGGCGTTCGTGCACGGCGAGGCCGGCTTCGTGAAGGAGCTGCGCCGGCTGCTGCGGGTGGAGGCGCAGATCCCGCGCGAGGACCTGTCGGTCTCCGGCTACTGGCGCCTCGGCCACAACGAGGACGGCTGGCAGGCCTCCAAGCGGGAGTGGAACGCCCGTATCGAGGCCGAGCAGGAGAGCGGGGACGTGGCGGCCGCCTGAGCCGCGCCTCCCCCGCCACGGCGCCCGTACCCTTGTCCCTGATGAGACGCCGTACGCCACCCCCGCCCGCCCCGCTCCCGCAGCGTGACGGTGTCGACCCGGTGCGGGTGCGGCTGCCGTACGGCGCCGCCTGGGGCACCGTGCGGGAGCATCTCGTGGCACGGCTGACCGGCGCCGGGCCCGGCATGGTCGAGGCGATGTTCGACGCCGGGCAGGTCGTCGGGGCCGACGGACGGGCGGTGGCGCCGGACGCGCCCTACGAGCCCGGCCTGTACGTGTGGTTCCACCGCGACCCGCCGGCCGAGGTGCCGGTGCCGTTCCCGGTGGAGGTCGTCCACCGGGACGAGCACATCGTGGTCGCCGACAAACCGCACTTCCTCGCCACCACCCCGCGCGGCACGCATGTCACCCAGACCGCGCTGGCCCGGCTGCGGCACGAGCTGGGCATCCCCACGCTGACCGCCGCGCACCGGCTGGACCGCCTCACCGCCGGTCTCGTGCTGTTCACGGTGCGGCCCGAGGAACGCGGCGCCTACCAGGCCCTGTTCCGGGACCGCGCGGTGCGCAAGGAGTACGAGGCCGTCGCCCCGTACGACCCCTCGCTCGCCCTGCCGCTCACCGTGCGCAGCCGCATCCTCAAGGAGCGCGGGGTGCCCGCGGCGCGGGAGGTCGAGGGCGAGCCGAACGCGGTGACCCGGGTGGAGTCGGCCGGCCACCGCGCCGGTCTGGGCCGCTACCGGCTGGT
The DNA here is from genome assembly GCF_033792105.1 of Streptomyces sp. WI03-4A. Lineage (NCBI taxonomy): Bacteria > Bacillati > Actinomycetota > Actinomycetes > Kitasatosporales > Streptomycetaceae > Streptomyces > Streptomyces sp. WI03-4A. The sequence goes on from NZ_JARAUO010000036.1 coordinate 79,140, forward strand.
CCCGGAGACCGGGCAGACCCACCAGCTGCGCGTCCACCTCAGCGCCCTCGGCGTGCCCATCCTCGGCGACCCGCTCTATCCCCGGGTGACCCCGCCGGTGCCCACCGGCGACTTCCGGCGCCCGCTGCAACTCCTCGCCCGGCGGCTCGAGTTCACCGATCCCGTCACCGGGGCCGAGCACTCCTTCAGCAGTGGCCGTACGCTCCGGGCCTGGGCGTCCCCACGGGAGTGGACCGCCGGGACGCCGTAGCGCGGGCGGGTTGCGCGGGCGGGCGGTCAGTCGCCGCGCCACCAGCGCAGCAGACGGTGCCACAGGGTCTCGCGGCGGGCGGGCTCCGGTGCCGCCGGGACGGGGTCCACCGGGGCCGGGGGCGGTGCCACCGGCCGGGGATCGGGGGCGGGCGCCGGATCGGTGTGCGGGGTGCCCACCTGCCAGGTGGAGCGCTGCGGCGGGATGGGTGAGGCGCTGGGCGGCAGGCCCACGTCCTGCTGGGGCTTCGGCTCGAAGCGGACCGGCAGGGCCACCAGGTGCCGGGAGGCGATCGAGGACCGCCAGCGCAGGTCGTCCTCGGGGCAGTCGAGCTGGATGTCCGAGAGCCGCGTCAGCAGCGCGTCCACGCCGACGTCGGCGATGGCACGGCCGATGTCCTGACCCGGGCACTCGTGCGGGCCGCCGCCGAAGGCGAGGTGGGACCGGTTGCCCTGCATGTTCGCCGACAGGTCGGGGCGCACCCGCGGGTCCACGTTGCCCGGGGCCGGCGCGAAGAGCAGCCCGTCGCCCTTGCGGATGCGCTGGCCGCCGAGCTCGGCGTCCTGCTTGGCGAAGTAGCCGAAGACGGTGCTGAACGGCGGCTCGTCCCACAGGGACTGCTCGATCGCCTCCGGAACGGTCATCTGGCCCCCGTTGAGCTGGGCCCGGAAGCCCGGCTCGGTCAGGACCATGCGCAGCGCGTTGGCGAGCAGGTTGGCGGTCGCCTCGTAGGCGGCGAACAGGACCAGCCGCAGGTGTTCGCGGACCTCGTCGTCGGTCAGCCCGGCGGGGTGGGTGATGAGGTGGCTGGTGAAGTCGTCGTCGGGCCGGGCCCGCCGCCGGGTGGTGAGCCGGCTCAGCGCGTCCATGACGTAGCCGTGGCTCTCGATGGCGGTCTCGGTGCCCTTCAGGGCGTCCCGGGCGGCCTGCACCATCCGGTCGTTGTACTCCTCCGGCATGCCGAGGATCTCGCACATGACGGCCATCGGCAGGTGCTCGGCGAACTGGGAGACGAGGTCGGCCCTGCCGCGTTCGCAGAAGGCGTTGACCAGTTCCTGTGTGTGGCGGCCGATGTGTCGGCGCATGCTGCGGTGGTCGATGGTCGACATGGCGCCGGTGACCGCGGCGCGCAGCCGCTGGTGCTCGTCGCCCTCGGCGTGCGAGCAGATGGGCTGCCAGGCGATGTGCGGCATGAGCGGGTGGTCGGGTTTGACCATGCCCTCCTGCAGCGGGGTCCAGATGCGGCTGTCGCGGCAGTACTGGGAGGGGCTGCGCACCAGGTGCAGGTTCTCGGCGTGTCCGAGCACCACCCACATCGGTACGTCGTCGTGCAGGAGTACGGGCGCGACGGGCCCGTGCTCCTCGCGCAGCCGCTCGTAGAGGTCGCCGAGTTCCTCCACGTCGGGGCCGTAGAGCCGGTGCAGTCCCCCGGGCCCCAGGCCGTGCGCCGGGCAGCCCGGCGGCGGGCCTGAGGTGGGGTCGGTGCCGGTCAGTGATTGCTGTTCAGGCGTCACAGTGTCGCTCCGGGAACGGATGGTGTGCGGGGGTCGGCCGGGGGGACCGGCCGGGGGGCGGGCGCGCGGGTCAGGTGAGCGCGCCGGACAGGGCGAGTGAGTGCAGGAAGCGCATCAGGGCCATCAGCACGTCCCTGCTGGAGGCCCGACGGCGCACGTCGCACTCCATGATCGGGACGTCCGGCCCCAGGTCGAGCGCGGTGCGCAGCTCCTCGACGGGGTAACGGGGCGCGTCCGGGAAGGAGTTGACGGCGACGACGAACGGCACGCCGCGCTCCTCCAGGCGCCCCATGACGTCGAAGCTGACCTCCAGGCGCCGGGTGTCGACCAGGACGACCGCGCCGAGCGCGCCCTCGAACAGGCCGTTCCACAGGAACCAGAAGCGCTCCTGGCCGGGGGTGCCGAACAGGTAGAGCACCAGCTTGTCGGTGATGCTGATGCGGCCGAAGTCCATGGCCACGGTGGTGGCCGTCTTGGAGTCCGAGCCGTAGTTGTCGTCGACGCCGATCCCGGCCTGGGTCATGGTCTCCTCGGTGGTCAGCGGCCTGATCTCGCTGACGGAGCCGACCATGGTGGTCTTGCCCACGCCGAAGCCGCCCACGATCACGATCTTCACCGCGGCCTGCGCCGAGTGCGGGAGGTGGTCCTCCGCGCGCGGGCCGGGGATCGCGTCAGAGCCGTTGAAGTCCATGCATCACCGCTTCGAGGAGTGACCGGTCGGGGAGCGCCTGACGGACGATCGGGGCGCGCGGCTGCACCAGTTCGTTCGTGATCAGCTCGGTGATCAGGACGGTCATCGCGCTGAACGGCAGGCTGAGGTAGGCCGAGAGCTCGGCCACGGACAGGGGGGCGGCGCACAGCCGGAGCACCGCCGCCTCCTCCGGGGTGGCGGAGGGCGGCGGCGCGCAGCGCGCCACGATCAGGGTGACCAGGTCGAGTTCGGCCCGCCCGCCGTCGGCGCCGCCGGCGATGGTGTACAGCCGTTCGGGGTTCCTGGGCGTCTCCTCGCCCTCCGCCGGTTTCGCGGGCGGGGGTGGCGGGGGCGGCAGGTGCTGCCGGCGCCGTTTGCGTCGCGGAGGAGTCATACGGTCTGCCCGTTCCGCCGGGGCGGACTGGTGAGATGGGCGCCGATGCGGACCACGAGGTCGCGCATCATGCCGCTCATCCGGCCGGGTTCGCAGGTGACGTCGGCGAGCACGGCGAGGTAGGCGTTGGCGCCCGCGTTCATGAGGTAGAAGTAGCCGCCGTCGATCTCGATGACGACGAGCTTCATGTCGCCGGCGCCGGGGATCTCCTGGATGATGGCGCCGGCCAGGCTCTGCATCCCCGCGCAGGCGGCGGCCACCCGGTCGGCGGCGTCGGGGTCGCCGCCGTAGCGGGCGATGCGCAGTCCGTCGGCGGACAGCACCACGATCATCTCGATGCCCGGCACGCCGTCGTTCAGCTGCTTGAGCATCCAGTCGAAGTTCGCTCGCTGCTGGATCACTTGAGGTCTCCCTCGTCGTCGGCCTCGGTGGTGGCCGCGGGGGCCGGGTCCGAATCGTTGAGCAGGTGCAGGTACGCGGTCGGGTTCCGCGTGAAGTCGGTGAGTTCGGCCGCGGTGGCGTCCTCGGGCATGCCCTTGCGCAGGCCGTCCCAGAAGGCGTCGACCCACATGCCGGGCGGCCGGTCCCGGAGCTTCTGGCGCTCGGGGTCGATCTCGGGCTCCGGTTCGGGCCGGGGCTGGGACCAGATGGTCGGCCTGCCCTCGCGCTCGGCGCGCTCGATGGCGGCCTGTTCGGCGACCCGCTGGTGGAGCGGGGTCTTCACCCGGCTGCGGCGCTGGGGCAGGCCGCCGGCCGTCCATTCGGTGACCTCGGGGACGTCGTCCTCCATGGAGATACCGGCGGGGATCCGGGGGCTGGTGGGGCGACGCTTCTTGGGCGGGCGCTTCGGGCCCTCGACGGCGCCGAGTTCGGGCTGCGGTACGGCGGTGGCGCCGATGCCGTGGGCGGCACCGACACCGGGCTCGGTGGTGGTCATGCCGCGCGGGACGACGAGGATCGCCCGGACGCCGCCGTAGGCGGAGGCGCGCAGCGAGACCTGCATGTCGAAGGCCTTGCAGAGGCGGCCGACGACGGCGAGGCCGAGGCGCGGGTTGGAGCCCAGGTTCTCCGCGTCGTCGCCCGCCATGGCGTCCGTGATCGCCTTCTCGATCCGGGCCCGGGACTCCTCGCTCAGGCTGACGCCGGCGTCCTCGATCTCGATGACGAGGCCGCTCTGCACCTCGGCGGCGGTGACGTGCACCTTGGTGGACGGCGGCGAGTAGCGGGTGGCGTTGTCGAGGAGTTCGGCGGCCGCGTGGATGATCGGCTCGACGGAGGTGCCCTTGATGTTGATGTTGACGATGGAGTTCAGCTCGATGCGCCGGTACTCCAGGATCCGGGACATGGCGCCGCGCAGCACGCTGTACAGCGACACGGGCAGCGGCCACTGACGGCCGGGGCGGCCGCCGCCGAGCACGGAGATGGAGTCGGCGAGGCGGCCGATCAGCGCGGTGCCGTGGTCGATGCGCAGCAGGTCGTCGAAGACCTCGGGGTTGCGGCCGTGGTCCTCCTCCATCTCCCGCAGTTCGTTGGCCTGCTGGTGGACGATGGCCTGGACGCGGCGGGCGATGCTGACGAAGGAGCGCTCGGTGGCGTCGCGCATCGAGATCTCGTGGTCGGCGCCGCGCAGCGCGTTGCGCAGCAGGGTGCGCTGGGAGTCGGGCATGTGGCGCAGTTCGGGGTCGAGGTCGACGACCTTGCGCATCACCTCCCGCAGCGACTCCCCGGCCTGCAGTCGGCGCAGTCCGAGGGAGAGGACGTCGGTGCCGAGGCGGACGATGTCCGCGTCGTGGTCGGCGAGACGGCGTTCCAGATACGCGGTGTGACGGGCGTGCTCGGCCTGTGCCTCGCGCAGCGCGCGTCCGCGGCGGACGGCTTCGGCGGCCGTGGCGAGGACCAGCAGCAGGGCCACGGCCCCGCACCCGCCGACGGCGATCCGGGCCGGGGCCGGGACCAGGGCGACCGCGGCCCCGGCCGCCGCGGCCATCACTATGGCCGGCAGCAACAGCACACGCGCGTAAGGACGTTCACGGCCACCGGGAGGCTTTTGAACACTCACCATGGATGCCTTCTGAGACGGGTCGGCTGGGTGTCGGAGGAGTTCGTGGGGGGAATGTTCCGGGAACTGAGGGGATCTTCGGGAAGTTTAGGAACAGGCGCACGAATTCATCTCAACTCGGTGCGCCGCAGGCGAGCTTAATCCGACCGGATCATCGCCGTGTCATATTCGGCAAGCACCTGAAATCACCCACGCCCCAGGAGTAGGCTCGAATCCATTTACACGCTCGGCAGTTATTCGAACACCAGGAGTGACGGTGTTCGGGCATGCGAGGGTCACTCACCGTGAGGAGTGAACGGGGCGCTCCGGTGGGCCCGGTCCCCCGCGCACCCGGCGCACCCCCGGACGCGGCGCATGAAAAACCGGACCGCCCCGAAGGACGGTCCGGTCGCTCGGCACGGCACCGGCGCACCGGCGTGCCGAAGGGGGCGCGGGATGGCGCGCGCGCCGGCCGGGCACGCTCCGCGCCCGGCCGCCCGGCGTCATCCGACGGACGAGTAGGCCACCACACCCCGCAGCAACTGCTCCACCGCCTTGCGGGCGGTCTTCACGACGGTCGAGCCCTCGGTGGGGGCCGCCGCGGAGATCTGCCCCAGCACGTCGATGACCTGCTTGCACCAGCGCACGAAGTCGCCGGCCGGCATCTCGGCCTCGCGCAGCACCTCGTCGAGCCCCTTGCCCGAGGCCCACATGTAGGCGGCCCAGGCGAAGCCGAGGTCGGGCTCGCGCTGCCCGACGCCTTCCGTCTGGTTGATCCGGAAGTCCTCCTCCACGGCGTCCAGCCGGCCCCAGATCCGGACCATCTCGCCGAGCGCGGCCTTCGCCTTGCCGGACGGCAGCTTGGGCGCCATGGCGTCGTCGCCGACCCGCGCCTCGTACACCAAAGCCGAGACGCAGGCGGCCAGTTCGGCCGGGCCGAGGCCCTCCCAGACGCCCTCGCGCAGGCACTCGCTGGCCAGCAGGTCGAGCTCGCCGTAGAGCCGGGCCAGCCGCTTGCCGTGCTCGGTGACCTCGTCGCCGCGCAGGTAGTCCAGCTCGGTCAGCAGCGCCACGATCCGGTCGAAGGTGCGCGCGATGGTGTTCGTGCGGCCCTCGATCCGGCGCTCCAGCTGCGAGGTGTCGCGCATCAGCCGGTGGTACCGCTCGGCCCAGCGGGCGTGGTCCTCCCGGTCGTCGCAGCCGTGGCAGGGGTGGGACCTGATCGCCGTGCGCAGCCGGGCGATCTCGCGGTCGTCGGCGGCCTGCGAGCGCTTCTTGCGGGCCCGCTCCGGCGGGATGTGCCCGGCCTTGGTGCGCAGGGCGGAGGCGAGGTCCCGGCGGGACTGCGGCGAGCGCGGGTTGAAGGACTTCGGGATGCGCATCCGGTCCAGCGCCTCGACCGGCACCGGGAAGTCCATCGACGCCAGCCGCTTGACCTGACGCTCGGCGGTCAGCACCAGCGGGCGCGGGCCGTCCTGGTGGTCGAAGCCGCGGTGGCCGTTGGAGCGGCCGGCCGGCAGGCCCGGGTCCAGCACCAGAGCCAGACCGGCGTACTTGCCCGTGGGCACGTGGATCACGTCGCCCGGTTTGAGCCGTTCCAGGGCGACCGCGGCCTCAGCGCGGCGGGTGGCCGCGCCCTGCCGGGCCAGCTCGGTCTCCCGGTCCTTCAGCTCACGGCGCAGCCGCGCGTACTCCTCGAAGTCGCCGAGGTGGCAGGTCATGGAGGCCTTGTAGCCCTCCAGGCCCTCCTCGTTGCGCTGCACCTGACGGGAGATGCCGACGACCGACTTGTCGGCCTGGAACTGCGCGAAGGAGGTCTCCAGCAGCTCGCGCGAGCGGTGCCGGCCGAACTGCTCGACCAGGTTGACCGCCATGTTGTACGACGGCTTGAAGCTGGAGCGCAGCGGATAGGTGCGGGTGCCGGCGAGCCCCGCCAGGTGCTCCGGGCTCATGCCGCGCTGCCAGAGCACCACGGCGTGGCCCTCGACATCGATGCCGCGCCGTCCCGCGCGGCCCGTCAGCTGCGTGTACTCGCCCGGGGTGATGTCGGCGTGCTGCTCGCCGTTCCACTTGACGAGCTTCTCCAGCACCACCGAGCGGGCGGGCATGTTGATGCCGAGCGCGAGGGTCTCGGTCGCGAACACGGCCTTGACGAGACCGCGTACGAACAGCTCCTCCACGACCTCCTTGAAGGTCGGCAGCATGCCCGCGTGGTGGGCGGCGATGCCGCGCTCCAGGCCCTCCAGCCACTCGTAGTAGCCGAGGACGTGCAGGTCCTCGGTCGGGATGGCGGCGGTGCGCTCCTCGACCAGCGCGCGGACCCGCTCCCGCGCCTCCTCGTCGTTGAGCCTGAGGCCCGCGTACAGGCACTGCTGGACGGCCGCCTCGCAGGCGGCCCGGCTGAAGATGAAGGTGATCGCGGGCAGCAGCCCCTCGGCGTCGAGGCGCTCGATGACCTCCGGCCGGCCCGGCGTCCACACCCGGGAGCGCTGTCTGCGCTCCCGCTCCCGCTCGGCCTCGCGCATCGCGCGGCCGCGCCTGCGGTCCTGGTACGACGGCCGGCTCGCCTCCATGCGGGCCAGCCGGACGAGGTCGGGGTTGACGGCCTTGCGGTGGCCCTCGCCCTCCTCGAACAGGTCGTACATCCGGCGCCCGGCGAGCACGTGCTGGAACAGCGGCACGGGCCGGTGCTCGGAGACGATCACCTCGGTGTCGCCGCGGACGGTGTCCAGCCAGTCGCCGAACTCCTCGGCGTTGGACACGGTCGCCGACAGCGACACCAGGGTCACCGACTCGGGCAGGTGGATGATCACCTCTTCCCAGACGGCGCCTCGGAAGCGGTCGGAGAGGTAGTGCACCTCGTCCATGACCACGTACCCGAGGCCGAGGAGGGTCTGGGAGCCCGCGTACAGCATGTTCCGCAGCACCTCCGTGGTCATCACGACCACGGGGGCGTCGGAGTTGACGCTGTTGTCGCCGGTGAGCAGGCCCACCTGCTCGGAGCCGTAGCGCCGGCACAGGTCGGCGTACTTCTGGTTCGACAGCGCCTTGATGGGTGTCGTGTAGAAGCACTTCTTGCCCTGCAGCAGGGCGAGGTGGACGGCGAACTCGCCCACGATCGTCTTGCCCGAACCGGTGGGGGCGGCCACCAGCACGCCCTTCCCCGCCTCGAGCGCCTGGCAGGCCTCGATCTGGAAGGGGTCGAGGCCGAAGTCGTACATCTCGCGGAAGGACGCGAGCGCGGTGGCCTGCTCGGCTGCCCGTCGCCGGGCTGCCGCGTACCGCTCGGCCGGTGAGAGGTCCTCTGTCATCGTGCTTTCGAGCGTACCGGGCCCCACCGACAACAGGACGATCATTATCCGGAACGTGCGCTGATCGACAAAGACGGCTGCCCCCGCCGGTCAGGGCGGGGGCAGCCGTCGTGCGCGACGCGGTGGGCGGGCCTCAGGTCACGTCGTCGTAGCCGTTGACCCGGTCCGTGGTCGTCTGCTCGGGCAGCCGGCCGGCGACGACGGGCTCGACGTCGCCGATGGCCTCGGGCGTGAGGTCCAGCTCCGACGCCTCGTCGTCACCCGGGCCGTCGGCGTCGCGGCGGGCCCGGCGCCGGTCGTTGATCAGCGCGATGGCCACGGCGATGAAGTACAGAGCCCAGATCGGCGCCGCGAGCGCCAGCATCGTCATCGGGTCCGGGCTGGGGGTGGCCACCGCCGCGAAGGCGGTGATGCCGACGACCATGCCGCGCCACCAGCCCAGCATCCGCCCGCCGGACAGCACGCCGGTGAGGTTGAGCATGACCAGCAGCAGGGGCATCTCGAAAGCGAGGCCGAAGACGACGACCATGCGCGTGACGAGGTCCAGCAGGTCGTCCAGCGGCAGCAGGTTCTCCGCGCCGGACGGCGTCAGGTCGATCATCACCCGTGCCGTGGTGGGCAGCACGTGGAAGGCGAGGTAGCCGCCGCCGAGGAACAGCGGGAAGCCGAAACCGACGAACGCGTAGGCGTACTTCTTCTCGGTGCGGTGCAGGCCCGGGGCGACGAACGCCCAGAGCTGGTAGAGCCAGACCGGCGACGCGAGCACGACACCGGTCATCAGCGAGACCTTCAGCGCCAGGGTGAACGGTGCGAGCAGGCCGCTGACCGTGATGTGCGCGCAGTGGACGTTCTTGGAGGAGGCCAGCTCACCGAAGGACTGGTGGCAGCCGATCTCGTCCAGCACCGGCTCGGTGATGAAGTTGATGATGTCCCTGTAGAAGAACGCCGCCACGATCGTGACGAGCACGATCGCCAGGACACCCTTCGCGAGCCGGTTGCGCAGCTCACGCAAGTGATCCGCGAGCGGCATCCGCCCCTCGGGATCCTTCTCCTTCTTGCGGGCAGACTTGAGCAACCCACATCCTCATCTCGTGCAGCGGACCGGACGGACCCGGCCCTCGCGTCAGCGCTGGGCGGTGTCCGTCGGCTCGTTGACCGGGCGGGAGCTGGTCACGTCGCCGGGGGAGGCCTGGATCGTGCGCTGCGCCGGAGCGGGGTCCTCGGTGGACTGGGCGGTGCCGGCGGGCTGCTTGCCCTCGTCCTTCATCGCCTTGGCCTCACTCTTGAGGATGCGAGCGGACTTGCCCAGCGAGCGCGCCATGTCCGGGAGCTTCTTGGAACCGAATACGAGGACGATGACCAGGACGAGGAGCAGCAGGTGCCACGGCTCAAGTCCGTTGCGGAACATAAATCTTCACCTTCTCACCGAGGCGGGCATGTCCGACAGGTCAGACACTTGTCCGAACGTCTTGCTGGCTGCGATCGTAACGCCTCGGGGTGAACGCGGGACAATCCCCTGACGTACTCCTGCTCTGCGGACCGCGCCTCGTCCCCGGGCCGCGACCAGCAGCGTACCTGGCCGGGGGGCAAAGGTGACAGAGTGAGGTAACCGGCCGCGCGCACCCGTGCGAGGCCCGGAACCGCGGGCCGCCCGCGCGGACCGCCGGCGGGGACGCGTTCACAGGGTGTCGACGGCCCGGGCCGTGCTCACCGCCGCCCGCTCCAGATCCTCGGCCGCCCGGTTGATGCGGCGCGCGGAGTCCGCCACCTGCTGCCCGAGGCGCCGCGCCTCCAGGAACACCCGGACGGCGAGCACCCCCAGGACGGCGAGACCCAGGAAACCCACGGCTACCGCGAACATCGGCCAGAACATGAGCCGAGCCTAGACGGTCCTACACCGTGGAGTGCAGCCGCAGGGTCCGGACACCGCCGCCGGTGAGCAGCTCGACGATGCGCTCCCCCGCGGGCTTGCGCACCGCGACCCCGCACTCGGGGCAGGTGAAGGAGTAGAACGTGGTCCGGCTCGACGCGCCGATGGCCAGGCGCAGGGCGCCCGCGGCGAGCTCGAACCGGCCCCGGCAGTCCGGGCAGCCGGCCCTGAACACCACCGGGACGACTCTTCTCATCCCGGCGAAGGCCGCCGCCGCCGTGATTTCCCTCGGACCCCTCGCACCGGACACCGGAGACTCGCTCAACGCCCTAGCTCCTCTTTTCCTGGTCGCCCCGCCCGCCCCCGACACCCTGCCCCGCGCCCGGCGGGCCCTCGTACGCCGCCAGTGCGTCGCGGGCCGCCCGGCGGGCGCTGTCGGCCAGTTCGGGCGGTGAGACGATCCGGCCGTCGCGGCCGAGGCGCAGGGCCAGCCGGCGCAGCGAGGCCGGGTCGGGGGTCCGCAGAGTGATACGCAGCCCGCCGTCGGGAAGCTCATCGGCACTGTCGTGCGGGTAGTACTCGGCCACCCAGCGGCCGCCGGGGCCGACCTCGATCACGACCTCCGGGTCCTCGGCGGCCGGCTGGACCAGGGCCTGAGACAGGTCCCGCAGTTCCATCTCCGGGGGCGCCGAGGGCTCGTCGAGGATCCTGATCTCGGCGACCCGGTCCAGCCGGAAGGTACGCCGGGCCTCGGAGCGGCGGCACCAGGCCTCGACGTAGGTGTGGCCGACGCTGACCAGGCGGATGGGGTCGATCTCGCGCTCGGTGACCTCGTCGCGCGCGGGCGAGTAGTAGCGGATCCACAGCCGGCGGCGCTCGGAGATGGCCCGGTCGACGTCGGCGAAGACGCCGCCCTCGGACTCGAAGGTCACCGAGAGCCGGGCGCTGGCGCCGGCCGCCTCGCCGGCCGCCGTCTCCACCTTGGCCGTCGCCCGCAGCAGCGCCTGCCGGTCGCTCTCGCGCAGGCCGGGCAGGGTGGACACCGCGCGGGCGGCCACCAGCAGAGCCGTGGCCTCGTCGGCGGCGAGCCGCAGCGGCTCGGCCGCCTCCTCGCCGAGCGCCGCCGGGTTGTGCCACCAGATGCGCTCGCCGTCGGTGTCGATGTCGAGCAGGTCGCCGCCGCGGAAGCTGGTGCCGCACATGGGCAGCAGATCGAGGTCGGAGACCAGTTCGTCCTCGGTGATGCCGAAGGCGCGCGCGACGTCGGCGATCCGCGCGCCGGGGCGCTCCCTGAGGTACGTGACCAGCGAGAGCATCCGCCGGGTCTGGTCGATGGCGTTCACGGGCCTGACCGGTTTGCCTGCCATGGTTGTGCTCCGCTCCCCCTCAGCCCTTGGCCACGGCACGCAGCCGGTCCACCACGTCGGCCCGCAGTTCGGCCGGCTCCAGCACCACCACGTCCGGGCCGAACTCCACCAGCCAGGCGTCCAGTCCGTGCCCGTACGGGATCTCCAACTCGTCCCAGCCGTCGCCCAGTTCCCGCACCCCGGTGGCTTTCGCCCGCAGCGGGTAGCCGGCGCCGGTGCGCAGCCGGATCAGCGCCGTGCCGTCGGCGATCTCGCCGGCCCAGCTCGCGACGGTCTCCCGGACGGTGACGACGTCGGGGACGGGCGCGGTGAAGGCCGCTCCGCGGGAGCGGACCCGGCCGGTGATGCGGGAGAGCCGGAAGACCCGCTCGGCGCCCCGGTCGCGGTCCCAGCCGGCCAGGTACCAGTGGCCGCGCCAGCACTCCAGCGCCCACGGCTCGACGTGCCGGGGCTCGGGGTGCACGGCGGAGGCCTTGCGGTACTCGAAGACGACCGGGCGGCGGTCGCGGCACGCGAGCATCAGCGGCTCGAAGGCGGCCTCGTGCACCGGGATGCGCGGTTCCAGGGCGCCGTGCGCCTCGTAGGGGTCGACGTCCTCGGGCAGGCCGGCCGCGCGGAGCTTCTGCAGGGCGCCGCTGGCCGCGCCGGCCAGCCGGGCCTGCTGCCAGACCTTGGCGGCCAGGCCGAGGGCGGCGGCCTCCTCGGCGTCCAGGGTGATCGGCGGCAGCCGGTTGCTGTCGCGGCGGGCGAGGTAGCCCACCTCGCCGTCCAGGTTCTCGACGGTCTCGATGACCAGGCCCAGCTCGCGCAGGTCGTCCTTGTCGCGCTCGAACATCCGGTTGAAGGAGTCGTCGCTGCCCGCCGCGCCCCTGTCCGGCCGCGAGGCCTCGACGTAGGCCTCGATGGAGTCGCGCAGCTCACGCTTGCTGAGCGGCCGCCGGGTCCCGAGCAGACACAGCGCGAGGTTCATCAGCCGCTCGGCCTTGGCAATGGCCATCGACGCCCTTCACCTTCCCTATGGTGCTTACGGACGATGACCGTACCGCCCCGCCGGTGCGGGGCAAAGCCGAGGGCCCACGCCCGGACAGGCGTGGGCCCCAGGTGATCGGGTCCGGTCGGATCCCGTCAGCAGGCTGTACGACGATCAGACCGCGACCAGGTCGACCACGAAGATCAGGGTCTCGCCGGGCTGAATCGCCGGGGTCGGGCTCTGGTCGCCGTAGGCGAGGTGCGCCGGGATGGTCAGCTGGCGGCGGCCACCGACCTTCATGCCCTGCACGCCCAGGTCCCAGCCCTTGATGACACGGCCGCCGCCCAGCGGGAAGCGGAACGGGGTGCCGCGGTTCCAGCTGGCGTCGAACTCCTCGCCGGTGCTGAAGGCGACGCCGACGTAGTGGACGGTGACGGTCTGGCCCGCCTGCGCCACCTCGCCGTCGCCCTCCCAGATGTCCTTGATCTCGAGGTCCGCCGGCGGCTCGCCGCCCGGGAAGTCGATCTCGGGCTTCTCGATGCTCACGTCAAAAGCTCCTGCTTGTGTACGACACGGAACACGGACAGTCTGTCATCTTCGCAGGTCTGGTGGTGCCGGGGCGGCCGCGCCACGGACCCGCTACATCGCGGCGAGGATGTCCACCGAGAACACCAGCGTGGAGCCCTTCTCGATGGCTCCGCCGGTCGGCGGGTTGTCCCCGTAGGCCAGGTCCGGCGGGACGACGACCATGACCCTGCTGCCCACCTTCTTGCCGGTCAGTCCCTGCGGCAGCCCCTTGACGACCTGCTGCATCTGCTGCAGCGAGAACTGGCTGAGCCGGCCGGAGCCGTAGGTCTGCTCGAAGGGCTTGCCGCTGTCCCAGACGACGCCCTTGAACTGGCACAGGATCGCCTGGTCCGCCTTCAGCTCGGGACCGTCGCCCTCCAGGACGTAGGCCGACACCAGCTTCTTCGGCGGGGCGGTCTTCGGGACGGTGATCGAGGGGGCCTCGCCGTTGGTGTTGGTGCCGACCTTCGGCAGGGCGGCGTCGGTCTGCGGGACCTCGGTGCCCTTGGCGGAGCTCTTGGAGTTGAAGGAGTCGATCAGGTCGATGACGAAGACCAGGGTGTCGGTGCCCTTGATGCCCGCCTGCGCGTTCCCGGACTTGCCGTAGCCCCAGGTGGGCGGGACGGCGATCTGCACCCGGCTGCCGGTCTTCTTGCCCGCGAGGGCGTAGCGCCAGCCGTCGATGATGCTGCCCTGGGCGAGCTGGATGACCAGCGGGCTCTTGCGGTCGTAGGAGTTGTCGAAGACCTTGGCGGTGCTCCAGATCTGGCCCAGGTAGTTGGCCTGGACGAAGTCCTTCTCCGCTACCGTGCGGCCGCTGCCCGCGATCACCGTCTTCACCGCGAGGTCCTTCGACGGCTCGCCCGGCCCCTTCGCGACCGTGGGCTTCTCGTCGAACTTGGTGCCCGCCGTGATCGCGGGCAACGGCCCGTCGACGATCTTGGGCGGGGGCGGTGCGGACGCCGAGGCCGACGGTGACGGCGAGGGCGCGGCCTTGCTCGAGTCGGACTTGCCGTCGCCGCATCCGGCGAGCGTGACGAGCCCGGCGGGCACGGCTGCGAGGAGGAGTGAGCGTCGGCGCACGGAGATGCCTCGTAATCGGTCGATCTTGTGGACTGGCGTGCGCGCAACTCTACGGCGTGACACGGGCGCCGTACGGGAAACGTACGGCGCCCGTGTGGCGCTCCGGCATTCCTGCCCGGAAACGCTTGACTCGTGGGCCTTTCGCTACATTCCGGCGATCAGCTTCTCCACCCGGTCGTCCACGGAACGGAACGGGTCCTTGCACAGGACGGTGCGCTGCGCCTGGTCGTTGAGCTTCAGGTGCACCCAGTCGACCGTGAAGTCGCGGCGCTGTTCCTGTGCCCGGCGGATGAAGTCGCCGCGCAGCCGTGCCCGAGTGGTCTGCGGGGGAACCGACTTGCCTTCGAAGATCTTCAAGTCGTTGCAGATCCGGGTGGCTTGGCCCTTCTTCTCCAGCAGGTAGTACAGGCCACGACGGCGGTGGATGTCGTGGTAGGCGAGGTCTATCTGGGCGACCCTCGGGTGCGACATGGTCATGTTGTGCTTGGCCCGGTACCGCTCGATGAGCTTGTACTTCATGACCCAGTCGATCTCGGTGCCGATGCGGTCGAGTTCCTCGGTCTCGATCGCGTCGAGGGTGCGGCCCCACAGCTCCAGGACCTGCGCGACGGTGCCGGTGCGGATGCCCCGGCGGTCGCAGAAGTCCACGGCCTTGTCGAAGTACTCGCGCTGCACCTCCAGCGCGGAGGCCTCCCGACCGCTGGCCAGGCGCACCTTGCGCCGGCCGGTGATGTCGTGGCTGACCTCGCGGATCGCCCGGATCGGGTTCTCCAGGGTGAGGTCGCGCATGACGGTGCCCGCCTCGATCATGCGCAGCACCAGGTCGGTGGCGCCGACCTTCAGCAGCATGGTCGTCTCGGACATGTTCGAGTCGCCCACGATGACGTGCAGGCGGCGGTAGCGCTCGGCGTCCGCGTGCGGCTCGTCGCGGGTGTTGATGATGGGCCGGGAGCGGGTCGTCGCCGAGGAGACGCCCTCCCAGATGTGCTCCGCGCGCTGGCTGACGCAGTAGACGGCGCCGCGCGGGGTCTGCAGGACCTTGCCCGCACCGCAGAGCAGCTGCCTGGTCACCAGGAAGGGGATGAGAATGTCCGCGAGCCGGGAGAACTCCCCGTGCCGGGCCACCAGATAGTTCTCGTGGCAGCCGTAGGAGTTGCCCGCCGAGTCGGTGTTGTTCTTGAAAAGGTAGACGTCGCCTGCGATTCCCTCCTCGTGCAGGCGTCGTTCCGCGTCCACCAGGAGTCCTTCGAGAATGCGCTCGCCGGCCTTGTCGTGGGTGACCAGTTCGGTCACGTTGTCACATTCGGGTGTCGCGTATTCCGGATGTGATCCCACGTCGAGATAGAGCCGGGCGCCGTTTCGCAGAAAGACATTGCTGCTGCGGCCCCATGACACGACACGGCGGAAGAGGTACCGCGCCACCTCGTCAGGAGACAGGCGGCGCTGTCCCCTGAACGTGCACGTGACGCCGTACTCGTTCTCCAGCCCGAAAATGCGGCGGTCCATGACTGAACATTACGCCCGATCCCCTGAGCTGAAACGGGGTTCGACGGCACGATTTGGATCATTTTCCGATGAAGCCGCAACGACCCCGCCCCGCACGGGAGCTGCGAGGACCCGTCCGGTGGCGAGCAGGACCAGCAGGGACACGGTCCCGGCGGCGGCCGGCAGCGCGAACCCCCACAGCGCGCCACCGGTCTGGACGACCGGCCCCGCCAGGCCCGTTCCGACCGAGGCGCCCACGGTGAACGTCGTCACCAGCCAGGAGAACGCCTCGGTGACGGTGCCGCTCGGCGCGTGCCGGTCGACGATGATGAAGGCGCAGGCGATGCAGGGCGCGAGGAAGACTCCGGCGACCAGGGTGAGCAGCACCATGGCGATCGTGTCCGGCATCAGCGTGAGCGGCAGGTAACAGACCGCCAGAAGGGCCACCAGGAGCCGCAGTCGCCGTTCGGGGGTGCCGCCCCACTGGCGGGCCCCGTAGACGGTGCCGCCGATGAGCGCCCCGAGGCCGAGCGCGGCCATCAGCCAGCCGTAGACGGCGTCGCCGCCGTGGTCGTCGGCGTAGGGCACGGAGGCGACGGTGATGGAGCCGAGCGCGATGCCGATGAACAGGAAGGCACCGAGCAGCGCGAGCAGGCCGGGCGAGCGCAGGGCGCCCAGCCAGTGCGCCTCGCGGGGCGCCGAGCGCCACGCGCGCGAGGGCGGCGAGACGACCACCGAGAGGGCGCCGAGGACACCGACGGCGTTCAGCACCAGCAGGGCCGCGCGCTCCGACCACAGCGAGACGCACAGGGTCACCAGCAGGGGGCCGACGGTGAACATGACCTCCTGGGCGATCGCGTCCATGGCGTACGCGGTGTGCACCTGCTCCTCGCGGCGCAGTACGGAGGGCCACAGGGCGCGCAGGCCGCCCTCCAGCGGCGGGGTGAACAGGCCCGCGGCCGCGACGCAGACGTAGGCGAGGGGCAGCGGTTCGGTGCCGGAGAAGGCGAAGGCCGTCATGGCGAGCGCCGCCAGGACGGCGGCGGGCAGTTGCACGCGCGGCTGGCCGTGCAGGTCCACGAGCCGGCCGAGGACCGGCTGGCCGACCGCGTTGGCGACGCCGTACACCGCGGCGAGCGCCCCGGCCAGGCTGTAGGTGCCGCCGTCGGCCCGGACGAAGAGCACCAGGGCGATCGCGGCCGTCGCGTTGGGCAGCCGGCCCACCAGCGTGCCGGTCAGCAGCCGGGCCGCGTGTCTCGCCCTGAGGATCTCCAGGTATCCCGCGGCCATGCCCGCCTCCAAGTGTTACGTATAACCCCGCCGCTCATACGTACCATGTGCGCTGTTCACGCGTCCAGACGAGCGGCGACCCCACGCAGAGGAGCAGGCCCACGGTGCCACGCAGCAGCACGCGCCCGACCAGCCGTGACGTCGCGCAGGCGGCCGGGGTGTCCCAGGCGGCCGTCTCGCTCGTCCTGGGCGACAAGTGGCGCGGCCGGGTCTCCGAGGCCACCGCCGAACGGGTCCGCGCGGCCGCGCGCGAGCTGGGCTACCGGCCCAACCTCGCGGCCCGCAACCTGCGCCTGGGCCGCACCCGCACCGTCCTGCTCGTGGTGCCGGCCCTGACGACCGAGTTCTTCGCCGGCGTCTACACCGGCGCGGCGCGCGTGGCGGCCCGGCACGGCTTCGGGGTCGTGCTCTACCCCTCCCCCGAGGGCATCGGCCCCGCCCGTGACCCCTTCGCCTCCGCGCAGGCGGCCCTGGACGGCGTCATCGCCTCCTCGATGGCCGCCGACGCCCTCACCGCCATCCGCGGCGACCAGCTCCCGCTGGTCATGCTCGACAGCGATCCCGAGGGCAGCCTCGGCGCCGCGACCGTGAACCTGGACATCGCCGACGGCGTCCGCCAGGTCGCCGAGCACCTGCTCGGGCTCGGGCACCGCCGCTTCCTGCACCTCGCGGCCGACGTACCCTCCTGGACCTTCGAGCTGCGCGCCCGCGAGCTGGCGGCGCGGCTGGCCGCCGTCCCCGGCACCGATCTCAGCACGGCCGCCGCGCCGATCTCCATCGACGACGCGGTCGCGGCCGCCGAGGCCGCGCTCACCCGGCCCGGCCCCCGGCCGACGGCCGTGGTCTGCGACGACGACAAACTGGCCGCCGGCGCCTACAAGGCCATACGCCGCCTCGGCCTCCGCGTCCCCGACGACGTCTCCGTCACCGGCCTGGACGACCTCGCCCTCGCCACCGCCCTCGACCCGGAACTCACCACGGTGCGCCTTGACGCCGAGCGGTTCGGGGAACGCGGCATGGAGGCCCTGCTGGCGGTCCTGGAGGGCCGGGAGCCCGGGGGCGCGGACATCCCCGTCGAACTGGTCGTACGGGGCTCCACCGCGCCCGCGGCCGGCTAGGCGGCGGGACGTCCGCGCTCAGCCGGCGGCCGGCACCAGCCGGAGCACCGTCTCTTCCAGGCGGGGCAGGGCACGCTGGCCCGCCAGCGCGGCGAGGATGCCGAGGGCGACCCCCGCCCACGCCACCGGACCCAGCGGGGTGCAGCCGAACGCGCCGCTCACCCCGGGCGTCTCGATCAACGCGACCAGGGCCAGCGCCGAGCCCAGCGCGGTGAACCGCACCAGCGGGCTGTCCCTGCGGTCCAGCAGGGTCTGGACGAGCTGGGTGCCCACGACCCCGCACAGCGCCATGGTGCTGGACCGGCGCTCCGTCCCCGGCGTGAAACGGCCCACCAGCCAGGCCGTCAGCGCGCCCACGGACGTGGTCAGCGCCCGGTGCCGGATCTGCCGGATCAGCGGCTCCCCGAGCACCCCGCCGGCCACGTCCTCCGGGGCCCTGGGGCCCGTCTGCCGGCCGGCCTCCTGGCCGGCCTTCGGCGTCACCGCCACCGCCATCGCCGGGAACAGGTCGGTGAACAGGTTCACCAGCAGCATCTGCCGCGTCGACAGCGGCGCGCGGCCGGACACCAGCGTGCCCAGCAGCCCGAAACCCACCTCGCCGGCGTTCCCGCCGATCAGGATCGCGATCGCGTCCGCCACGCTGTGCCACAGGGCACGGCCCTCGCCGACCGCCGCGATCAGAGCGGTCAGGTCCTCGTCCGTCAGGACGATGTCGGCGGCGTTGCGGGCCGCCGCCGAACCGCGGGCGTTGATCCCCACACCGATGTCCGCCGCCCGGATCGCCGCCGCGTCGTTCGCGCCGTCGCCGACCATGCCGACCACGCGGCCCGCGTCCCGCAGCGCCTCGACCACCTGGAGCTTCTGCTCGGGAGCCACCCGGGCCACCACGGACGCGTCGCGCAGCATCCGCGCCCGGGCCGAGCGGTCCGCCGACGCCAGCTCGTCGCCCGTCACCACCACCGGCTCCTCCGGCCAGCCCAGACCGCGCGCGATGGCCCGTGCCGTCTGCGGGTGGTCCCCGGTGAGCATGACGGGGCGCACCCCGGACTCGTACAGGCCCTGCACCAGCGCCTCGGACGTCTCCCGGGGCACGTCCGACAGGGCCAGCAGCCCCGTGAACCGCAGCCCGCGCAGCGGCTCCTCCAGGGCCGCCGCCCCGTCCTCGCCGTCGGCCAGCCGCCGTTCGGCCACGGCCAGAACCCGCAGCCCGTCCCCCGCCAGGTCGTGCGCCGCGTCGGAAGCCCCGGGCGCGAGGTCCTCGCACGCGGGCAGCACGGTCTCCGGCGCCCCCTTCACGACCAGTACGGCGCCGCCGTCGTCCGCCCGGCCCACGGCGGCCGCGTACCCCCGCCCGGCCTCGAAGGGCAGCCCCTCCGACTGCACCCACCCGGGGTCGTCTCCGGCCGCGTCGAGCACCGCCTCGTCGGTGGCGTGCATCGGGCGCTCCGACCCGCCGTTCAGCCGGGGGCAGGCGCGCGCGGCGACCCGTACGGTCTCCGCCACCGCCGCGTCACCCGCGGCGCGCACCCCGCCTCCGGCGTCCGACGCCCGCACCAGGCGCAGCCGGTTCTCGGTGAGGGTGCCCGTCTTGTCGAAGCAGATCGTGTCCATGCGGCCCAGCGCCTCCAGCGTGCGCGGCGTGCGCACGAGCACGCCGCCACGGCTCAGCCGCCGTGCCGCCGCGAGCTGCGCCACCGTGGCCACCAGCGGCAGCCCTTCGGGCACCGCGGCGACCCCGACCGCCACCCCGCCGCTGACCGCTTCCCGGATCGGCGTACCGCGCAGCAGCGCCACGCCGGTCACCGCCGCGCCGCCCGCGAGCGTCCACGGCAGCGCCTTGCGGGTCAGCTCCTGCAGCCTGGCCTGCACACCGCCCGCCGGGGGCGTCCGCGCGGCCAGGTGGACGGCACGAGCGGCCTCCGTCCGGTCGCCGGTGTCCACCACCACCGCCCGGGCCTGCCCGGCCACCACCGTCGTGCCCTCGAACACCATGCAGTGCCGGTCCGCCACCGGCGCGTGCGGCGTCGGATCGGTCTGCTTCTGCACCGGCAGCGACTCGCCCGTCAGCGCGGACTCGTCGACCTCGAGGCCGTCCTCCCACAGCAGGCGCGCGTCCGCCGGGACGACGTCGTCGCCCTTGAGCTCGATCACGTCGCCCGGCTCGAGCCGCCCGGCGTCCACCGTGCGGGTGCCGCCCGCCGGCGCCTCGCTCTCCGGCGGCGCCACCCGCGCCTTCTGCTTCTGCTCCGCCACCAGACCGGACAGCGCCCGCTCGGCGCGCAGCCGCTGCACGCCCCCCACCAGCGCGTTCAGGTCGAGTGCTCCCACGACGAGCAACGCGTCCACCACCGAGCCGAGGATCGCCGACGCCGCCGAACCGACGGCCAGCACCGGCGTCAGCGGGTCGTGCAGCTCGCCCCGCACCGCCTGGCCGAGCTCCACGGTCCAGCGCGCCGGGGCGACGGCCGGGTGCCGCGTCACGGCGCGGACGGCGCCCCGCACCCCCTCGCCCGCCCGCCGCAGCGGCGTGGGCGTACCGGCCTCCGACTCCCGTTCCAGCCGTTCGCGCGCCTCCCGCGGGTCCAGTTCGTGCCAGTGCACCCGGGGTCGGGGGTGCGGAGCCCCGGCCACCGCCACGGACAGCGCGGCCCGCGCCCCGGACAGCAGGGCGCCCGCGGCGCCAACGTCCACCGGCGCGTGCCGCAGGCCCGGCAGCACCGACAGGCGCCCGCGGCCGCCACCGGACTCGCCGATCGCCACGAGCAGCCCGGAGAGCGCCGCGCCCGAGCGCGCCAGCATCTGTGAACGGCGGCCCACCGTGCGGGCCGCCGGGACCGCCGTCAGCAGCCGCCACACGTCCTGCAGACCGTGCAGGGCCAGCACGTCCGCGCCCCACACCACGGCACCGGCCGGATCGGCCAGCGCCACCGCCACGTCGCTCGCCCGCAACCCCGCGAAGACGTCCCGTTCCTCCGCCGAGCGCAGCCGGGCGACGGTCAGCACCGCCCGCTCGTCCTGGCGCAGCTCGTACACCACGTCGTCCAGCGGCCGCCGGGCGTCCACCACCTGGTCGGCCAGTCCCGTGAAGTCCTCCAGCACCGGATCGTCCACCACGACGACCCGCAGTCCGGCCCGCCGTGCCGCGTCCAGCACCGGTTCCACCCACGGATCGGCCTCGCCGTCCGCCCCGCGCAGCGCACTCGGGTGCAGGACGACCGTGCCCACCAGCTCGAGCTGCCGCAGCCGCTCCGGATCGCGCACCAGCACCCCGGACCGGGCCAGCATGCCCCCCAGCACCGCGTGGAAGACGGCGGGGCCGTAGCGCGCCGCCTTCGGGGAACCGGCCAGCACCGCCTCCGCGGCCTCCGTCGCGTCGTGCTTGACCAGCAGCGTCGCCAGCGCGCCCAGCACGCTGCCGGTCGCCGCGTGCGCCGCGTACTCCTGGGCCGGGGTCACCCGGGGCGCCGGCCGCGGCGCCCCGTCCGCGCCCACGCTCACCCGCTCCGGCGCGCACAGCTCGTCGTGCACGGCGTCGAAGGCGGCGGCCCGCGCCACCGCCTCGGCGAGCTGGCAGCCCCGCAGCGCGCCGTCGAGCACCAGGGACGACGGGGTCTGCCCGGCGCCGTGCGCCGCGGCGTTCGCGCAGGCCAGCGCCAGATCCATACCCGGCCCGCCGAGTGTCCCGCGCAGCACGCGACGGACCCGCGGGTTCTCCCGCAGGAACGTCACCGCCGCGGTCACGGCGCGCGGCGACGGCGGCAGCCGCAGCGCGTACGCCGTGAGCGCCGCACCGGTGCCGAGCACGTCCGCGGCCAGGGCCGTCGCGGCCACCCGCACCGCCACCGGGTCGGCCGGGTGCGTGATCTCCTCCGGGCCCGCGTCCGCCGCCAGCTCGAGGCCGTGCCGCTCCGCCACCTCCTGCGCCCGGTCCAGTACCCGGTCGCCGAACCGCTCCTCGGTGGCCGTCACCACCAGCCGGGCCAGCCCCTCGTCCCAGTAGGCCAGCAGCACGTCCGGGTGTTCCGCCAGGGCCGCCGCCACCCGGCGCGCCACCTGCTCCGTGCCGTGCCGCGCGGCGGCGGCGTCCGCCGGCCGCAGGGCCAGGTGCTGCCGGGCCCCGGCCCGCCAGCGGTGGCCGCCGCCCGGCATCGCGT
>NZ_JARAUO010000037.1:0-97262 GCF_033792105.1 Streptomyces sp. WI03-4A
CGGTACGCCGGACTCGTCTGCGCGTTCCAGCAACCTCGCCAGCGCCCCGGCACCGGGCAGGGCACGCCGCCTCCGCGACCGGCCCGCTGGACGTCCTTGCCCGCCGCACCCGCCACCGCCGCTCCCTGGGCCTCCCCGCCCGCCGCGTCGACACCCGCGCCCCCGGCGGACTCGCACCCGCCGGCCGGCCCCGTGCCCCCGGCCACCGTCACCCCGGCGGGCTCCCGGTCTCCGGCCGCCCCCGCAACCCCGGCCACCCCCGCGCCTCCGGCGGGCTCCCGGTCTCCGGCCGCCCCCGCAACCCCGCTCACCCCACCCGTCCCCGCCACCCCCTCAGCGCCTCCCGTCCCCGACCCCGCACCCCTCCCGTCCCCACCCCCCTCATCCCTCGACTACGTGGGCTCCGGGCCGCCCACCTACGACCCCGAGCCCACCGCGCTTCCCGCCGTCGATCCGGACGATCTCGCCGAGCTGGTTCCCGACACCGTGCTGGACGGGGCCCGGTACGGGGCCTGCACCTTGCGTGCGGTGTCGTTGCGCGGGGACTCGGCGCGGTACCGGGGTGAGCAGCGACGGGACGCGCTGCTCACCGCGCGGTTCGGGACGGGGGAGCAGGCGCTGGTGCTCGTGGCGGTGGCGACCGGCGCCCGGGCCACGCCGTACGCCCAGCTGGCGGCGGCCGAGGCGTGCCAGCTGATCGGGCGGGCCGTGGGCCGCAGCCACCAGCGGCTGGCGGAGGACATCAGGGCGGGGCGGCGCGGCGACCTGAAGTCGGGTCTGCACCGGCTGACCGACCGCGGTCTGGGCAAGCTGCGCGCCAGTGCCGTGGAGCAGGACCTCGACCCGGAGGAGTACGCGGCGAGCCTGCGCTGCCTGCTGCTGCCCGCCGACCCCGACTGCCGTACCCGGGTGTTCTTCGGCGTCGGCGACGGCGGTCTGTTCCGGCTGCGGGACGGCGAGTGGCAGGACATCGAGCCGCGGGTCGCGCCCGCCGACACCACCGGTGAACCCGTCCTGAGCTTCGGCTCACCGCCCGCCGAGACCCCGGAGGGCGACCGGCTCACCATGGACCTCGGCATCCCGACCCCGCCGAGCCCGTACGAGCCGGCGCCGGAGCCGCCGCGCGAGCCGTTCCGGTTCCGCGCCTCGGTAGCCCGCCCGGGTGATGTGCTCGTGATGGGCACGGAGGGGTTCGCCGAGCCGCTGCGCGGTGAGCCCGCGCTCTGCGCCTACCTGGCCCGCCGCTGGTCCGACCGCACCCCGCCCGGCCTCGCCGCGTTCCTGGCGGACGTCCAGGTGCGGGTGAAGGGCTACGCCGACGACCGTACGGCGGCGGCTGTGTGGGAGGCGTGATCGCGGACCCTGTGGATTGATGGACCGGGAGGGGCGGTTCCCGGGACAGCGAAGGGGCAGACGCGAGCCATGGCCAGACAGAACGTCGCCGAGCAGTTCGTCGACATCCTCGTCCGCGCGGGCGTGCGCCGTCTGTACGGCGTCGTGGGCGACAGCCTCAACCCCGTCGTGGACGCCGTGCGCCGCAACGCCGCCATCGACTGGATCCACGTACGGCACGAGGAGACGGCGGCCTTCGCGGCCGGTGCCGAGGCGCAGATCACCGGGCACCTGACGGCCTGCGCCGGTTCCTGCGGCCCGGGCAACCTGCACCTCATCAACGGCCTGTACGACGCCCACCGGTCCATGGCGCCGGTGCTGGCCCTCGCCTCGCAGATCCCCTCCAGCGAGATCGGCCTCGGCTACTTCCAGGAGACCCACCCGGACCGGCTGTTCCAGGAGTGCAGCCACTACAGCGAGCTGATCTCCAGCGCCAAGCAGATGCCCCGGCTGCTGCAGACCGCGATCCAGCACGCGGTCGGGCAGAGCGGCGTGAGCGTGGTCTCGCTGCCCGGTGACATCGCCGCCGAGCCCGCCCCGGAGAAGGCGGCGCAGAGCGCCCTGGTCACCTCCCGGCCCACCGTGCGGCCCGGCGACGCCGAGATCGACCGGCTCGTGGAGATGATCGACCAGGCGGGCCGGGTCACCCTGTTCTGCGGCAGCGGCACGGCCGGCGCGCACGCCGAGGTCATGCGGTTCGCCGAGCTGGTCAAGTCGCCCGTGGGCCACGCGCTGCGCGGCAAGGAGTGGATCCAGTACGACAATCCGTACGACGTCGGTATGAGCGGGCTGCTCGGGTACGGCGCCGCCTACGAAGCCACCCACGAGTGCGACCTGCTGATCCTGCTCGGCACCGACTTCCCGTACAACGCCTTCCTGCCCGACGACGTGCGGATCGCGCAGGTCGACGTGCGGCCCGAGGTCCTCGGCCGCCGCTCCCGGCTCGACCTGGCCGTGTGGGGCGACGTCCGCGAGACGCTGCGCTGCCTGATCCCGCGGGTGCGGGAGAAGACCGACCGGCGCTTCCTGGACCGGATGCTGAAGAAGCACGCCGACGCGCTGGAGGGCGTGGTCAAGGCGTACACCCGGAAGGTCGACCGGCACATCCCGATCCACCCCGAGTACGTGGCCGCGGTGCTCGACGAGACCGCCGACGACGACGCCGTGTTCACCGTCGACACCGGCATGTGCAACGTCTGGGCCGCCCGCTACATCTCGCCCAACGGCCGCCGCCGGATCATCGGTTCCTTCTCGCACGGCTCCATGGCCAACGCCCTGCCCATGGCGATCGGCGCCCAGTTCACCGACCGGCGCCGGCAGGTGATCTCCATGTCCGGCGACGGCGGCTTCGCCATGCTGATGGGCGACTTCCTGACGCTGGTCCAGTACGACCTGCCGGTCAAGGTGGTGCTGTTCAACAACTCCTCGCTCAGCATGGTCGAGCTGGAGATGCTGGTCGCCGGTCTGCCCTCGTACGGCACCACCAACGTCAACCCCGACTTCGCGGCCGTCGCCCGGGCCTGCGGCGCCTACGGGGTGCGGGTGGAGAAGCCCAAGCAGCTCGCCGGGGCGCTCCGGGACGCCTTCAAGCACAAGGGGCCGGCGCTGGTGGACATCGTCACCGACCCCAACGCCCTGTCGATCCCGCCGAGGATCAGCGCCGAGATGGTGACCGGGTTCGCGCTGTCGGCCTCGAAGATCGTGCTGGACGGCGGTGTCGGCCGCATGCTCCAGATGGCCCGCTCCAACCTGCGCAACGTGCCCAGGCCCTGAACCGGGGCCTCAAGGGACGTTTTCCGGCCAGTTTCACGCCCCGTGACGGACCGTCTGCGGCGCGTGCCGGACGGTTGTGACCGTCCGTGCTGGGGCCCCCGGGGCACGGTACGGCGGCCCTGCCGGGCGGGACACCGCCCGGACGGGGTCGGCGGGCCGGGCGAGAGGGCGGCCGGCCGTGGCCGAACAGAGGGACGTCCATGAGCCACCAGGACTGCCCGGTGGCCCGTTGGGCAAGGATCCCCGTGAACGTGTTCGACCAGGAGGGGCAGGGTCAAGCAGCGTGCGGGCGGGGGTCATGAAGAGGCAGGCACGAGGGGGCGGTCCCGTGGCCATCGGGGCCTCCTCGGCGAAGACGGGGGAAGAGTCCGACACCATCACCGAAGCGGCGCACCCGCCACCGCTCAGACGCAGACTGGGGCGCGCGGACCTCAGGGCGGTGCCCGAGGCCCGCAGGGAACTGCGCGAACTGCTGCGGCACTGGGGCAGGCCCGGCCGTTCGGAGATCGCCGAACTGCTCGCCAGCGAACTCGTGACCAACGCGCTCGTGCACACCGACGCCGACGCCGTGCTGATCGCGGTCGTCTCGGCGCGTGGACTGCGGGTGGAGGTACGGGACTTCGTGTCCCGCAGGCCGCTCCTGCGGGTGCCCGACCTGACCGAGGACACGCACGGCCGGGGCCTGCTCCTGGTGCAGTCCCTGGCGGACGCCTGGGGCGTCCGGCCGCACGGGGTGGGCAAGTCGGTGTGGTTCGAACTGGGCGCCGAGGCCGCCTGAGGGCGGTCCGTACGGACACGGGGCGGGGGCGCGACCCCTGATGGTCGCGCCCCCGCCCCGATGCCGGCCGCCCGTGTGCCGGGCGTGCTGGACGTTCCTGACGCCTAGCCGAACTGCTGCTCCAGGTCCTTCAGTTTGCGCTCCAGCGAGTCCAGGCGCGGCAGAGCCATCGTGTCGTCCTCCGCGGTGAGGTCGACGGTGACGGGCTCAGCGCTCTTGCGGACCGGCTGAAGGGAGGGCCGAGAGCGTACGGGCAGCTGCTCCGGCGCGGATATGGCAGGCTCCGCGGTCGCCTGCGCGGGGGCGCGCTCCACCGCCTGCACCTCGGCCTGCCGGCCGCCGCCGCGGCCGACGAAGCCGCGGTGGCCCCGGCTGATGGCCTTGAGCTGGGCGCGTTCCATGCGCTGCTGGTCGCGCCTGCGCCGGCGGGTCTCCTCCTTCTGCCTGCTGTCCTCGCGGACCTCCTCGACGGCCTCGTCCAGGCTGCGCACGCCCTCGAGGAGCATCAGCGACCAGGCCTTGTAGGTCTCGCGGGGGGCACGCAGCCAGCGCACTATCCGGATCTGCGGCAACGGGCGCGGCACCAGGCCCTGTTCGCGCAGCGCGGCCCGGCGGGTCTGCTTCAGCGCCCGGTCGAACAGCACGGCGGCGGACAGGGACATGCCGGAGAAGAACTGCGGTGCGCCCGCGTGGCCGACGCCCCTCGGCGCGTGCACCCAGTTGAACCAGGCCGCCGCCGCGGCGAACATCCACACGAGTATCCGGGAGCCGAGGGCCGCGTCGCCGTGGCTGGCCTCGCGCACCGCCAGGACGGAGCAGAACATCGCCGCGCCGTCCAGGCCGAACGGCACCAGGTACTGCCAGCCGTCGGTCAGGCCCAGGTTCTGCTCACCGAAGCCGACCAGGCCGTGGAAGGACAGCGCGGCCGCCACCGCCGCACAGCAGAAGAGGAGGACGTAGGAGGCCGTGCCGTAGACGGCCTCCTTGCGCCGGCGGCGCTCCTCGCTGCGCTCCCACGAGTCGTCCGCGCTCGCGTTCTCCCCGGAGGAGCGCTTTCCGCGCGCGAGCACCGCAACCGCCGCCAGCATGCCCAGGAGCAGTACGGCGCCGGGAAGCAGCCAGTTCAGCGATATGTCGGTCAGTCTCATCAGGGGTCCCTTGCATTGGGATAGGGCGTAACGCCCGCCATAGTGGCCCACTCCCGACGGCCCTCAGGGGGTTTCGGGGCAAGAGGCCGCCAAGGAGGTGCAAGGGGATGCCCAGGGCGACGTTCTGCTCGAACTGCCGTATGAGGGACGGAAGTTGAGTTCGAACAAGACTACCCGTACGGATGGTTCCCGGGAAAGTTCCCGAGGGCTGTGAGGAAGTTGTGAACTATTGTCCGGCACACGGGTGGCTCGATCGCGGTGATCTTAGTCGACCGGGTGCCCGCCGCCGACCTGAGGGTCCCTCAGGCGGCCGCCCCGGCAGTCGACTTGGCGACACGGTCACTGTCGCAGCTGCGCGGGCAGGTGGCGCAGGTGTCCTCCGGCCGGACGGTGTAGAACATGCAGCAGCTCGCCCGGTCCCGGGTGGGCAGCGGTTCGCCGGCCGGCCCGGTCAGCACCCGGAACGCGGCCGCGCCCACGTACGGCCGGGTCGCCCCCGGCAGCAGCAGCTCCAGCTCCCGCACCGCCCGCGCCTCCTCGGTCCCGCCCAGCAGCCGGGCGACGTACCACAGCCCCTCCACGACCTCGTCGGTCGCCATGCCCCACAGCGCCCGCCCGCGCCGCCGCATCCGCGGCCCGAAGGCGGCGAGCACCGGCTCCAGGTGCTCGGCGACGGCCGCGCGCACCTCGGCCCGCAGCGCCTCCTCGTCGTCGACCACGACGGCGCCGGGCAGCGCGGCCGCCGGGTCGCCGGGCAGGCAGGCGAAGGAGGCGGGACGCACGGCCATGCGTCCGGCGACGCGGTCGTAGGAGACATGCGTCACGGGCAGCCGGGGCACCCGGCGGTGCAGGAACCACGGAACGGTGATCAGCAGGGAGGCGGGCCACGCGTAGCGGTGCAGACCGAAGCCGGCCACGACGTCCGGCCGGGCGGGGCGCCCGTGGTCCCGCAGCACCTGCGCCTCGTCCCAGGCGAGGAAGGCGTCGAGCTCGCAACCGCCGCGCGAGCCCGGCGGTGGTGAGCCATCCGTCACCCCGCGGCAGCGGATCCGCCGGTCCGAGCACGGTCACGGCCGGGCCGGCGCCGGTCCCGGCGAGGCGGGCGTAGGCGACGGAGAGCGGCGAGGCCGCAGCGGGCATGGCGGTCCCTCCGGTCCAGGGGCGGGGGCGGGCTGTGCAGGTAAGCCTAACCTTACTCACTCGTCGGGAAGTTTGAAGTGCCGCCTTGTGCGCCTAAGGTGCTTGACGGACAAGTAACAACCCGCCGTTAATGACCCCTAAGTGCCGGCGGCCCGGAGGAGGAGCCCGTGGAACAGGGCGTGCAGGGCGCCGCCGAGGCGCGGGCCCACGCCGGGCCGCAGGGCGCTGCCGCCCGGGTGCCGGCGCAGGCGCGCGCGGCCGACCCGGTCCGCGAGCGCGACGCCGGCCTGCCGGGCGTCCGGGGCGAGCACACGCACGGCGAGGCGCCGCTCCCGCGGCCGCGGGTCGTGCAGCGCTCCTCGGTGCGCGGCCAGATCCTGGACGCGCTGCGCACCTCCCTGGTGGCGGGCGAGCTGAAGCCCGGCGAGGTCTACTCGGCGCCGGTGCTCGGCGAGCGGTTCGGGGTGTCCGCGACACCGGTGCGCGAGGCCATGCAGCAGCTCGCGCTGGAGGGCGCCGTCGAGGTCGTGCCCAACCGCGGCTTCCGGGTCGTCGAACGGGGGGCGCGGGAACTGGCCGAGCTGGCCGAGGTGCGGGCGCTCATCGAGGTCCCCGTGATGCTGCGGCTCGCCCGTACGGTGCCCGGGGAGCGGTGGGCCGCCCTGCGTCCGGTCGCCGAGGCGACGGTGCGTGCCGCCTCCTCCGGCTGCCCCGCGACGTACGCCGAGTCCGACCGGGCCTTCCACCGCGCGATGCTGTCCCTCTCCGGCAACGAGCAGCTCGTGCAGGTCGCTGACGACCTGCACCGGCGCGCGCAGTGGCCGCTGGTCGGGGGACCGGTCCGGCAGCGCCGGGCGGACCTGCTGGCGGACGCGGCGGAGCACACGGCGCTGCTGGACGCGCTCGTCGCACGCGACCTCGACGTGGTGCGCGGCCTGGTCGGCGAGCACTTCGCCGGCGCGGTCTGACGCTTCCGCGTGCCGCGTCAGGTCTCCAGGGTTCCCGTCCCCGGTCGACCGTCTTCAGTCGACTGTTTCCGGTCGACCGTCTGCATTCGACCGTCTGCAGACGACTGTCTCCGGTTCCGCGCCCGGGGCACGACTGCTCAGGAACCGTCCCCCGAGCCGTGCGCGCTCTTCGAGTAGGCGTCGTGCCAGGCCGCCTTCGCGCCGGAGTCACCGATCCGGTACACGTCGACGACCGCCCCGGCCGCCACGGCCAGCGACAGGACGGCGACCACGATCCGCACCGGCAGCGCCGCCGTCCGGCCGGCGCGCGCCGTACCCGTCGAACCCGTCGACTCCAGGTCCTCGCCGGGCACCGCCCTCTTCGTGCCGCGCGCCGTCCACCACACGACCGCCGCCAGGACGAACAGGCCCAGCGCCCACGGCAGCAGCCCGTCGCCCAGCTCGGTGTGCCGCCGGACCAGCGCGTCGGCCTCGACGTGCCGCTCGAGCCATTCGCCGGCCTGGGTGGTCAGGGGCACGCTGACCAGGGCGGCGAGGGCGAGCCCGGGCAGCAGCACCCCCAGCCGGCGGGCCGCCCGGGGCCACAGTGCGGCGGCCACCAGCGCCAGCGCGGTCAGCGGTATCAGCACGACGACGACGTGCACCAGCAGCACATGGGCCGGCAGGCCGTTGACCAGACTCATGGGGACACTCCTGAGGGGGGCGGGGGCTCGGGGCGCGCCAGCGTGGCACAGGAAGCTCTCAGTTGCCTCTGAGTGCGCCCTCGGCCCCGGCTACGCCGTGGCCGCCCCCGGAGCCGGCGGCGCCAACTGGCGGGCCAGCCAGGTCGGTACGCCCCCCAGCAGCCGGAACAGCCGTCCGGCCTCCTCCCGCAGCCGGGACGCCTCCGGCTCGGACTCCGCGTCCGCCAGGGAGGCCAGCGCCGGGGCCGTGCCCACCAGGTAGCCCAGCTCCTCGCGGATCCGCAGGGACTCGGCGAAGCCGTGCCGTGCCTCGGTCAACTCGCCGTCCCGCAGGGCGAGTCCGGCCAGATGGCGCCAGGTGAAGGAGAGCAGCAGCGGGTCGGCGTGCGCGGTGGCGCCCGCGTGCGCCCGGCGGTAGGCCGCACGGGCCGCCTGCGGGGAGCGGGCCAGGTTCTCGGCCAGCAGGCCCCGGCGGAAGTCCAGCAGCGCCCGGCCCGCGGCCCCCGGGGCGATCAGCGCCGCCGCCCGGCCCAGTGCCGCCCGCGCCTCGTCCGCCCGGTCGCGTACCCCGTGCAGGGTGGCCGCGTAGGCGAGCTGGCCGCGTTCGCAGGCGGCCGCCCCGCGCTCCTCGTCGGTGTGCGCCAGCGCCTCGGCCGTGCGCAGGGCGTCCTCCGCCTCCTCCCAGCCCCGCTCGGTGTACAGGCACCGTTCGACCAGCAGCGTGGCCCGCTGCAGGGCCAGGGCCGGGGTGTCCGGTGGCAGCAGGGCCGCGGCGTCGGCCCAGCAGGCCCGCGAGCGCAACCGCCATACCGCGGTCTGGAGTGGATCGTCACCGGCGGTCGTTCCATTACCAGACATGGCGGAATGCGCCACGTTGCCCTCCCCGAGCACGCCGTTGAGCTGTTGAGTGGTGGCGGCATTCCAGCACCAATGCCGGTGCCGGGCCAAGAGGGTGGGTGAAAGTTTTCACAAAGTAGGGGCCCGATGGCGTGACTTGATCGCCCGGCGTCACGCCCCGCCGGGTTCAGCTCATGCGCAGGGCCAGGAAGAAGTCCAGCTTGTCCTCCAGGCGCGAGAGGTCACGCCCCGTCAACTGCTCGATCCGCCCGACCCGGTAGCGCAGCGTGTTGACGTGCAGGTGGAGCCGGGTGGCGCAGCGGGTCCAGGAGCCGTCGCAGTCGAGGAAGGCCTCCAGGGTCGGGATCAGCTCGGCGCGGTGGCGGCGGTCGTAGTCCTTCAGCGGGTCCAGCAGGCGGGCCGTGAAGGCGCGGCGGACGTCGTCCGGGACGAACGGCAGCAGCAGGACGTGGCTGGCCAGTTCCTGGTGGCCGGCCGCGCAGACCCGGCCGGGACGGGCCGCGGCGACCCGGCGGGCGTGCCGGGCCTCCTCCAGGGCGCCGCGCAGCCCCTCGGCGGAGTGCACGGCCGCGCTGACGCCGAGGGTGAGCCGCCCGTCGTCGTTCAGGCCCGCCGACAGCGGTTCCCGTACGGTCTGCAGCAGCGCGTCGGCGAGCAGGCCGGTCTCCGAGCCGTCGTGCTCTGCGGTCACCGCGGGCAGCGGGACCAGGGCGATCGCCTCGTCCCCGGTGTGGGCGACGGCGATCCGGTCCGAGGGTTCGGGGCCAGTGGCCAGCGGGTCGACCAGGATCTCCTCCAGCAGCGACTGCGCCACCGGACCGCCCTCGACCTCGGCTCCCTCCCACTCGACCCGGGCCACGACCACCTGCCAGTGCGGGGCCGCGCCGAGCCCGGGCAGCAGCACCGGCGCCGCGACCCGCAGCCGGGCGGCGATCTCGGCGGGCGCGGCACCCGTCTGCACCAGCTCCAGCACCTCCTGCGCGAGCCTGCGGCGGACGGTGCGCGCCGCGTCACGGCGGTCCCGCTCGACGGCGATCAGCTGGGTGACGCCCTGCAGCAGGTCCAGGCGCTCCTCCGGCCAGTCCCCGGCGTCCGCCTCGACCGCCAGCAGCCAGTCCGACAGCACCGACTCGCGCACGTCGCGGGCGGCCTGCGGGGCGCGCCCGGAGGAGCGGATCGGGAAGAGGGAGTACGTCGTCCCGGCGAGCAGGACGCGGTGCGGTCCGCGGCGGCCCGTGCGGGCGGCGGCCAGGTGCTCGGCGGCCAGGCCCGCGCAGGTCTCGGCGGGCAGCGCCGGGCCGCCGAGCTTCGAGCCCGCGATCAGCCGGCCGGTGGGCGAGAGCACCCAGGCGCGCAGGTCCAGGTCGGTGCCGAGCAGGTCGAGCACCACGTCGGGGCCGCCGCCCGCCGGGCCCGAGGTCATCATCCGGCGGTGCCGGTCCACCACCGCCGCCAGGTCGCCGGCCCGCTCGCCGGAGACCTGCCGTACGACGTGCTCGGTGATCGAGGCGAACGCCACCGACTCGTGCACCGCGAACAGCGGCAGCCGGTGCCGCGCGCAGGCCAGGACCAGGTCGTCGGGCACATCGCCCAGCTCGGCCTCGCCCGCCGCCAGCGCCGCCACCCCGGCCTGCACCAGGAGGCGTACGAACGGTTCGGAGTCGTGGGCGTCCCGCCGCCAGGCCAGGCCGGTGAGCACCAGCTCCCCGCCGGAGAGGTAGCGGCTCGGGTCGCGCAGGTCGGTGGTCATGACCCCGCGTACGGAGCGGTCCAGCTCGTCCTCGCCGCCGAGCAGCCGCAGCCCCAGCGCGTCGGTGTCCAGCAGTGCGCGCAGCCGCATCTCGTCGCCGCCGTCCTTTGTCTCGAAAACTACGATGAATCCCGGTGGGAGGGACCCGTGAGTCACCCGGTGCGCGGGTGCGCGGGCCGGCCGGACGGGGCCGTCCGGGCCGCCTCCCGCGTTTCCCGGGGAATTCGGAGAGGTGACCGATGACCTCCGTTCATACGAATCTACAAGATGCCCGCCGTGGCCAGCCAACTCCTTCATGGTTTCGGTGACTGACCCCGCCGGAGTACGCAGCGGTGTACTGAGTCCACTCCGCGTTAACAGCACATGAACGAGCCGGGCCCGCCGCACACGGATTGGCTCATCTGTTACGACTCACGAGACGAAGAAGAGAGCCGGTCATGGACTTCCTTCGCCCCGCCAGCTGGGAGGAGGCGCTCGCCGCGAAGGCCGAGCACCCCACCGCTGTGCCGATTGCGGGTGGCACCGACGTGATGGTCGAGATCAACTTCGACCACCGCCGGCCCGAGTACCTGCTCGACCTCAACCGCGTCGGCGACCTCTACGAGTGGGAGGTCGGCGAGGACACCGTACGGCTGGGCGCCTCCGTCCCGTACACCCGGATCATGGAGAACCTCCGGGCCGAGCTGCCGGGCCTCGCGCTCGCCTCGCACACGGTCGCCTCCCCGCAGATCCGCAACCGCGGCGGCGTCGGCGGCAACCTCGGCACGGCCTCGCCCGCCGGCGACGCCCACCCCGCGCTGCTCGCGGCGGGCGCCGAGGTCGAGGTGGAGTCGGCGGCCCGCGGCACCCGGCTGATCCCGATCGACGCCTTCTACACCGGCGTCAAGCGCAACGCCCTGCAGCCCGACGAGCTGATCCGCGCCGTGCACGTCGCCAAGGCCGACGGCCCGCAGCAGTACTCCAAGGTCGGCACCCGCAACGCCATGGTGATCGCCGTGTGCGCCTTCGGCCTCGCGCTGCACCCCGCGACCCGGACCGTGCGCACCGGTATCGGCTCGGCCGCGCCCACGCCCGTGCGGGCCAAGACCGCCGAGGAGTTCCTGAACGCGGCCTTGGAGGAGGGCGGCTTCTGGGACAACGGAAAGATCATCACCCCGTCGGTCGCCAAGCAGTTCGCGGAGCTGTGCTCCGGCGCCTGCAACCCGATCGACGACGTCCGGGGCACCGCGAGCTACCGCCGCCACGCGGTCGGTGTGATGGCCCGCCGGACGCTCACCTGGACCTGGGAGTCGTACCGCGGCGCCCGCCGCGCATCTGAGGGAGCTGCGTAATGCGCGTCAACTTCACCGTCAACGGACGTCCGCAGGAGGCCGACGACGTCTGGGAGGGCGAGTCCCTGCTGTACGTGCTGCGCGAGCGCCTCGGCCTGCCCGGCTCCAAGAACGCCTGCGAACAGGGCGAGTGCGGCTCCTGCACCGTGCGCCTGGACGGCGTCCCGGTCTGCTCCTGCCTGGTCGCGGCCGGCCAGGCCGAGGGCCGCGACGTCGTGACCGTCGAGGGCCTCGCCGACTTCGCCCGCCAGCGCGCCGAGGGCGGCTGCGCGAGCGGCGCCTGCGGCACCACCCTGGACGAAGCCAAGGGCTGGCAGGCCAAGGGCACCGACTCGCAGACCGGCGAGGGCACCGCACTGGCTCCGATCCAGCAGGCGTTCATCGACGCCGGTGCCGTCCAGTGCGGCTTCTGCACCCCCGGCCTGCTCGTCGCCGCCGACGAGATGCTGGAGCGCAACCCGAACCCGACCGACGCGGACATCCGCGAGGCGCTGTCGGGCAACCTGTGCCGCTGCACGGGCTACGAGAAGATCATGGACGCGGTCCGCCTGGCCGCCGCCCGCCAGTCCGAGGGGGTCTGACATGCCGGCCAACGGCGCTCCTACGAAGATCACGCAGGGCTCGCAGACCAAGGGCGGCATCGGCGAGTCCACGCTCCGCCCCGACGGCACCCTCAAGGTCACCGGTGAGTTCGCGTACTCGTCCGACATGTGGCACGAGGACATGCTCTGGGGCCAGATCCTGCGCTCCACCGTCGCGCACGCCGAGATCGTCTCCATCGACACCGGCGAGGCCCTGGCCACCCCGGGCGTCTACGCGGTCCTGACCTACGACGACCTGCCCACCGCGGTGAAGAACTACGGCCTGGAGATCCAGGACACCCCGGTCCTCGCCCACGGCAAGGTGCGCCACCACGGCGAACCGGTCGCGATCGTCGCCGCCGACCACCCGGAGACGGCCCGCCGCGCCGCCGCCAAGATCAAGGTCGAGTACCGGGAACTGCCCGTCATCACCGACGAGGCATCCGCGACCGCCCCGGACGCGATCCTCGTCCACGAGGGCCGCGACGACCACCACGCCGGGCACGTCCCGCACCCCAACATCGTGCACCGCCAGCCGATCGTCCGCGGCGACGCGGACGCGGCCGCCCGCCGCGCCGACGTGATCGTCAGGGGCGAGTACACCTTCGGCATGCAGGACCAGGCCTTCCTCGGCCCCGAGTCCGGCCTCGCCGTGCCCGAGGAGGACGGCGGCGTCCACCTCTACGTCGCCACCCAGTGGCTCCACTCCGACCTGCGCCAGATCGCCCCCGTCCTCGGCCTGCCCGAGGACAAGGTGCGCATGACGCTCTCCGGTGTCGGCGGCGCGTTCGGCGGCCGCGAGGACCTGTCCATGCAGATCCACGCCTGCCTGCTGGCACTGCGCACCGGCAAGCCGGTGAAGATCGTCTACAACCGGTTCGAGTCCTTCTTCGGGCACGTCCACCGCCACCCGGCCAAGCTCTACTACGAGCACGGGGCGACGCGCGACGGCAAGCTGACCCACATGAAGTGCCGGATCGTCCTGGACGGCGGCGCCTACGCCTCCGCCTCCCCGGCCGTCGTCGGCAACGCCTCGTCCCTGTCGGTCGGCCCCTACGTCGTCGACGACGTCGACATCGAGGCCATCGCCCTCTACACCAACAACCCGCCCTGCGGCGCCATGCGCGGCTTCGGCGCCGTCCAGGCGTGCTTCGCCTACGAGGCGCAGATGGACAAGCTGGCGGCCGAACTCGGCATGGACCCGGTGAAGTTCCGGCAGTTCAACGCGATGGAGCAGGGGACGATCATGCCGACCGGGCAGCCGGTCGACTCCCCGGCCCCGGTGGCCGAACTGCTGCGCCGGATCAAGGCGATGCCGCTGCCGCCCGAGCGCCAGTGGGAGTCCAGCGAGGGCGCCGACGTACGGCAGCTGCCCGGCGGCCTGTCCAACACCACGCACGGCGAGGGCGTCGTACGGGGCGTCGGCTACGCGGTCGGCATCAAGAACGTCGGCTTCTCCGAGGGCTTCGACGACTACTCGACGGCCAAGGTGCGCATGGAGGTCGTGGGCGGCGAGCCCGTCGCCACCGTGCACACCGCGATGGCGGAGGTCGGCCAGGGCGGCGTCACCGTCCACGCGCAGATCGCCCGCACCGAGCTCGGCGTCGCCCAGGTGACCATCCACCCCGCCGACACCCAGGTCGGCAGCGCCGGCTCCACCTCGGCCTCCCGGCAGACGTACGTCACCGGCGGCGCCGTGAAGAACGCCTGCGAGCTGGTCCGCGAGAAGGTCCTGGAGATCGGCCGGCGCAAGTTCGGCACCTACCACCCGGCCTGGGCGACGGCCGAACTCCTGCTGGAGGGCGGCAAGGTCGTCACCGACGGCGGCGAGGTCCTCGGCGACCTGGCCGACGTGCTGGAGGGCGAGACCGTCGAGATCGAGGCCGAGTGGCGGCACCGGCCGACCGAGGCCTTCGACCTGCGCACCGGCCAGGGCAACGGGCACGTCCAGTACTCCTTCGCCGCGCACCGCGCGGTCGTCGAGGTCGACACCGAACTCGGCCTGGTCAAGGTCATCGAACTGGCCTGCGCCCAGGACGTCGGCAAGGCGCTCAACCCGCTCTCCGTCATCGGCCAGATCCAGGGCGGCACGACGCAGGGTCTGGGCGTGGCGGTGATGGAGGAGATCATCGTCGACCCGAAGACCGCCAAGGTCAGGAACCCCTCCTTCACGGACTACCTGATCCCCACCATCCTCGACACGCCGACCATCCCGGTCGACGTGCTCGAACTCGCCGACGACCACGCCCCGTACGGACTGCGCGGCATCGGCGAGGCCCCGACCCTGTCGTCCACCCCGGCCGTCCTCGCGGCGATCCGGAACGCGACCGGGCTGGAGCTCAACCGCACTCCGGTACGGCCCGAGCACCTGACGGGAACCGCGTAACACCCCACAGCACTCCGGGCGGCGCAGGGAACGTCACACACTCCGCAGCGCCGCCCGGGGGAACCCTCCTTCGAGTACCGCACCGCTCGCGGCCTTGAAGTACCAGGCAACACGTTCGTCTCGGGCCGTCCCCCGGGTCGTCCATTCCCAAATCCCGTGCCCGTAAAGGCGGTTGCGCGGGTGCCCCTTTGAACCTTGGGAGATGGCCCCCATGACCCAGCAGTCAGTGGAGCCCAGGACCGCAGCCGACGACGCGGGTGAAGGAACCCGCGTCCCGGCAGGGCGGTCCTGGCTCGACCGGTACTTCCACATATCCAGGAGAGGTTCCACGGTCTCGCGCGAAGTCCGTGGCGGCGTCACCACCTTCATGGCGATGGCGTACATCCTCCTGCTCAACCCCCTGATCCTGTCCGGCAAGGACGCGGCGGGGGACACGCTCGGCCAGAAGGCGCTGATCACCGCGACCGCGTTCGCGGCGGCCTTCACCACGCTCCTGATGGGTTTCGTCGGCAAGGTGCCGCTCGCCCTCGCCGCCGGCCTCTCCGTCTCCGGCGTCCTGTCCTCCCAGGTCGCCCCGGAGATGACCTGGCCGCAGGCCATGGGCATGTGCGTGATGTACGGCGTCGTCATCATGCTGCTGGTCGTCACCGGCCTACGCGAGATGATCATGAACGCGATCCCGCTCGCGCTCAAGCACGGCATCACCATGGGCATCGGCCTGTTCATCGCCCTGATCGGCTTCTACAAGGCCGGCTTCGTGCACCAGGGCAAGGCCACCCCGGTCACCCTCGGCCCCGCCGGTGAACTCGCCGGCTGGCCGGTCCTGCTCTTCGCCGGCACGCTGCTGCTGATCTTCATGCTCCAGGCCCGCAACATCCCCGGCGCCATCCTCATCGGCATCATCTCCGGCACCGTCGTCGCCGCCGTCCTCAACGGGCTCGGCGTCGTCGACCCCAGGCAGTGGGCCAACGGCGCGCCCGAACTGCACGGCAGCGCGGTCTCGATGCCCGACTTCTCGCTCTTCGGGCACGTGGAGTTCGGCGGCTGGGGCAACGTCGGCGCCATGACCGTCGGAATGATCGTCTTCACCCTCGTGCTCGCCGGGTTCTTCGACGCCATGGCCACCATCATCGGCGTCGGCACCGAGGCCCGGCTCGCCGACGACAAGGGCCGGATGCCGGGCCTGTCCAAGGCGCTGTTCATCGACGGCGCCGGAGGTGCCATCGGAGGCGTGGCGGGCGGCTCCGGCCAGACCGTCTTCATCGAGTCGGCGACCGGTGTCGGCGAGGGCGCCCGCACGGGACTCGCCTCCGTCGTCACCGGACTGTTCTTCGCGGCCTGCCTGTTCTTCACCCCGGTCACCGCGATCGTCCCGCAGGAGGTCGCCTCCGCCGCCCTGGTCGTCATCGGCGCCCTGATGCTGATGAACGCCCGGCACGTGGACTGGGCCGACCGGGCCACCGCGATCCCGGTGTTCCTCACGGTCGTGCTGATGCCGTTCACGTACACCATCACCACCGGTGTCGCCGCGGGCGTCGTCTCCTACGTGGCCATCAAGACCGCCCAGGGCAAGGCACGCGAGATCGGCGCCTTCATGTGGGGGCTGACGGTCGTCTTCCTGATCTACTTCGCGCTCAACCCGATCGAGGGCTGGCTCGGCGTCCACTAGCGGCCGCCGAACACCCCTGCCACGCAACCCCGTGAGGAGACCGACAGATGCTGGACATCGCCGACGAGCTGAACCGGTGGGTCGAGCAGGGCCGTGACTTCGCCGTCGCCACCGTGGTGGCCGTCGGCGGCAGCGCCCCGCGCCAGCCCGGTGCCGCCCTCGCGGTGGACGCCGACGGCACGGCGATCGGCTCGGTCTCCGGCGGCTGCGTGGAGGGCGCCGTGTACGACCTGTGCCGGCAGGCGCTCGAGGACGGGGAGACCGTCCTGGAGCGCTTCGGGTACAGCGACGAGGACGCCTTCGCCGTCGGCCTGACCTGCGGCGGCGTGATCGACATCCTCGTCGTGCCGGTCCGGGCGGACGGTCCCGCCCGGCCGGTGGCCGCCGCCGCGCTGGCCGCCGCCGCGCGAGGGGAGGCGGCGGCGGTCGCGCGGATCGTGGACGGCCCGGCCGAGCTGATGGGCCGGGCCCTCCTCGTCCGCCCCGACGGCTCCCACGAGGGCGGCTTCGGCGCCCACCCCGAACTGGACCGCACGGTCGCCGCCGAGGCCGGCGCCTTCCTGGACGCGGGCCGCACCGGCACCCTGGAGATCGGCGAACAGGGCTCCCGCTGCGGCGCCCCGCTCACCCTCCTCGTGGAGTCCTCGGTACCCGCCCCCCGCATGATCGTCTTCGGTGCCATCGACTTCGCCTCGGCGCTGGTCCGCGTCGGCAAGTTCCTCGGCTACCACGTCACCGTGTGCGACGCCCGGCCTGTGTTCGCCACCCCGGCCCGCTTCCCGGAGGCCGACGAGATCGTCGTCGAGTGGCCCCACCGGTACCTGGAGCGCACCGAGACCGACGCCCGCACGGTGCTGTGCGTCCTCACCCACGACGCCAAGTTCGACATACCGCTGCTCCGACTGGCCCTGCGGCTGCCGGTCGCCTACGTCGGCGCGATGGGCTCCCGCCGCACCCACCTGGACCGCAACGAGCGCCTGCGCGAAGTCGGCGTCGGCGACCTCGAACTCGCCCGCCTGCGCTCCCCGATCGGCCTCGACCTCGGCGCCCGCACCCCCGAGGAGACGGCCCTGTCCATCGCGGCCGAGATCGTCGCGAACCGGCGCGGCGGCAGCGGCGTCTCCCTGACCGGCGCGCACACACCCATCCACCACGACCGCTCGAAGCGCCCGACGGGCCGCCGGATCGGCTCGGTGGCCTGAACGGCCGGGCTGTCCTTACGGCGGGCCCGCTGACGGCCCTCGGCCGGTCGCTCAGGGCCGGCGCAGCAGGTGGTTGAGGGCGCGGCCGAACACCGTGCGGGACGTGTGCCGTACGACGTCGTCGAACAGGTGCGGCAGGAAGCGGATCCGCAGGTCCTCCTGCCACTCCA
This sequence comes from Streptomyces sp. WI03-4A, assembly GCF_033792105.1. Lineage (NCBI taxonomy): Bacteria > Bacillati > Actinomycetota > Actinomycetes > Kitasatosporales > Streptomycetaceae > Streptomyces > Streptomyces sp. WI03-4A. The sequence continues at coordinate 17,830 of NZ_JARAUO010000037.1, forward strand.
CGCGGGTCCGGCCGCCGGGGCCCGGGCGGACCTCGATCTGCGCCCAGCCCAGGATCACCCGGCCGCGCTTCTCCAGGCGGCACAGCCCCGGCTCGCCGTCCACCGGCGGCCGCCAGACGGTGACCTCCATGGGGTCCTCGAAGGCGAGCGGGCCGAGGCCCGACCGGGCGACGACGCGGGTGCCCTCGCGGGTCGGTCCGGGCGGGACCGAGGTGACCCGGGTCAGCGGGACCGCGTCACCGTGGCGGGGCCATCGTGTCAGCCGGCGCCAGGTCTCCTCGACGGAGAGCGGCACGGTGCGTTCGAGAGAGAAGAAGGGCACAGCACGATCGTAGGCAATCGACGCCGCCGACCAGTGCGTTCGGCCACGGGTCACCTGTCTGGCCCATGGCCGCACCGCTCGCGGGCCGCCGCCTCAGGGCCGGTACACCTTGCCGGGCTCGGCCTTGCCCGGTGCCAGCAGCTGAGGCACCGTCACGAAGACGTAGCCGCGCGCCTTCAGGGCGTCGATGATGCCAGGGACGGCGGGCACGGTGCCCCGGTAGATGTCGTGCAGCAGGATGATCCCGTCCCGGGACGCCTGGTCGAGCACCCGCTTGGTGATCAGCGCCGAGTCCTCGGTCGTGTAGTCCTTCGCGGTCACGCTCCACAGCACCTCCGCGAGGCCCTCCTCCTTGGCGATCCGGTGCACGTCGGCGTCCGTACGGCCCTGCGGCGGCCGCATCAGGGTGGGCCTGCGCCCGGTGAGCCGCTCGATCGCGTCGTCGGGCCGCTTCAGCTCCTCGCGTATCCGCGCGTCCGATATGCGGGTGAGGATCTTGTGGTCCCAGGTGTGGCTCGCGACCTCGTGCCCCTCGGCCGCCATCCGCTCGACCAGCTCCGGATAGGTGTCGATGTGCCGCTTGCCCAGCAGGAAGAAGGTGGCCGGCACCTTCTTCTCCTTGAGGATGTCCAGCAGCCGGGCCGAGTTCTCGCTGGGCCCGGCGTCGAAGGTGAGCGCGATGCACTTGGCCTCGCGGCAGTCCACCGTCCCCAGCCGGGCCGCCTGCGCCCCGTGCGCGCCCCCGTGCCCGGCCTCGGCGCGCGCCGACGCGGGTGAGGTCGTGTCGACCTGCGCGCAGCCGGACACCGTCAGTGCCAGGCAGGCGGCGGCGGACGCGAGCGCGGACAGACGCAACCTTCGGCCGGGTCCGCGCATCTTCTTGGGCGCGGGCGGCGAGGCCGGATTCTTCTCGGAGGAACGCGAAAGAGCCATGCCGGGACTATACACAGAGTGTATAGCTCGCGTGTTCGAATCTTGGGGGTGCGCCCACAGCGCGGAACTCCCGGAATGGCCACCTGGCGCAGCACGGCACGCCCGGCAGACCGGTGCGCCGCCGTAGCACCATGGAGGTGCGGGGAGGGCAGCACGGCGGCCGGCGGGAGGACCAGCCCATGCGCTACCGGGACCGAACCGAGGCCGGACGGCGACTGGCCGCCCTGCTGAGCGAAGTGCGCGAGCGGGACGGACTGCCCGACCCCGTCGTCCTCGCCCTGCCCCGCGGCGGCATCGCCGTCGCCGAGCCCGTCGCCCGGGCCCTCGACGCCCCGCTCGACGTGCTCGTCGTCCGCAAGATCGGCGCACCGCACCACCGCGAGTTCGCCGTCGGCGCCCTCGCCGCCGGCGACCCGCCCCTCTTCGACGCCGGCACCCTCGGACAGCTCGGCCTGACCGAGGAGCGGCTCGCCCCGGCCGTGGCGAGCGAACGGCGGGAACTGGACCGGCGCGAGCGCCGCTACCGCGGCGACCGTCCGCCGCCACGCGTGGAGGGCCGCAGCGTGATCGTCGTCGACGACGGCCTCGCGACCGGCGCCACCGCACGCGCCCCCCTGCGTCATGTACGACGCCGGGCGCCCGCCCGGCTCGTCCTCGCCGTCCCGGTCGGCGCCCCGGACTCCCTCGACCGGCTCGCCGCCGAGGCCGACACCATCCTGTGCCCGCTGCGCCCGGCCGCGTTCAGTGCCGTCGGCCAGTGGTACGACGACTTCGAGCAACTCACCGACGCGGACGTGCTCGGCGTACTCGACGCGCTGCACCCGCGGTGAGGAGGCGAGCGGTCGAGGAGCCGGGGGTTCAGGGGTTCCGGGAGCGAGAGGAGCGAGGATGCCTCAACTGGCCGAGGCGGAGGCGCGGCGCCGGTTCACCGCCGCCCGGGTGGCCCGGCTGGCCACGGTGGACGCGCAGGGCCGCCCGCACCAGGTGCCGGTCGTCTTCGCCGGCTGCCTTCTCGAAGGCGCGGAGGGGCCCTTGGGAGGCGCCGCCGACCGGATCGTGACCGCCGTCGACCACAAGCCGAAGACCACCGCCCGCCTCAAGCGGCTGCGCAACATCGCCGCGCACCCGGCGGTCTGCCTGCTCGCCGACGCCTACGACGAGGACTGGGGCCACCTGTGGTGGGTCCGCGCCGACGGCGAGGCGAGCGTCCTGATTCCCGGCGCCGCCGACCCGGTCGTACGGCAGGCCCACGCGCGTGCCGTCGGGCTGCTGTGCGCCAAGTACCCGCAGTACCGGGACGATCCGCCGGCCGGCCCGGTGGTCGCGGTCACCGTACGGCGCTGGAGCGGCTGGCAGGCACGCGCGGAGCCATCCGGCCACTGAACCCCGTGCACACCAGTGGTACCGGAAACGCACGAAGAGTAACCTCGGGTGACATGACGCGCACGGGGGAGCGAGCCGTCAAGTCGCGCTTACGGACGCCACCTTGGGTGGCCCGCATCGAGGAGCCGGACGGACAGGTCCTGGGCGCCGGGGTGCTGCTCGCCCCTGACCGCGTGCTCACCGCGGCCCATGTGGTCCGGCCCGGACAGGCGTACGTCGTCCACTTCGTCGGCGTACCCGGCGTGCCCGGCGTGGCGGCCACCGCCCGCGAGGACGAGTACGTGCCGCAACAGCAGGACACCTTCGGCGACCGCAGCGGTGACCTGGCCCTGCTGCGGCTGGCCGAGCCTCTGCCCGCCGCCCACACCACCCGGCTCTACCGGCTCGCCGCGCCGCACGGACCGGTGAGCATGTACGGCTTCCCTGCGGGCGACGACGGCGGCCGCTGGCACGGCGCCACGCTCGTCGCCGCCCGCGGCCGGGACCACCAGGTGCAACTGCGTCCGGAGACCCCCGGCGAACTCGCCGAGATCGGCTTCAGCGGCGGGGGAGTGGTGGACCACGAGACGGACGAGGTCATCGGCATCGTCCTCAGCGTCGACGAGGGACCGGGCTCCCTCTTCAGCTACATGAGCCCCACCGAGACCATCCTCAGCCATCTGCCGCAGGTCGCCGCCTGGACCGACGGCGCCGAGGCCGTCGACCCGTCGCTGCGCACCGGCGCGCCCGGCGCCGGCGACCGGCTCGACGTGCCGTTCGCCACCGAACTCGCCTCCTGGTTCCGGGGCGAGGGCTGGCCGGTGCTCGTCACCGTCGTCCCCGCTCGCAGCGACCGCGCCTGGACCCTCTCCCGCGCCGTCACCCTGGCCGACCGTGAACTGCGCACGCAGCGGAACACCAGCGCCTTCGGCCAGGACCCGCCCGAGACCGTGCCCCCGGCTGGCGGCCACGACCTCGCCCTGGAGGTACGGAACATGACGGTCACTCAGGTCACGGACCGCATCGCCGCACGGCTGGGCATCCGCGGCGAGCCCCGGCCCGAACGGCTCGGTGCGCTGCGGGTCCCCCTCGCCGCCGTCCTCGTCGGGGTCGACCAGGCGGCCGAACCCGACGCCCTGCTCGGCCTGCTGGACCGGCTCGCCCGGCAGGGAGCCCGGCTGCTGCTGGTCTTCCGGAGCCGGGGCGACCGCGCGGAGCGAGCCGTCGCGTCCTTCGTCGAGCGGCCCCTCGGCGAGCGCTGGGCCCGGTTGCACCGCGAACTCGACCACATCGTGGACGAGTTGGGGCCAGCTCTGGAGGACCGCCGCGACCGGGTGCTGCCGGCCCCCGGCACCCGGCACCTGCTGGACCGGGCCGACTCGGGCGTACGGCGCACCCGGATGCTGCGCGCCTGGGTCGCGCACACCCCCGAACGGGAGACGGAACCCCGCCACGCCGACCTGCTGTTCACCTTCGAGGGCGCCGCGGGCCGCCGCCGGCGGCGCCTGGAGCGTGCGGTCGCCCTCCTCGACGAGCGGCTGCGCCGCCGCGACGAACTCCTCGGCCGCGTGACCGCCGAATGGCCGCTGTGCCGCGAACGGGCCGCCTCCGAGGGGGGTGACCGGGTCGTGGAGGCCTACCGGCTCTACGAACTGGCCCTGTCCCTGCTGCGCCACACCCCCTGCGACGTGGACGAGGCGGAGGCCGCCGCCCGGCGGTTCGTCGGCTTCTGCTCCGGCACGGCACCCGGAGCGGAGGGCAGCCGATGACCTCATGCCTCCGCCCCGGCTGCGCGGGCCACATCATGGCCACCGGATACTGCGACACCTGCGGCCACCGGCACCACGAGCCGCGCCCGGAGCCACGGCCAGAGCCGCGACCGGAGCCGCGCCCCGGGGCGACGCCCGCCCCGGCGCCGCCCGAGTCCGCGGGGCCGACGCGGCCGGACGCTCCGCGGCAGACGCGGCCGGACGCCCGGGGACGGACGCGGCCCGAGACGCTGCGGCAGACGTTGCGCGAGTACCCGGGGGAGCCGCGGTCCGAGGCCCCGGGGCAGCCGCGCTCGGCACCCTCCTGGGAGGCGCGTTCGGAGGCGGGGCCGCGGCCGCGTACCGAGGCAGCGCCTGAGGGGTGGGCCCGGTCCGGCTCAGGGTCTCCGTCCGAGGCACGCTCCGGGCCGCAGCCCGTGCCGCCGCACCGGCCGCAGACGTCCCACCCGGCACCCCCGGCCGTCCTCGGCGAGCGGCCCGCCGCCGTCGAGCAACCCGCTCCCGGCGAGCGGCCCGCAACCGCCGAGCCGCCCGCAACCGCCGAGCACCCCGGCCCCGGTGAGCGGCCCGCGCCCGGGCCCACCCACGCCGTGGCCGGCGTCGGCGAGCTCGACCAGCACGGGCTGGTGCGGCTGCCCGACGTGCCCGCCCCCGGTGGCGGGCTGCTCGTCGAGGAACCCCGGCCGCCCACCGGCGGCCGCCGGTGCGGCGCCAACGGCTGCACCATGACCGTCGGGGTCGGCTACGGCGGCCAGCCGGCCCGGGCCACCGGGCGCTGCCCCCGCTGCGGCACCCGCTACTCCTTCCTGCCCCAGCTCGCCGTGGGCGACGTGGTCGACGGCCACTACCGGGTCCTCGGCTGCCTGCCCCGCGGCGGCCTCGGCTGGGTGTACCTGGCCGAGGACACCCGCGCCGACGGCCACCGCGTCGTCCTCAAGGGCCTGATAGACGCCCAGGACGCGCTCGCCCGCCGCAACGCCGTGGAGGAGCGCCGCTCCCTGACCGACCTGCACCACCCGGACATCGTCCGCCTCGTCACCTACGCCGAGCACACCGCCGCGGGCGGCACCCCCACCGGCTACCTGGTGATGGACTACATCGCCGGACGCGACCTGCAGCGGCTCTTCCACAGCGAGGACGCCGAGCGGATCTTCCAGGGCCGCCCGCGCCTCGACCACGTCCTCACCTACGGCTGCATGATCCTCGGCGCCCTCCAGTACATGCACGAACGCGGCCTGCTCTACTGCGACATGAAACCGTCCAACGTCATCCACTTCGGACGCGCGATCAAGGTCGTCGACCTCGGAGCGGTCCGCGCCATCGGCGACCGGACCTCCGCCTACGTCTTCACCAGGTCCTTCGCCCCGCCCGCCGAGGAGATCCACAGCCGCGGCTGGCACGTCGACAGCGACCTCTACACCGTCGGCACGACCCTCCAGAGCCTGGCCGAGAGCGCCGAGCCGGCCCGCGGCCTCGCCCCCGACTCCTTCCGCCGCCTCGTCCACCGCGCCACCCACGCCGACCCCCGCGCCCGGTTCCGCTCGGCCGCCGAGATGTCCCGCCAGCTCTGGGAGGTGCTGCGCGAGTACCGGTCCCTCCAGTTCGGCGAGCAACTGCCCGAAGCCTCCACCCGGTTCCGCGCCACCGACGCCGGTCTCGACGCCGGACTCGGCGCCATCCCCGCCCTCGACCACTGGACCGCCCGGCCCGGCGCGCTCCCCGCCGGCCTGGACGTCTCCCCGCCCCCGCCCGCCGAGGCCGCGGGCGCGCTCCCGGCCCCGGTGCCCGACCCCGACGACGGGGCCGCCCTGCTGCTGGACACCTTCTCGCCCGACGCGCCCGACCGGGTCGCCCGGCAGTGGACCCGCGAGTCCCGCCTCGGCACCCCCGAGACCGCGCTGTGGCTGTGCCGCGCCTACCTGCGCCGGGGCGAGCAGGGCGCGGCGGAGAACTGGCTGGCCGAGGCCGGCACCCTGCTCGGCGAGCGGGCCGCCGGCCACGACTGGCGCATCGCCTGGCACCGCGGCGTCCTGCACCTGAGCAGGGCGGAGGTCCGGCAGGCCGGCGACTGCTTCGAGGCCGTCCACCGGGCGCTGCCCGGCGAGTACGTGCCCAAGCTCGCCCTCGGCCACTGCGCCGAACACGGCGGCGGGCCCACGGACCGGGCGATGCCGTTCTACGAGGCCGTGTGGGCCCGCGACTTCGCGCACACCGCCGCCGCGTTCGGCCTGGCCCGCGGCCACCTGGCGGCCGGCGACCGCGACGCCGCCGTACGCGTCCTCGACGACGTCCCCGCCACCTCCCGCCACTACGACGCCGCGCGCGTCGCGGCCGTCCGCATCCGCGCCGGCCTCCTGGCCGGCCGGGCGCCGTCACCCGCCGACCTGCGGGACGCGGAACGGCGGCTGCCCGAACTGCACCTCGATGGCGGCGCCACCGACGGCGAGTCACGGGCCCGGCTGGTCGCCGAGGTCCGCGAGAACGTGCTGCACAGCCTCCGGGAGCGCGCCGGACCGGCGCAGTTCCCCACGGGCGACCTGCTCGGGCCGGGCACCGAGGACGCCCTGCGCGCCCTGCTGGAGCAGTCCTTCAGGCACCTGGCCGCACAGGCGCGCACCGCGGACGAGCACGGCCGGCTGCTCGACCTGGCCCACGCCGTGCGGCCGATGACCACCTTCTGAGAACACCGGACCAGGAAGCGAGGGGAGCGCGGCCGTGAGCACCGCCGAGCACGCCGGAAACGACGGGCACGCCGGGGACGTCGTGGTGACCCTGGAGGTCGGGCAGAACAAGGAACTGCCCGTCGTGCCGGCCGCGCCCGGGCAGCCCCGCGACCGCGAGATGCACGCCATCCTGGAGATCGGGGTGACGTGCGCCGCCGGCCGCCCGGACCCCGTCACCGGCGCCGCCCACCGGCTCGCACCCGCCCTCGCCGAGGTGCTGATCGTCGACACCTCCCGCTCGATGCTGCACCCGGCCGCCAAACTGCGCGCCGCCAAGGACGCCACGGCCGCCGCCCTGCGGCTGCTGCCCGAGGGCAGCGCGTTCGCCGTGCTCTCCGGCCGGTTCGACGCCACTGTGGTGCACCCCGGGCCCGGCCACGACGGCATGGCCGTCGCCGGGCCCGCGGAGCGCGCGGCGGCCGAACGCGCCGTACGGATCCTGGACGCGGACGGCGGCACCGCCATCGGCCACTGGCTCGACCTGGCCCGGCGGCTGCTGAGCGGGCAGACCGCGCCCGTCAAGCACGTCCTGCTGCTCACCGACGGGCGCAACGAGCACGACCACCGCGCCGCCATGCCGCTGGACACCGCCCTGGACGCCTGCGACGGCCGGTTCGTCTGCGACGCCTGGGGCATCGGCGACGACTGGGACGCCGACCTGCTGCTGCGCATCACCCGCCGACTGCACGGCCGGGCCGGCGCGGTCCGCCGCGAGGCCGACCTCACCGGCGTGTACGAGACGCTGGTGAGCGGACTGCTCGGCAAGGCGCTCCCCGAGCTGCGCATCCGGCTCACCCCGACCCCGGGCACCGTGATCCGCCAGGTCAAGCAGGTCGTGCCCAGTGAGCAGGAACTCCCGCCGGCCGCACCGGAGTCCGGCGGACGCGGCACCGAGTACGTCACCCGGGCCTGGGGCGAGGAGACCCGGCACTTCCAGGTCGTGCTGAGCGCCGACCCGACGGGCCGCGCGACCGGCGAGGACCTCCAGCTCGCCGCCGTCGAGGTGGTCGTACCCGACTTCGGGCGCACCGTGCGGCTGCCCGCGCCCCGGCCGGTCCTCGTCCGCTGGACCGACAACCCGCTCGACGCCTCCCGCCCGCACCCCGCGATCCACCGCCACCAGCTGTACCAGCAGGCCAGCGCGGCCGTCGGCCGGGCCTACCGGGCCTGGCTGCGCCGCGCCGAGGGCAGGGCGGAGGCCGACCGGCGGCTCGCCCACGCGCTGGCCCTCGCCGGGGAACTCGGCGACGCCCACCTGCTGGGCGCGCTCGCCCGGATCGAGGCCGCGCCGGGCACCGGCCGGGTCCGCGACGGCCTCAAGGACGTCGACTGGCAGCACCTGATCCTCTCCAGCGCCATGACCACACCACCGGAACCGCCGGCCGCCGGGCCGCCCCCGCCCGTACCGCCGGACCCGCCCGGCACCGACGACCCCGCCCCCGCCGGGTCCGGCGGCCTCGTCGCGTGCCCCGACTGCGGCTGGATCGGCCCCGCGGACTCGGTCTACTGCGGCGGCGACTGCGGACGGCCGCTGAGGAGGACGCGATGAGGAGGACCCGGTGAGCGCCGGTCCGGGCGCGCCGGCCGGCGGCGGGGAGGGTGCGCCTACCGGGTCCGGCGGCCGGGAGCGGCCGGGCGCGGCCGCGGCCACGGCCGTGCGCCGCGTTTCCGGCCCGCGCGACGGCGGGTTCCTGCCGCGCCCGCTCGCCCGGCTGCTGGCCGGCGGGCGCCGGCCGCCCCCGGGCGGCAGCACGACCGCCCACGAACTGGCCGTGCGGCGACGGCTGCTGCTCGCCCTGAGCGCCCTGCTCACCCTCTCCCTGTTCCTGTCCTACGAGGGAGTGCACGGCGACGCGGACCCGCTGCGCACCTCCAGCGCGCCCGCCGTCCTCGCCATCGACACCGCCCTGTACGCGCTCGACGCGGCCCAGTCCGACGCGACCGGGACACCACCGTCCCTCAGCGGGTTCCAGCGGCAGATCTCGGTGGCCGCGCAGAGCATCTCGGTGGCCGCCGCCGACGACGCGGGCGGCCCGGCCGCCCGGCAGGCCGTGCAGACGATCGCCGGACTGATCACCGGCTACTCCGGCATGGTCCAGAAGGCCCAACTGGAGCCCGAGCGCAGCATTCTGCGGGACGCCTACCTCAGCTACGCGACGGACATCCTGAAGGGCGACGACGCGAGCATCGAGGCCCGGCTCAAGGCGCTGCGCACCCAGCAGCTCGCGGCGGTGAAGCGGCAGACCTCCTTCGGGCCGCTCATGTGGCTCGGCTGGACCGCCTCCACGCTGCTCGCCCTCGCCCTCCTCGCGGCCCTGACGGAGACGCAGCTCTTCCTGCGCCACCGGTTCCGGCGCCGCTGGAACCGCCGGCTGATCGCCGCCGGGGCGCTGCTGACGGCCGGGTTCGCGATCCTGCTGCTGTTCACCGTCTGGACCCACCGGGGCATGGCGGACACCCGTGCCCTGCTCGACGGGGCGCCGCCCGGCCCCGCCATCCCCCGCGCGGGGCAGGACGCCGCCGCGCACCTGGCGCACACCGGATTCCGCGCGGCGGCCGCGGTGTGGATCGTGATAGGAGGCGCCCTGCTCATGGCACTGGCGGAGACCGGACTGCGGCAGCACGTCAACGACTACCGTTTCAGGCCCCGGTGAGCGCCCCCGCCCCTGGCACCCGGCGCCGCCCGGCGCGGCGGCCGGTGCGCGTGGTCACCGTCGTGGCGAGCTGCCTGGCGGTACTGGCCGCCGCCGTCGTGGTGGGCGTCCGCACGCTCGGACAGGAGCCGACCGTCACTCTGCTGGCCAACTGGACCGGCGACGACGCCCGGCACCTGCGGGACGCGGTGATCGCCCCGTTCGAGCGGGCGCACCGCGTCCACGTCGACTACCAGGGCAGCTCCGCCGAGAGCCAGGTGCTCAGCGCCGACGTGGAGGCGGGCACGCCCCCCGACGTCGTGGTGCTCACCGGGCCGGGTGAACTCGCCGACTACGCGGGCCGCGGACAGCTCCGCCCGGTCGAGGACCTCCTGCCCGAGGGTGCGTTCGGCACCTCCTGGGCCACCCCGCTGCACGGGCACGTGTACTGGTTCCCGCTCAAGGCCGACGTCAAGAGCCTCGTCTGGTACCCCGGGGGCACCGCCGTCCCGGAGCTGCGGCGGGCGGCCGGGCGGCCGGACCGGTGGTGCGTGGGGCTGGGGTCCGGTGCCACCAGCGGCTGGCCCGGCACGGACTGGGTCGAGGACATCCTCCTCCAGCAGGCCGGCCCCCGGGCCTACCAGCGGTGGGCGCGCGGACTGCTGCCCTGGCAGTCCAAGGAGGTGGAACGGGCCTGGCGGACCTGGGGGCGGCTGGTCGGCGCCGGCCACTCGCCCGACCTGGTGGCACGGGCGCTCAAGACCGGCTACCAGGACGCCTCCAAGCTGCTCGCCGGGCACCCACGGCAGTGCACGCTGGAACACCAGGCGTCGTTCGTGCGCAGCTACCGGCCCTGGCAGGACGCGCACGGCGCCTACCGCCCCTCGGCCGAGCTGATCCCCGGTGCCACGGCCCGCGACACCTGGGAGGTCTCCGGGGACCTCGTGGCCCTGCTGCACGACACCCCGCAGGCGCGGCAGCTGATCCGCCACCTCGCCTCCACCGACGCGCAACGGGCCTGGAACGCGAAGGAGTCGGGGTTCTCCGTCTCCGCCGCGGCCCAGCCGGCCGCCGACCCCACCGGTACCTGGCACCGCACCCTGGCCCGTGAGCTGCTGGACCCCGACGCGACGCACTGCTTCGACGCCTCCGACGCCATGCCGCCCCCGGTCCGCGACGCCTTCGCCCAGGCCACCATCGACTTCCTCGCCGACCCACGCCACCTGGACGCCCTCCTGGCGGACCTGGACAGCATCAGCAGCAACGAGGAACTGACCTGGCTGCCCTCGGTCTGCGACCGCGGCACCTGAGCCCTCCGGGCGGGGCTACGGCGGCCGGTTCCCGGTGCCGCTGTTTTTCGTCCGACCTGCCGGCGGGGGCGGCATGGCGTCGGAGGCGTCGCGACGCCGGCCGCGCTCAGCCCGTCTGCGCGCCCCCGGCCCAGCCGCGGGTGACGACGGAGACGGCCCGGGCCGCCCGCGAGGAGGCCGCGGCGTCCGTGCGCGGTCCGGGAGCGAACTCCACGTGCAGGAAGGCGACCCCTTCGGCGGCGGCCTCGCGGCCCTGCACGTTGTCCCGGCCGGGCAGCGGGCAGGAGCGGACCCAGGCCCGGCACACGGAGAAGTGGCGTGCGCCCAGCTCGTCGGCGAGCCGGCGGCCCGCCGCGCGCCCGTCCGCCCCGGTGCCCGTGGAGGCGATCACGTCGTAGTCCGGGGCCGACTCCTGGGCGAAACCGTGCAGCTGGATGCCGGCCAGATGACGGGCGACGAGTTCGGAGCAGATCGCGTGGAAGACGGTGTCCCGGCGGTGCGCCACGTCGGCCGCGTTCCCCTCGCCGGATTCGCGATGTGCGCCAGCAATGACCAGCAGGCCGCCCGGGGCGCCCCTGAGGACGCGGACGCCCAGCCGTTCCGTGTCGCGGTCGGCGACCGGGTGGGGCACCTGTACGGACCAGCGCACTCGGTGGTCGAGATCGAGGAAGACACGGCCCCAGCCGCGCGGTGAGGGTCCCTCGTCCACGCGGTCGTACACCTCTGCGAAGCGTCTCCCGGTGGCCGTGTCGACCACCGTGCGCACCGCGAAATCGACCTCGGCGAGACGGTGTTCGGCCTGTTCGCGATGGTGGTCGAGAAGCAGTGCCACCCCCTGGGCGACGGTCTCCCGCTCGGTGCGGCCGGGCGGCCGGAAGCCGCCGTGCGGGGTGAAGCGGTCGGTGTAGGCGGCGACGGAGCGGGCCAGGTCGGCGGAGGACGGACCGTCCCCGCGATGGCCTGAGGGCACCTCGGCAGCGGTGTCGTGGGAGCCTCGCCACAGCACGGCGCCCAAGCCCGCCAGAGCGGCGGCGACTAGGAGAAGTGTTGCGATCGTTATCGTTCTGGAGCGGTTTGCCCTCATGGTTGTACCAAGATATCCCGGTGATCAGACGCCGATGCCGCCGCGCCCTGCCCTCGATGCTGACCCCGCTCGCCCTCGTCGCCGCACTGGCGGGATGCGGACTCGTCGGAGGCAGTGACGACTCGGCGCCGGCGGGCGGCGGACGCTCGTTCACCGTAGCCGCGGCGGGGGACATCCTCATCCATCCGCAGCTGATCGACCAGGCCAGGGCGGACGCCGAGAGGACCGGCAAGGGCATCGACGGGCTGGACTTCGGCCCGCTGATGGCCGGGATCAAGCCGGTGATCAGCAAGGCCGATCTGGCGATCTGCCACATGGAGCCGGTGATCGGCAAGCCGAAGGGGCCCTTCGAGAGCTACCCCAACTTCCTCATCCCGCCGCAGACAGCCGGGACGATCAAGGACATCGGGTACGACACCTGCTCGACCGCCTCCAACCACTCGATCGACCACGGCTACGCCGGAGTCAAGCGCACCCTGGACACCCTGGACGCCGCCGGCCTGAAGCACACGGGCTCCTTCCGGACCGAGAAGGAGGCACTGACCCCGCTGATCATGGACGTCAAGGGGGTGAAGGTCGCGCAGATCTCCTTCGCCTTCGGCTTCAACGCCCACGAGCTGCCCAAGGACAAGCCCTGGCTGGTCAACCAGAACGACCTGGGCCGGATCCAGGCCGCCGAGAAGCGGGCCCGCGCGGCCGGCGCCGAGGTAGTGATCCTCTCCATCCACTGGGGCCGTGAGCACCACCCCAATCCGTCGACCCCGCAGCTGAAGTTCGCCCGGCAGCTGGCCCGCAACACCGGCATCGACCTGATCATCGGGCACCACGCGCATGTGGTGCAGCCGATGGAGAAGGTCGACGGCACATGGATCGCGTACGGCCTCGGCAACCAGGTCGCCCGTCACGACGTGCCGACCGGCCTCACCGAGGAGGGGGTCATCGGCTGGTTCACCTTCACCGAGCGCGACGGCGCGTGGCAGGTCGAGCCGCGCTACGAGCCGACCCTCGTGGAGATCCCGCCGGACCCCGAGGTGACGGCGGACGGCACCCCGGCCGAGCCGGCGAAGGGCCAGGTGCGCGACTACCGGCTGGTGGACGTGGCGGCCGAGCTGAAGCGGGACGGCCTCAGCGATCTGGAACGCTCCCGTCTCCGGCTGGCCTTCGAGCGGACCGAGGGCACCATGCTCAACCGCGGTGCGGCGAAGGACGGTCTCGAGCCCCTGACGGAGCTGCCCGGCTGAGCCGTCGGTCGACGAGATCCGCGCCCGGCCCGCACTGGGGCCGGGCGCTTTCGTGCGCCCTGCCCGCGTGAGGAGGGGCGCTTTCGCCCGGCCCGCCCCGCCGGACCGGCGAGACGAGGCACACCCCAAACGATCACATCTGCTCGGAACTGTTCGCCTAAAACGCCGATGTAGTCCAGATCACTCCGAACCCGTGCAACTTCCTGGCGGCCTCACCGGTCTGAACCGCTCGGAGACTCGGTTTTCTCACCCGTTTCTCACCCGTTTCACACTGATGTCTCCGTACCGCACCCGACCCGTCGGCGGGACCGCCACCCGGCGCTCCCGCCCGTAGCACCGCCTGAGAGGACCTGTCCGTGGCGTCATCGCCCCCGGCGCGGCAGCACCGTGCCCGCCGTAGAGCCGACATGTCGCTGCTCGGTGGCATCAGACCGCCCATCGCGGTCCTCTCGGCGCTGCTCCTCTCCCTCGCGGCCGTCACCGCCCTGGTGCTCGGCCCGGCCGGCGACACCAGCCTCCCCGAGGCCGTCCGGACCTCGCAGCAGCACTTCGCCGAGGACGGCGCGATCGCGCTGCGCGCCTCCATCGACGAATCGGTGACCGACCTGGAACGCTCCGCCGGTCTGTTCAGCGCCGGCGCCCCGGTCTCCGGTGACGCGGTGCTCGACAAACTGGGCAACACGTACCAGAAGTGGATGGGAACGGCGGTCATCGAGATCCGCTCCGGCAAGCTCGTCGCGGCCCGCGGCGAGACCGTCCCGCTGACCTCGCTCGACCGGTCGAAGCTCGGCGCCGAGGGCGGACTGGCCCCGCGCATGGTGCGCCTGGAGAACGGCGAGGTCCGGTTGCTCTCCTTCGCGCTGCTGTCCTGGCCGGGCCGGCCCCAGCTGCTCCTCGTCGCCTCCAACAGCCTGAAGTTCCCGGGCATCAGCCTCGGCCAGTTCCGGGCCATCGCGGTCGTCGACCGGGCTGGGACCATCCTCAGCAGCGACGGCATCCCCGAGCCCGAGCAGGTGCTCACCGACCTCCAGCGCAAGGAGGTCGCCGCCTCGAACAAGCAGCTCAGGGCCTTCGCGAAGAAGGCGGCGGGCCAGGCCGGCCGCAAGCCGCTCACCACGAAGGAGCCCGGCTCCGGCGGCTACCTCGGCATCAGCGGCAGCCTGCTCGGCGGCACCTGGCTCAGCGACCGGTCCGTGGCCGGCTACGCCACGCTCTCCTCGCCCCAGCCCGGCGAGACCACCACCGCCACGGCCCTCGGCCTCACCGTGGTCGCCATGGTGAAGGTCGCCGAGGACCCCACCCACACCACCTCGCCCGTCTTCGGCCTCGCCGCCGCCGGTGCCCTGCTGCTGATCGGCGGCATAGCCGTCGCCGTCCTGCTCGGCACCGTCCAGCGGCCGCTGATCCGGCTCTTCCTCGAATCACGCCGGCTCACCCGCGGCGACCTGGCACGCCCGGTGACCGTCCCCGGCTACGGCGAGGCCCACCGCATCGGCACGGCCCTGGAGCGGCTGCGCCGCCAGCTCCTCGGCGAACCCGGGGGCGACGACGGGGCCGCGCCGGCCCCGCGCGGGGCGCGCCGCATCGGCACCCGCGGCCTCCTCGCCGTGTGCGCGCTGCTGCTGCTCGCCTGGTCGGCTCCGCTGCTGCTCGTCCTCAACCGGGCGGACGCCACCGTCGTCGTGCCGCAGCAGCTCGTCAACGACCAGCGCGAACGCACCGACACGCTCACCGACCGGGTGCGCCGCGCGCTCAACGAGGGCGAGGCCGACCTCCAGTCCGTGGCCTCGCTGATCGGCGACCGCACCACGCCCGCCGACATGACCAAGGTTCTGGACCGCACCCTCAACCAGCACCTGCGCTACCAGTCGCTCTACGTCGTCGACGCCGCCGGCCGGGTGGTCGCCCGGGTCGGCGGCACACCGCACGCGGCCCGTACCAGGCCGGCCACCGCCGACCCGATCGAACTGCTCGGCCGGGGCAGCACCAAGCCCCTGATCATCGGCACCGCGGAGATCCCCGGGCGCGACGGCTCGGCGCTCGTCGGCGAGTTCCGGATCGACTTCCTCAACTCGATGCTCAAGCGGCCCGGCCTCGGTGTCGTGCGTGTCGTCGACGACCACGGCAAGGTCATCGCGGGCAACACCGGATACCTCGCCTTCCAGTCCCTGCCCGGCGACCGCCTGAAGGACCTGGTCCTCGCGGCCGGCCAGCGGGTCGGCAAGTCCGCCCACCCCGCCGGCGTCCTGTACCGCGAGAACGGGGTGCAGATCGCCGGCGCGGCCCCCTTCGTGGGCGGCGGCCCAGCCAAGCAGCTCGGCTGGACCGTCGTGAGCTGGCAGCCGGCGAACCGGCTCGCCATCCCGGAGTACGACGTCCAGCACCGCACCGTCCTCGCCGGACTGCTCGGTGCCGCCGCTGCCGCCACCTGCCTCGGCTGGATGCACATCGTGGTGGCCCGGCCGCTGCGTGCCCTCGCGGGACAGGCCGAGGCCCTCGCCGACGGCGACCGGAGGACCGTCCTGTTCCCGCGCAACCACGACGAGGTCGGCGCGGTCACCCGCTCCCTGGAGCTGATCCGCCAACAGCTCCAGGGGCAGCGCAGACAGCAGCCGGCCGGGCGCCGCGGCATCCCGGACACCGCTTCCCAGCAGCAGGTAAGGAACTGATCGGCCGTGCTCTTCCTCTACGCCGTCCTGATGGTGGGCTGCGCGATCCTGCTGGTCGCGGGCGTCGTCGAACAGCGGCGGCACTTCACCAACCTGAACAACGTCCCCACCCGCGTGCTGGTCAACGGCATCCGCGGCAAGTCGTCCATCACCCGGCTGTGCGCGGGCGCGCTGCGCGGCGGCGGCCTCGTCACGGTCGCCAAGACCACCGGCACGGCGGCCCGCTTCATCCACCCGGACGCCACCGAGGAGCCGGTGTACCGCAAGTTCGGCATCGCCAACGTCGTCGAGCAGATCGGCATCGTCCGGCGCGCGGCCGCGTACCACCCGGACGCACTGGTCATCGAGTGCATGGCCGTCATGCCGGCCCTCCAGGAGATCAACCAGTCCAAGCTGATCCGCTCCACGATCGGCGTCCTGTGCAACGTGCGTGAGGACCACCTCGCCGAGATGGGCCCGACCCTCGACGACGTGGCCCGCTCCCTCTCCCGGTCCATGCCGGAGGGCGGCATCTGCGTCACCGCGGAGCAGGAGCGCTTCGCGATCCTCCAGGAGGAGGCCGACTCCCGCGACTGCGAGCTGGTCTACGCCGACCCGGAGACGGTCACCGACGAGGAGCTGCGCGGGTTCAGCTGGTTCACGTTCAAGGAGAACGTGGCGATCGCGCTCAAGGTCGCCGAACTCCTCGGTGTGGAGCGGCAGACGGCCCTGCAGGGCATGTACGACGCGCCGCCGGACCCGGGTGTCCTCTCGGTCGAGCGGTACGTCACCGAGGACGGCAGGAAGCTCCGCTTCGCCAACGTCTTCGCGGCCAACGACCCCGAGTCGACGCTGATGAACATCAACCAGCTCCTCGACCTCGGCGCCATCCACCGGCCGCTCAACGTGGTCATCAACTGCCGCCCCGACCGCGTCGAGCGCAACGGGCAGATGGGCGAGATCATCCCCGATCTCGACCCCGAGAAGGTGTTCGTGATCGGCCATCCGGCCAAGAGCGCCATCGACGCGATGCCCGCCGAGTACCGCTCCCGCGCGGTGGACCTCGGCGGCGACCGCCGCGATCCCGAGGAGTTCATGCGGCTGCTGCTCGGCGAACTCGGCCCGGACAGCTCGCTGGTCGCCATCGGCAACATCCACGGGCAGGGCGAGCACCTCCTGGAGCACCTCGCCGAACTCCCCGCCGACGACAGCGAGGACGCCCCCGAGGACGGCGGCGCGAACGTACGGCGGGGCACGGCGCCGACGCACGGCCCCGGAACCGCGGAAACCGGGCGGCGCCCGGTCCCGGCGGGCGTGCCCGAGCACGTCGAGACCGTGCAGCTGTACGCGCCGAGGATCGACCCGTACCAGGGGTACTCGGAGGCGTACGAGACGCGCTACGCGCCGCAGCCGCACGTCCCCCCGCAGCGCACCGCGCACGATCCGTCCCCCCGCCGGCCGGACCGCGTGGAACCGTCGGGACGGGCCCCCGAGCCCTGGCCGCCCGTGCCGCAGGGGCCCGGCGGCGCACCCGCCGGGCCGCACGGTCCCGCCGGACAGCACGGCACCCGCGGCCTCTTCGAACCCCGCGTACCTCCCGCCCATCCCGTCGACGACCCGCAGCAGTGGCGCAGCCCAGGAGAGCCCCGTTGATCCCCTCCGTCCTCACCCCCGAGATCGCCGCGATCGGCATCGGCCTGGGCCTGATGTTCTCGCTGATCTGCTACCTCACGACCAACCTCTCGCCCGGCGGCATGATCACTCCGGGCTGGCTGGCGCTCACCCTCATCGAGGACCTGCAGCGCGCGGCCCTGGTCGTCGGCGTGACCGTGCTGACGTACGTGAGCACCCTGCTGCTCCAGCGCTTCGTGATCCTCTACGGCAAGCGGCTGTTCGCGGCCGTAGTGCTGACCGGCGTGCTGATCCAGGCGACCGTGATCATCGTGCTCCAGATGGAGTTCCCGCTGCTGTACGCCAACCAGACCCTCGGCTTCATCGTTCCCGGTCTCGTCGGCTACCAGCTGGTGCGTCAGCCCAAGGGGGCCACGCTGCTGTCGACCGGTTCGGTCACCCTCGCCACCTATGTGGTGCTGACCGCCGGAATCCTCCTCGGCGCCATGCCGTCCGCCTGAGCCCGCCCGCCATTCGGAAGACCCCTGGAGCCTCATCATGCCGAAGCGCAAAGGCCGTCCCGTTCTCCACGCGGTCACGGTCCTCTCGCTGCTCGCGGGCAGCGCCTACTTCACCTACGAACTCCGCAAGGACGAGGAGGCGAAGATCCCGGCCGTGCAGGCCGTGACCGACCGCCCCGACCTGGAGAACTCGGGCAAGGCCACCGGGAAGCAGACCTGGGAGCGGCTGAACAACCCGACGCGTTCCGTGCTGCGCGGCGAGAACGGCGACATCCTCGGCACGTTCACCGACGGAGCCCGCACCGCGACCCTCCGCGGCCCTTCGCGCACCTTCACCGAGCCGGCCAACACGAAGTCCCGGGTGGTCACCCAGGACTGGGTGCGCCTGATGCCGGAAGCCTGGCACAAGGGCGCCGAGAAGGAGAAGTGGTTCAAGGACTGGTTCAAGGAGTACAACGGCAGCGAGGCCGACGACATCTTCGCGATCGCCTTCCAGTACGTCCAGGGCGCGCCGGTGAAGAAGGACGACGAGGGCGTCCCGTACGCGGGCGACGCCGTCTTCGGCCCCTTCAAGGAGGACGGCGTCGACCGCCTGGAGCAGAACGACTTCTACGACTACCTCGGCATCGACTACACCTTCCGCAACGGCACCACGATGGTGGCGCGCAAGGAGCGCTACCGCGCCCTCGACTGCTCCGGGTTCATGCGGATGGTCTGGGGCTACCGGGCCCGCTTCCCGCTGATGGCGACCAACGCCGACGGGGACGGACTGCCGCGCAGCGCCGACGGCATGGCCCGCTCGAAGGTGGGCGTGGACGTCCTGAAGCTCTCCGGTCCGTCCCCCTGGTACACGCGCCCCCAGAACATCGACGTCGTCCAGCCCGGCGACCTGCTCTTCTTCAAGATGGACCACCGCACCGGCAACCATCTGGACCATGTCGCCCTGTACCTGGGCGTGGACACCGACGGCCACCGCGTCTTCATCTCCAGCCGCAAGGAGGTCAACGGGCCGACGATGGGCGACAAGGGCGGTGCCTCACGCATCGACGGCAACGGCTTCTACGCCGGCCTGCTGCGCAGCGCCAAGCGCCTGTGAGCCGCGGGCGCCAGCCGGATCCGGCCGCCCCGCGTCCGTGAGCCGCGCGTACCGGCCGGACGGCTGACGCCAGGGTGACGGGTTACGCCCTGGGAATCGGAGCCGCCGACTGCTCCTCGGAACGGTGGACGGGGGCAGCCCAGCTACTGGAAGGGCATTTCTCGCTCGCCTTCGACTTCGAGAACACCCTCGAAATGGAAGCTCTGCGCAGGAAGCTGGTGGCACTTTACGTGTCGACGGCCATCGAGACGGAGCTGATGCCGCTGATCCCTCTCCACAGGCACCCGGCCGGCGGCCATGTGCTCTTCTGCCGCAGCAGTTCCTACTCCACGGCGGCAGAAGCGCTGGCTGGGTGGGGCGGCTTCATCCCTCGGGTTATCCAGGGCACGACCTGGAGGACGCCGAACGCCACCTCGACGGCGAAGAAGAGCCACACGAGCCGCGACACACCATGGGCCAGTGCGTACGCCTGCCACGTCGCGAACAGGGCACGCGCGATGCCGTCGAACAGTCCGTGCTCCGGCAGCGGCCTGACGAGGCGCAGAACGGCCCAGACGACCACCACCGAGCCCATCAGATCGGCGAACAGGATCTGCCACGGGTCGAGTTCGGGCAGGGCGCCGAGCCCGAGCGCCGTGCCGCACGAGGACAGCGCGTCGTGGACCAGGGCGTAGGTCCACGGAGTCGCGAATCCGGCGGTGACGGCCAGGTCGTACCAGGCGCTCGCGCGTACGACGCGGAGGTAGGTTGGGTGAGAGGGGGTGCGAAGACGGCTCACGATGAGGCTCCTGCTGGTTTCGTGACGACGGCGCCTCACGCTAAACAGTGGAGCACGCTCCAAGGTCAAGCCCGACATCCGACGGAGGGGCATGCGCATCGGTGAGCTTGCCGCGCAGGCAGGCATGACCAGGGACACGATCCGGTTCTACGAGAAGCTCGGTCTCGTCACCGGCCGGCGTCTGCCCAACGGATATCGCGACTTCCCGCCGGAGACGGTGGTCTGGCTCCAGTACATCCGCACTGCCCAGGCACTCGGATTCTCCCTGGCGGAGATCGCGCGAAACGGAGAGGCGTTGCGCGAGGCGCCGGACACCGCGGAAGCACTGTCCACGCTCTTCGAGGAGAAGCTTCGGGTCGTCGACACCCGAATCGCCGAACTGACCACCCTGCGAGCCGAACTGACCACGCGCGTCGGCACCGGATGCCCACTGCGGCCGACCGGCCGACCCGCCGGGGCAGAAGCTGGAAGCGCCCTTGCGAAGGGGGCCGTGAGCACGGCCTGACGTGAGCCATCGCGCCGCGGTCACAGCCGGGATGAGCGGTGCGCCGGCCGCCGTCACGAGCAAGGCCCGACCGGGGAGTCGGGGAGAGCCGACCTGTGCCGGTCGTGGGGACGTGGTCACCGCGTCTCGAACGCAGCGGGCGCCGCGATCGGTGCGAGCGCGAGCCAGTTCGTGCACCACTCGTACTACGACGGCGTCGTCCCGCCACGGTCGCCCGCACCGGTCCGACCGGCGCGGCCCCCCACCTGGACTCGCTCAAGACGGTCCGGCACCGGCAGGGCGGCCGGCGCCTGGGGGGCAAGCCGTAGGGGGCCGGGCCCGGACGGGGCTCAGCCCCGGTTGACCCAAGGCGGCGTCAGTCGCCGCCCCTGGGCTCGGCCTGCCTCGGCTGCGGGGCGGCGGGTGGCCGGGTCGAGGGCGTTGTCGCCGATCGCCGTCCGGGACGCCTCGTCCGGCTCGATCACCCACACCTCCGCGCCCGCCGCGCGCCGTTCGGCGACGACGCGCTCCACCGGCCGCTCGGTGGGGAACGGATCGGTGGCGCCCAGCGGGAGCAGGATCACCAGCCGGTCCGCGCCGTCCGCGTGGTCGGCGTTGGCCATGGACCGTACGCCGCCGTCGACGTAGCGGCGTCCGTCCACGGTGACCGGCGGCCACACGCCCGGCACGGCGCAGCTCGCCGCCACCGCGTCGACCAGCGGCACCCCCGAGTCCCGGTCGAAGACACGGGCCTCTCCGCTCCCGGCGTCCACGGCGACCACCTTCAGCGCGCGCTCGGGCCAGGTGTGGGAGGGCAGCCGCGACTCGATCACCGCCCGCCGCTCGGCCTCCGTGACGGTCCGCGCCTCCAGCGCCATCCGTCCCACCGCGCGCCGCAGTTCCGGCAGCGAGGAGGAGGCGGCCGCCGCGGCACCGAACTCCGCGCCGAACTTCTCCAGATCCATCTCCGCCATGATCTCGGCGGACTGCAGCGCGGGGTCGACCTGACGCGCGTACAGCTCCTCGAGACCGAGCCCGCTGCCCAGTTGGGCGGCGACGGTCGCGCCCGCGGAGGTCCCGAGCAGCAGATCGGCCCCCGTCACGTCCCGCCCCCGCTCCGCGAGCCCCGCCAGCACCCCGGTGAGCCAGGCGATCCCGCCCACACCGCCGCCGCCCAGCACCAACGCCTCGGTCATGTCCGCTCCTCCGAAGTCCCTGGAAGTCCCTGAACACCGTTGATCCGCAAGGGAATCTACGCCGCACCGGCCGCCGGGGTCCCCGGAGGGCCCGGGACCGGGTCAGCGGGCGTGCCGGGCCCGGCGGGCCAGGAGCCTGCCCAGTTCCCACAGGAACAGCAGGGCGACGGCGGACAGCAGGGGCCAGCCGAAGTGCCGGGCGTCGATCTCCGTCGTCCCCAGCAGGCGGCGGAAACCGTCCAGTTGGGTCACGAACACGGCGAGCGCGAACCGGGCCAGGGCCACCCGGTTCATCGGCCGGCTGTCGGACCTGGCCGGCGTGAGCACCGACTCCGTCTCGCTGCGGCATTCGAACGCGGCGACGATCAGGCAGAGCGCGAAGGCCGTGAAGGCGACCGACTGCCCGATCGCGACGCCGGCGAAGACGGCCTGGCCGAGCCTGATCATGCCGAGCAGCACGACGGTGATCGCCAGCCCGCCGGGCCCGACCGTCACCAGCACCGGCCGGGTGAGCACCGACTCCCCGCGCGGCCGGGGCCGACGGCGCATCAGCCCGGGGCCCGGTCGACTCCGAGCGCCGCCACGGCCTCGGGCGCGGGCAGCGCGTACCACGGCCGCCGCGCCACCTGTGAGGAGTCCGAGCCCCGCTCCGCCGAGTCCGGCCGCACCGTCATCGCGTTGCCTCCGGTCCGGGCGCTGCGGGCCCGGTCCTGTCAGCGCCGGCCGTGCTTCCCGCCGTGCTTCCCGCCACGCCGTCCGCCGTGCTTCCCGGCGTCCGTCCGCTTCGTCCCCTCCTGGCCGGCCGCCCCCGCCGTGTCCGCCCGCGCGTGCCGGGCCGCGTACGGATCGGCCGCGGCTCCCGCCGGGGCCTCCCGCTCCAGGTCCTCCCGGGCGGCGAGCAGTTCCCTGCGCGCCTCCTCGCCCACGTCCGGGTAGCGGGGGTCGATGTCCATCAGGGTGTGCGCGAGGACGGCGGACGTGCAGAGCCGCGCGACCCACTTGCGGTCCGCCGGCACCACGTACCAGGGGGCCCACTCCGTGCTGGTGGCCGAGAGCATCTCGGAGAAGGCCCGCTGGTACTCGTCCCAGTGGCGCCGCTCGCGGACGTCGGACGCGGAGAACTTCCAGTTCTTCTCCGGCAGGTCGATCCGCTTCAGGAAGCGGACGCGCTGCTCCTCCCTGGACAGGTTCAGGAAGACCTTGACCACCTTGAACCCGTTGTCCGTGAGGTAGTGCTCCCACTCGTTGATCTCGCGGTAACGCCGGTCCCAGACGCCCGGGCCGCGGGCCCGTTCCGGCAGCCGCTGCCGTACCAGGTTCTCCGGGTGCACCCGTACCACGAGGACCTCCTCGTAGTGCGAGCGGTTGAAGATGGCGATCTCGCCGCGCCGGGGCAGCCGCCGGGCGTAGCGCCACAGGTAGTCGTGGTCCAGTTCCTCGGCCGAGGGCACCTTGAAGCTGCTCACTCGCACGCCCTGCGGATTGACGCCGCTCATGACGTGCCGGATCGTCCCGTCCTTGCCCCCGGCGTCGAGCGCCTGGAGGCACAGCAGGACCCCGTAGGTGTCCTGCGCGGCCAGCCGTTCCTGGTACTCGGCCAGCAGCGCCACCCCGGACCGCAGCAGCTCCGCCGCGTCCCGTTTGCGCAGGCCCGCCTTCCAGGCCGGGTCGAAGTCCCGGGCGAGGTCCACCCGCGCGCCCGGGGCCACGCGCAGGGGCGCGATGAACTCCGCGACCCGTGCGGCTCTGTCGTCCGACACCACCGGTCAGCCCCTCTCCGGTCAGGGCGGCCGGGGGCCTGCCCACGACACCGCACCCGGCCGGCGGGCCTGGCGGTCGGCCCACACTCATTCTCGGCGCGCCCGGACAAGATCGCCTGTCGGGCCCCCGACCGCCCCACGGGGGGGATGAGCGGGCGGCCCGGGCATCGCCGCGCCGGGTGGGCCCGGGCGTCGCCGTTCCGCCATGGTCCGGCCACCCGGTCGGGTGAGCGCTCTACAGTCGGGGAATGGAACTGCGGCAGCTCACCTATTTCGTCGCCGTGGCCGAGGAGTTGCACTTCGGCCGGGCGGCCGGCCGGCTGCACATCGTGCAGTCCGCGGTCAGTCAGCAGATACAGCGCCTGGAACGGGAGCTGGGCGCCGAGCTGTTCGACCGCTCGCCGCGCCGGGTGCGGCTGACGGCCGCCGGTGAGCGGCTGCTGCCCGAGGCGCGGGCGGTGCTGACCGCGGCCGAGCGGGCCCGGGCGGCCGTGGCGCCGCCCGCCGGGCTGCGTATCGGCACCAGTACCGGCCTCGGCGCCCACCTGGACCGGGTGCTCGCCGCGTTCACCGCGCGGGAACCGGACGTACCGGTGGAGCTGTTCTCGCTGCCCGCCGGGGAACGGCTGGCCGGGGTCGCCGCCGGCCGGCTGGACGCCGCGTTCGTGCGGGCGGCCGAACCCCCGCCCGGCGTACGGGTGCGGCCCCTGTGGCCCGATCCGCTGGTGGCCGCCCTCCCGGCCACGCACCCGCTGGCCGCCCGGCCGGAGGTCGCGCTCGCCGACCTGGCCGGGCTGCCACTGGCCCTGACCCCACGCCGCAACAATCCCGCCCTGGTCGACCTGCTCCTCGGCGCCTGCCGGGCGGCCGGGTTCGAGCCGCGGCCGGGGCCCGTCGGCGGCTCCCTCCAGGACACCCTCGCCACCATCGGCTCCCGGCCGCTGTGGACGGTGGTGTTCGCCTCCCACGCGCGCGTGCTGCACACGCCCCGGGTCTCCTTCGTCCCCTTCGGCGCGCCCGGCCTCGCCCTGCCCACCGGACTGGCCGTCCCCGCCGCCGACCCCACGCCGCACCTGGAGCAACTGCTGCTGGCCTGCGGCGATCACGAAAGCTGATCGCCGCGGTCGCGATCTGCTTCTTGGCCGGCGCCCCGCCGCGCGGTGGACTGGTGGCACGGGCGACCACCCTCGGTCGCCGACCACCGGGGAAGACCACCAGGGAGTCAGTCATGCCGATCGTCACCATCCAGCAGGGCCCGCGCGACACCGAGCTCAAGCGCGACCTCGTCAAGCGGGTCACGGACGCCTTCGTGGACGCCTACGGGGTCCCGGCCGAGAGCGTGCAGGTGTGGATCCACGAGGTGCCGGCCGACAGCTGGGGCGCCGCCGGGAAACTCACCGCCGACCGGTAGCCGGGCAGGTGGAAAGGGGGGCGCTGCGGGCCGCTCGTGGTGGCTCGCAACGCCCCCCCGGCATCTACCTGAGGGGTGCTCAGGCGCGCTGCTCCCGGGTCAGGACCCGACCTGCGCGGTCACGAGGGCCGAGAAGGTGGTCAGCCGGGTGTACACACCCGGGTAACCGGCCTCCGCGCACCCCTCCCCCCAGGAAGTGATCCCTGCCAGGACGCCCCTGATGAGCAGGGGACCGCCGCTGTCGCCCTGGCAGGTGTCTACGCCGCCGGAGGTGTATCCGGCGCAAACCATGTCGGACTGGACGAAGTCCGAACCGTAGGAGCTCTTGCAGCTGGAGTCGGACACGACCGGGACGGTCGCGGTCCGCAGCTGGTTGGAGGAGCTGCCGTTCTCCGAGGTGGTGCCCCAGCCGAGGATCCGGGCGGTGGTGCCGGACGCGTACAGGCCGGTCTGGGACGGGGTGACGTACGACGCCGGCTTGTACGGCATCGACGTCGCGAGGGTCAGCACGGCCACGTCGTCGCCGTCCGTGGCGTCGCTGTAGTCCGGGTTCACCCAGATCTTGCTGACTTTGCTCACGGTGCCGTCGGTGCCGTTCAGGTTGGTCCGCCCGCCGACCACCCGGACACTGCTCGTCGTCTCGCCGACCATGCAGTGCGCGGCCGTCACGACCTTCCGGGCGGCGACCAGGGTGCCGCCGCAGAACTGGCTCCCGGACGCGTCGGTGATCTGCATCACGAAGGGGTACGCCGCGGTGGTGGTGGTCGTACCGCCCACGATGGGCTGGGGTGCGGCGGTCGCCGTGGGGGAGGCGACCAGCGCGGTCGCCGCGGCGGCGGCGGTGGCCACCAGGACCGCGGCGGCGGGTCTTGCACGTCTGGGCCCGAACATGAGTCTCCTCAGTGGGGTTGCCGGTGGGGGGTCGCACGGGTGTGGGGGTCGGTCACGGAAGTCGCGGGAGCGGACCCCGTATGCCCGGGCGAGCGGCACACCCCTTACGCTAGGACCCGCGACCTCCGTCCCCCAATGAGGGAAACCCCCTGGGGGGTGGGGGAGGGAAAACCCTCGGTCCGGCTCAGTTAACCTGGCGCGTCGTCACTTCGCGCGCCGCGCCGCCGCCAAACGGACGATGTCCACGCGCGAGCGGATGCCGAGCTTGCGGTAGACGCGGGTCAGGGTCGCCTCGACCGTCTTCACACTGACGAACAGCCGCCCGGCTATCTCCCGGTTGGTGGCGCCCTCCATCACCAGCGCGGCCACCTGACGCTCCATCGACGCGAGGCCCGCCAGCGCGTCCAGCGCGTCCGGGGTCCCGGGCACCGCCAGGGACGGCTCCGGTGCCTGCCCGGTGAGGGACTCCTCCACCTGGCGCAGCCACGGCAGCGCCCGGCAGCGCCGGAACAGCCGCGTGGCCTCGTCGTACGCCGCCGTCCTGCGGGGGCCGTTCTCGGTGTGCCGGGTGCGCAGCTGGGCCAGCGCGAACGCGGCCCTCGCCTCCTCCAGGCCGTAGCCGAGCTTGGCGAGCCGGTCCTGAGCGGACGTCAGCTGGGCCACGGCGCCGTCCTGGTCGCCGAGTGCCGCGCGGACCAGCGCCTGCGCCCGGTCCAGGACGGCGAGCACGCTCTCCCGGCCGAGCCGCAGGGCGTGCTCGCGGCTGGCGTCGATGACGTCCTGCGCCTCGGCCGGCTCACCGATGCGGACCAGTGCCTCGGCGAGGTCGCCGTGCCAGCGGCCGCGCGCCGGGTCGGTGATGCCGAGCCCCAGCTCCAGGCGGCGCACCCGGCGCAGCGACCGGACCGTGCCCGCCGGGTCCCCGGCCACCAGCTGGGCGTATCCGAGGGCGCCCAGGGCCCGGGACAGGTACATCTGGTCGCCGTCCTCCTCGGCGTGCTCCACCGCCTCCCGGGCGAGGGCCAGCGCGCGGTCCACGTCGCCGCCGGAGGCCTCCGCGAGCGAGGTGAGCATCGCCGAGGCGGTCTCGCCGATACCCGAGTCCCGGGCGAGGCGCAGGCTCTCGCGGGCCAGTTCCAGGGCCCGGCCGCAGTGCCCGGCCCGCAGCTCGGTCTCGGCCAGGCCGCGCAGGAAGTGCACCTCGCTCTCCACCGAGCCGCGCCGGCGTACCTCGCGCAGCAGCGCGGTGACCGTAGCGCGGGCCTCCACGAGCTGGTCGCCCATGACCAGCCAGCGGAACCGGGCGCTGCCCGCGCCGTTGTGGTGCCAGGTCACCCGCGGGTCCTGGGGCTCCTTCAGGGCGCGCTTGATGGTCCGGGGGGCCTCCGGGTGGCCCATCAGCGTCTCGGTCTGCGCCTGGAAGGCGAGGGCGAGCAGTTCGGTGCGCCGGTCGCCGCCGCGCTCGGCCAGCTCGGCGGCGTGCGCGGCCTCTTCGCGGGCCTCGGTGAAGTCGCCCTCCACGATCAGCCCCCGCCAGGCGAGCTGATAGTGGACGAGGGCCAGCAGCCGCGGGTCGTCGCCGGCGTCGGCCAGGGCCTGCGGGAAGACGGCGTCCACCTCGGCCATGGTGTGCCCGGCGGTGTCGATGACGATGATCCAGGCGCGTACCCGGTCCGCGGGCACGGTCGCCCGGGTCAGCACCTCGCGGGCGATGTCCCGGGCCAGGTCGACCTCGCCCGCGGTGATCGCGTCCTCGGCCGCCTGCAGCCGCCGGTCGTCGGGGCCGGGCACGCTGTCGGCGGGGGTGTGCCGGGCGGCCAGCAGCCCGAGCTGGGCGGCGACCGAGGGGGCGCCCCGGTCCCGGGCCAGGGCCGCGGCCTCGGCGAGCCGGGCGGCCACCTCGGGGTCGGTGCCGGTGGTGGCGAGGGCCAGGTGCCGGGCCCGTTCGATCGGGTCGGAGGCCGCGGTCGACAGCGCCGCGTGCGCGGCCCGCCGCTCCTGGGCGGGTGCCTCGGCGTAGAGCGCGGCGGAGATGAGCGGATGCGCGAACCGTACCGCCGACGGCGCCTCCTGCTCGGTGGACAGCAGGCCGAGTTCGGCGGCCTGGGCGCACTCGGCCTCGGCGTTGTCCCGGCCGGCCGCGTGCAGCAGGGCCAGGGTGGGGCGGGCGCCGGCGCTGGCCACCAGCAGGGTGCGGCGGGCCTCGACCGACAGCATGTCCAGGCGGCTGAGGACCAGGGCGCGCAGCGAGGTCGGCACCGGCAGCGGCTCGCCCGGCCGGGGCCGGGCGGTGCTCTCGGCGAGGGCGCGGCCCAGCTCCAGGGCGAACAGCGGGTTGCCGCCGCTGGTGCGGTGGATCTCGCGGACCGTGGAGCGGGGCAGGCCGCCGTGGCCCCGGTGGTCGAGGAGCTGGGCGACCTGGGCGCGGTTGAGCGGGCCGAGCCGGACGGCGACCGTGTCCGGCGGGCAGGCGCGCAGGTGGCGGGCGTACTCCTGGCTGTCCTGGCCCTCCGTGCGCACCGCGCACAGCAACTGCACCGGGGTGCCCTCGAGACGGCGGGCGGCGAAGCCGAGCAGTTCGGCGCTGGCCGGATCCAGCCACTGCAGATCGTCCGCGACGACCAGGACCGGACCCCGGGTGGCGAGTGCGCGCAGGGCGGAGAGCACCGCCAGGCGCAGCGCGAGGCCGTCGCGCAGCAGGCTGGACTCGCCGCGTCCGGTCAGCGCCGACTCCAGGGCGGTGCGCTGGGCGGCGGGCAGCCGCGGGGCGATGTCGTCGAGGACCAGGCCGAGCAGGTCGGCGAGGGCCAGGAACGGCAGGTGCGATTCGGACTCCGTCGCCGAGCAGCGCAGGACGGTGTGCGCGGTGGCCCCGTATTCGTCGGCCAATGCCCGCAGGACGGTCGATTTCCCAATTCCGGCGGCGCCGTGCAGCAGCACGCTGCCGCCCGAGGCGAGCTGGTCGCGCGCGGTGGCGAACAGGTCCTCGCGGCCGATGAGCAGGTCGGGGCGGCATCGGGCAGGCTCCTGGAAGTCCCGTCGCACGGTCACCGCTCCCCTCCTGTGTCGCGTACTGGCCAAATTCTAGGCAACGATCCATGAAATCCGGATGGAGGCCGTGGTGAGGGAAATAACAAACGGTCACGCATGGGAAAATTCAGAGCACCGTCGCATGAATGGGCAATTTCCTCACGGTCGCGGTCGGGGGGCCCGGCGCCCGCCCGCCTAGGGCAGCAGTCCGGCCCGGCGTGCCGCGGTCACCGCCTCCCCTCGTGTGTGCGCGCCCAGCTTCCGCATCGCCGAGCGCAGATAACCCTTCACCGTCTCCGGGCGCAGGCCGAGCCGCTCGCCCACGGCCGCGTTGGTGGCGCCCGCCGCCACCCAGGACAGCACGTCCAGCTCACGCGGCGCCAGGCTCGTTCCGGCGGCCGGGCGCGGCGCGGTCAGCAGGCCGCAGGCGGCGAGCAGCTCCGCCCGCAGCGCCGGATCGGCGATCCGCGGTGCCAGCGCGCGCAGCGCCGCGTGCGCCTCGCGCACCTGTTCCCAGCCGGCCGCCCCGTCCGCCCCGTCCGCCCTTTTCGAGCCCGCGGCCGGCTCCGGCCCGGCCGCGGCCAGCAGCCCCCGCACCTCGTCCCGGACCACCAGCGCCTGCTCCACGTCCCGCGCCGCCGCCACCGCCGCGTCCAGCGTGCGGTCGCCCAGCGGCTGGGCCGAGCGCAGCGCGCCGTACAGCACCCCGCGCACCCGCCGTCGCACCACGACCGGCACCGCGAGCACCGAGCGGATCCCCTCGACGGCCACCGGCACGTCGTACTCGTGGCTGATGTGCCGGGAACTGGGGTAGTCCATGACCGCGCACGGCCGGCCCAGCGCCACCGCCTTGCCGCCCAGCCCGTTGCCCGATGTCACCGCGAGCGAGCTGAGCGCCGCCGTCGCGGTGCCGCTCAGTTCGCTGATGCGGATCTGCCGCCTGCCGGACTCGACCAGGCCCCCGAAGGCGACGGGGAGTCCGGTGCCGCGCCGCAGCCGGGCCAGCGCACCACGTATCTCCACCGCCGCCACGGCCTCTGCTGCCACTTCATCGCTCCTTCGGCGCGGCTCCCGTGCTGCCCACACCCCCGTTTCGCGTGGCTCACACCCCCGTTCGGGGGTAGTGAGACCTGCATCACGGATTAGACGATGCCAGAGAGCCGCCCGGCAATGGTCGGGAACACCGGGAGTGAGCCCGCGGAAGCACACCGGCACCGTCCGGGACCCCGCCGGGGGCGAGCGACCAGACAGGCCTGGAGGAGAGATGACGACGGCGACCGAGCTGTTCCGCAGCGCTCGGGACTTCCTGCTGGAGCACCGCGAGGACTACGCGACGGCCTACGAGGGCTTCCGCTGGCCGCGGCCCGAGCACTTCAACTGGGCCCTGGACTGGTTCGACGTGATCGCCGCCGGCAACGACCGGACCGCGCTGCACATCGTCGAGGAGGACGGCACCGAGACCCGCCTCTCCTTCGCCGAGCTGGCCGAACGCTCCAACCGGGTCGCCAACCACCTGCGCGCGCGGGGCGTCGGCGCCGAGGACCGCGTCCTGGTCATGCTCGGCAACCAGGCCGAGCTGTGGGAGACCGCCCTGGCCGCGATGAAGCTGCGCGCGGTCGTCATCCCGGCCACCCCGCTGCTCGGCCCCGCCGACCTGCGGGACCGGGTGGAGCGGGGCCGGGTCAGGCACGTGCTGGTACGGGCCGAGGACACCGCGAAGTTCGCCGACGTGCCCGGCGCCTACACCCGGTTCTCGGTCGGCGGGCTGCCCGAGGAGGGCTGGGAGCCGTACGAGGACGCCTGCACCGCGTCCGCCGAGTTCGTGCCCGACGGCCCCACTCTGGCCGACGACCCGCTCATGCTGTACTTCACCTCCGGCACGACCGCCCGGCCCAAGCTGGTCGAGCAGACCCACACCTCGTACCCCATCGGGCACCTGGCCACCATGTTCTGGGTCGGCCTGAAACCCGGCGACGTGCACCTGAACATCTCCTCGCCCGGCTGGGCCAAGCACGCCTGGTCCAACCTGTTCGCGCCGTGGAACGCCGAGGCGACGGTCTTCATCCACAACTACACGCGCTTCGACGCGGCCCGCCTGATGTCCGAGATGGACCGGGCCCAGGTCACCACCTTCTGCGCGCCGCCGACGGTGTGGCGCATGCTCATCCAGGCGGACCTCGGGCAGCTGCGCGGCCGGCCCCGCGAGGTCGTGGCCGCGGGCGAACCGCTCAACCCCGAGGTCATCGAACAGGTGCGGCGCGCCTGGGGCGTCACCATCCGGGACGGCTTCGGGCAGACCGAGACCGCCGTCCAGGTCTCCAACAGCCCGGGCCAGCGGCTGAAGACCGGCTCCATGGGCCGGCCGAGCCCCGGCTACCGCGTCGAGCTCCTCGACCCGGTCTCCGGCGCGCCCGGCGCCGCCGAGGGGGAGATCGCCCTCGACCTGTCCGAGCGCCCGGTGGGCCTGATGGCCGGCTACCACGGCGACCCGGACCGCACGGCCGAGGCGATGGCCGGCGGCTACTACCGCACCGGTGACATCGCCGCCCGTGACGAGGACGGCTACCTGACCTACGTCGGGCGCGCCGACGACGTCTTCAAGGCGTCCGACTACAAGATCAGCCCGTTCGAGCTGGAGAGCGTGCTGCTGGAGCACCCGGCCGTCGCCGAGGCGGCCGTCGTGCCCGCGCCCGACGAGCTGCGGCTCGCCGTGCCGAAGGCGTACGTCGTCCTCGCCGAGGGCTGGGAGCCGGGCCCCGACACCGCCAAGGTCGTCTTCGAGCACTCCCGCGAGGTGCTGGCGCCCTACAAGCGCATCCGCCGCCTGGAGTTCGGGGCGCTGCCCAAGACCGTCTCCGGCAAGATCCGCCGCATCGAGCTGCGCGAGGCCACGGCCGCCGGCTCGGCCCACGAGTACCGCGAGGAGGACTTCCGGTGACCGCAGCGACCCCGCACGCCCCGTCGGCCCCGTTGTCGTCGTACACGCACGGCACGGGCGGCACCGCCCTGCTCGGCGACACCATCGGCGCCGACCTCGACCGGGCGGTGGCCGCCTGGCCCGGCCGCGAGGCCCTGGTCGAGGTCGCCACCGGCCGGCGCTGGACCTACGCGGAGTTCGCCGCCGACGTCGACCGGCTGGCCCGCGCCCTGCTCGCGAGCGGGATCGCCAAGGGCGACCGGGTGGGCATCTGGGCGGTCAACTGCGCCGAGTGGGTGCTCGTGCAGTACGCCACCGCGCGGGTGGGCGCCATCATGGTCAACATCAACCCGGCGTACCGCACCCACGAGGTGGAGTTCGTCCTCAACCAGGCCGGGATCTCCCTGCTGTTCGCCTCGCTCAGCCACAAGTCCAGCGACTACCGGGCGATGGTCGAGGCGGTCCGCGGCCGGTGCCCGCGGCTGACGGAGACCGTGTACATCGGGGACCCGGGCTGGGACGTGTTCACCGCGCGCGGCACGGAGGACCGGCGGGACGAACTCAAGGCCCGCGAGGCGTCGTTGTCCTGCGACGACCCCATCAACATCCAGTACACCTCGGGCACGACCGGCTTCCCCAAGGGCGCCACCCTCTCCCACCACAACATCCTCAACAACGGCTTCTTCGTCGGAGAGACGGTCGGCTACACGGAGCGGGACCGGATCTGCATCCCGGTGCCCTTCTACCACTGCTTCGGCATGGTCATGGGGAACCTGGCCGCCACCTCGCACGGCGCCTGCATGGTGATCCCGGCGCCGTCCTTCGAGCCGAAGGCCACCCTGGAGGCGGTGCAGCGGGAGCGGTGCACCTCCCTGTACGGCGTCCCCACCATGTTCATCGCGGAGCTGAACCTCCCCGGCTTCGACGGCTACGACCTCTCCACGCTGCGCACCGGGATCATGGCCGGCTCGCCCTGCCCGGTGGAGGTGATGAAGCGGGTCGTCGCCGAGATGCACATGGAGGAGGTCTCCATATGCTACGGCATGACGGAGACCTCCCCGGTCTCGCTGCAGACCCGCATGGACGACGATCTGGAGCACCGCACCGGCACGGTCGGCCGGGTGCTGCCGCACCTGGAGGTCAAGGTCGTCGACCCGGCCACCGGGGTCACCCGGCCGCGCGGCACGGCGGGGGAGCTGTGCACCCGCGGCTACAGCGTGATGCTCGGCTACTGGAACGAGCCGGAGAAGACCGCCGAGGCCGTGGACGCGGGCCGCTGGATGCACACCGGCGATCTCGCCGTGATGCGGGACGACGGGTACGTGGAGATCGTCGGCCGGATCAAGGACATGATCATCCGGGGCGGCGAGAACATCTACCCGCGCGAGATCGAGGAGTTCCTCTACGCCCACCCCAAGATCCGGGACGTCCAGGTCGTCGGGGTGCCGCACGAGACGTACGGCGAGGAGGTCCTCGCCTGTGTGATCCCGCGCGACGGGGCCGAGCCCCTGACCCTGGAGGAGCTGCGCGCCTTCTGCGAGGGCAGGCTCGCGCACTACAAGATCCCGAGCGCCCTGCGGCTCCTCGACGCCTTCCCGATGACGGTGTCCGGGAAGGTGCGCAAGATCGAGCTGCGGGAGGCGTACGGCTCCTGAGGCCCGGTCAGGCCGCGCCCGCCTCGGCCAGGGCGCGGCCCGGGCCGTTCACCGGGGCGGGGGTGCCGGTGAGGTCGAGGACGAACAAGGGGACGCCCAGCGTGTCGGCACACGCGCGGGCGTCCTCGTCGTATCCGGCGAGCGTGAAGTAGGCGCAGGCCGCCGACTCCGTCATGGCGTTCAGCCACAGGCACTCCACGTCCCGTGGGGCGGCGGGGCGCATCGCCGGGTCCACCTGGGCGACGAGGCCGTGCGCGGCCAGTCCGATGCCGGACGGGGGCCGCTGGTCGGCGCGCCGGATGCCCCGGTAGCCGAGCCAGCGCAGGTAGAGCGCCGTGGCCGTGACGGCGTCGCGGGCGGTACGGATGGTGACCGGCCGGAAGGGACCCCGGCGCGCGGGAGCGGGGGTGGACGCGGGCGCCGGAGCCGGCGGGGGAGCGGGAGCCGGGGGGAGAGCCGGAGCCGGAGGGGGAGCGGCGGGCTCCGGGCCGGGGAGGGCCGCCGGGGGCGCGTCGCTCACCGCGAGGCGCAGGACCGTGCCGCACGGGCAGCCCAGTTCGGGGTGCGGCCACTGGTTGCCGCGACCGCAGGCGGCGCAGCGCACCGTGACCCACTCCTCGTCCCAGGCGCGGTGCGCCAGGACGGCCGGTCCGGCGGCGCCGTCCAGCCGCACGGCGGTCGGCGCGCCGCACCGCACCGTGACCCACTCCTCGTCCCAGGCGCGGTGCGCCAGGACGGCCGGTCCGGCGGCGCCGTCCAGCCGCACGGCGGTCGGCGCGCCGCACGCGCACGGATAGGACGGCGCGGTGCAGACGTGCGCGCGCCGGCAGACCGGACAGCGCACCGGCACGCTCTCGGGCATGGCCCCTCCCGGGCGTCGCGTGGGGACGGCGGTCCCCATCGTCCTCCCGCCGCCCGCCTCCTGTCCGCCGCTTGCGCGGTCCGGCCGGCTCTTGACGGCATGCGCGCGCCCCCTTAAATTGCTTCCAGATAGTAGAAGTTGTTTTCCATAATGCGGAAGTGCTCACCGCGGGGCGCGCCGGGAGTACGCATCCGAGAAGCCGAAGCAGGAGTACTCGATGGCTCGTATGACCGCTGCCCGCGCGGCAGTTGAGATCCTCAAGCGCGAGGGCGTCACGGACGCCTTCGGGGTGCCGGGCGCGGCGATCAACCCGTTCTACAAGGCGCTCAAGGAGGGTGGCGGCATCCACCACACCCTCGCCCGCCACGTCGAGGGCGCCTCGCACATGGCCGAGGGGTACACCCGGACCACGCCGGGCAACATCGGCGTCTGCATCGGCACCTCGGGCCCGGCCGGCACCGACATGATCACCGGCCTCTACTCGGCCATCGGCGACTCGATCCCGATCCTGTGCATCACGGGCCAGGCGCCCACCCACGTGATCCACAAGGAGGACTTCCAGGCCGTCGACATCGCCTCGATCGCCAAGCCGGTGACCAAGATGGCGGTCACCGTCCTGGAGGCCGCGCAGGTCCCCGGTGTCTTCCAGCAGGCCTTCCACCTGATGCGCTCCGGCCGTCCCGGCCCGGTCCTGATCGACCTGCCGATCGACGTCCAGCAGACCGAGATCGAGTTCGACCCGGAGACGTACGAGCCGCTCCCGGTCTACCGGCCGGCCGCCACCCGCGCCCAGATCGAGAAGGCGATCTCCTTCCTGCTGGCCGCCGAGCGCCCGGTCATCGTCGCCGGCGGCGGCGTCATCGGCGCCGACGCCTGCGACCTGCTCGTCGAGTTCGCCGAGCTGACGCAGACCCCGGTGATCCCGACCCTGATGGGCTGGGGCGCGCTGCCCGACGACCACGAGCTGAACGCCGGCATGGTCGGCGTCCAGACCTCGCACCGCTACGGCAACGCCAACTTCCTGGAGTCGGACTGCGTCCTCGGCATCGGCAACCGCTGGGCCAACCGCCACACCGGCTACAAGCTCGACGTCTACCGCGGCGACCGGAAGTTCGTCCACGTCGACATCGAGCCCACCCAGATCGGCAGGATCTTCCCGCCGGACTACGGGGTCGTCTCCGACGCCAGGGCCGCGCTGGAGCTGTTCATCGAGGTCGCCCGGGAGCTCAAGGCCGAGGGGCGGCTGCCCGACCGCGCCGGCTGGGTCGCCTCCACCCAGGAGCGCAAGGCCACCCTGCTGCGCCGCACGCACTTCGACGACGTGCCGATGAAGCCGCAGCGCGTGTACGAGGAGATGAACAAGGCCTTCGGCCCGGACACCCGGTACGTCACCACCATCGGCCTCTCCCAGATCGCCGGCGCGCAGATGCTGCACGTCTACAAGCCGCGCCACTGGATCAACTGCGGCCAGGCCGGCCCGCTCGGCTGGACCGTCCCGGCCGCGATCGGCGTCGCCAAGGCCGACCCTGGCTCCCCGGTCGTCGCGCTCTCCGGCGACTACGACTTCCAGTTCATGATCGAGGAACTGGCGGTCGCCGCCCAGCACCGGATCCCCTACGTCCACGTGCTGGTGAACAACGCCTACCTGGGCCTGATCCGCCAGGCGCAGATCGGCCTGGACATCAACTTCCAGGTCAACCTGGAATTCGAGAACGTCAACACGCCCGAGATCGGCGTCTACGGCGTCGACCACGTCAAGGTCGCCGAGGGTCTGGGCTGCAAGGCGATCCGGGTCACCGACCCCGACCAGCTCGGCGCCGCGTTCGAGCAGGCCAAGAAGCTGGCCGCCGAGTACCGGGTGCCGGTCGTCGTCGAGGCGATCCTGGAACGGATCACCAACATCTCCATGAGCCGCACCATGGACATCAGCGACATCTCCGAGTTCGAGGACCTGGCCACCGAGCCCGGGCACGCGCCGACGTCGCTCAAGCCGCTGAAGGTCTGACCCGGCCCGGCCGGCACACACGAGGGGCGGCCCTTCCCGAGGGGGGAGGGGCCGCCCCTTCTTCGCGCCTCCGTCCCCCGTCGCTCCGGTGCGCCGGCCGCCCGCACCCTCACACCGTCCCGCAGGTGAAGCCGCCCCCGCCGCCCCCGCGCTCCCACGACGTGCGCAGCTCGCGCTCCGTCGTCCCGCCGCGGCCGGTCAGGCCCGCCTCGCGGGCGAAGTGGGGCGCGAGCAGGGTCAGCGCCCGGTCGCCGTGCAGGGCCACCAGCAGGACCCGGTCCCCGGCGGACAGGCCGTCCGGGGCGGCGGGCAGCGGGTGCCGGGCGCGCAGGTCCCGCAGGGCCCGCCGGCCGGCGCGGGTGCGGCCGGGCGGGAAGCGCCGCAGCAGACCCGCCCCCACGAGCTCGTCGCGCAGCGCGCCGAGCGCCTCGCGCACCGCGCGCCGGTCCAGCAACTGGCGCAGGCCCGCCGGGCGGTAGAGGCTCGCGTGCACCGCTTTCGCGAGCGCCGGCAGCGGTGTCCCGGAGGGCCGTCCCGAGGTGCGCATGATGCCGGGCCGCCCCGCCCGCACGGTGCCGCGCAGATGCAGGTCCAGCACGGTCGCCACCACCGCGGCCCGGGGGCCGCCGCGCAGCAGGGCCAGCGCGTGCGGCTCGGCGGGGACCCTTGTCGTACCACCCATGACACACCCCCGTGCGGGGTCCGCCGCCCCCGTGCCGGCGGGCCCCGCGTACCCGTGATGTGCCCACGGAGGGTGGCGGTCCAAGCCTGTACGGGCGTGTTCAGAGCTTGATTTGAGGATGCCGTAGGCCGGGTACGGCCGCTGCCGTACCCGGCCTGGTCACCCCTCGTGCTCCGACAGCCCGGGCCAGTCGTCCGGCCCGCCGCCCTGCCACTCGATGAGGTCGCTCTCCTCGACCTCGATCCGGTCCAGGTCGGCCAGGCGCAGGATCTCCACGACGTCGTCCAGGTGGGAGGCGAGTCCCAGGGTGACCTCCCCCTCGGTGACCCGCCGGGAGCCGTCGAGGGCCGGGGAGTGGACCACGATGTGCGGGTGCTGCGTCGGATGTCCCATGGATTCAGCGTGCTGCGGATACGGCCCCGGCGCACGCCGGGGCCGGACGGCACGAGAGCGCCCCCGGGACCGGGGGCGCTCTCGTGGTGGGGTGTGATGGCCGTCCGACGGCGCGAGGCTGGGCGCGACAGGACGTTCGCGCCGCCGGACGGAGCCGGGAGGGACCTCTGCCGAGGTCGTGGCTGGGGACCGCGGCGGAGGCGACGGAGCCGGGGACCCTTCCCTCTGGTCGAGAAGGGGACCCGGTTCCTTCACCACCGCACTGGCTCGCGCACCGCCGCGGTCCTCGCCCTGCCCGCTGTGCCGGCGATCACCCCTCATCCGGATCGCTCGGCGGCGGGTCGTTCACGTCCGGGGCCGGACCTCCCCGTCGGGTCCCGGACGCGGTCCGTGGGTCAGTCCTCGCGCAGGGCGCGGACCGCCTCCTCCACGCGCCGCCCGTACTCCGGGTCGGCGGCGTGGAAGTGGGCCAGGTTCTTCTCGATCACGTCGTCGCGGGAGACCTGCGAGAGGCCGCCGGCGATGTTCGCGACCAGGCGCTGCCGCTCCTCCTCGGACATCAGGCGGTACAGGTCGCCCGCCTGGACGAAGGGGTCGTCCTTGGTGTGCAGCGGGGCCTCGTGGGTGCCGGTGTGGCCCGTCACCGCCAACGGGGCGGACAGCGGGCGGCCGGTCTCCACCGGGCCGTCGTAGGAGTTCGGCTCGTAGTTCTTGGCGTACCGGCCCTGGGAGTTGACCGCCATCAGGCCGTCACGGCCGTAGTTCTGCGCGGTCGTCGCCTTCGGCGCGTTGACCGCCAGCAGGGTGTGGTTGACGCCGAGGCGGTAGCGGTGGGCGTCCGCGTAGGCGAACAGGCGTCCCTGGAGCATCTTGTCCGGGGACGGTCCGATGCCGGGGACGAAGTTGTTCGGGGCGAAGGCGGCCTGCTCGACCTCGGCGAACACGTTGTCCGGGTTGCGGTCGAGCACCAGCCGGCCGACCCGCTGGAGCGGGTAGTCCCGGTGCGACCACACCTTCGTCAGGTCGAACGGGTTGAAGCGGTAGTCCGCCGCCTCGGCCGCCGGCATGAGCTGCACGTACAGGGTCCAGGACGGGTGCACGCCGCGCTCGATGGCCTGCAGCAGGTCCGTCTGGTGGGAGTTGGGGTCCTTGCCCGCGAGCTCGGCGGCCTGCTCGCTGCTCAGGGAGCGGATTCCCTGGTTCGTCTTGAAGTGGTACTTGACGAAGAAGGCCTCGCCCTCGGCGTTCGTCCACTGGTAGGTGTGCGAGCCGTAGCCGTTCATGTGGCGGTACGACGCCGGGATGCCGCGGTCGCCCATCAGCCAGGTGACCTGGTGCGTGGCCTCGGGGGAGTGGGCCCAGAAGTCCCAGACGTTGTCCGGCTCCTGGCGGCCGGTGAACGGGTCGCGCTTCTGCGAGTGGATGAAGTCGGGGAACTTGATCGGGTCCTTGATGAAGAACACCGGGGTGTTGTTGCCGACGAGGTCGTAGTTGCCCTCCTCGGTGTAGAACTTCACCGCGAAGCCGCGCGGGTCGCGGACCGCGTCCGCGCCGCCGAGGGAGTCGGCGACCGTGGAGAAGCGCAGGAAGACCTCGGTGCGCTTGCCCACCCGGTTCAGGAAGTCGGCGTGGGTGAAGCCGGTGACGTCGTCCGTCACCTCGAAGTGGCCGTACGCGCCGGAGCCGCGGGCGTGCACCACACGCTCCGGGATCCGCTCGCGGTTGAAGCGCGCGAGCTTCTCCAGCAGGTGCTGGTCCTGGAGCAGGAGCGGACCGCCGACGCCGGCGGAGGCGGAGTTCTGGTTGTCGGCGACCGGGGCGCCGGACTCGGTGGTGAGCACGCGCTTCGACATCGTGGACCTTCCGTGCGGGTGTCAGCGGAAACCTGTTTCCGCTTCGTGGAGCCTAGAAGTGGGGCGATCCGGGCGTCAACAGTTTGTTGAACCGAATCCGTGGTTCGCGGGAGGTGATTCCGGGCCGCGGCGCCGCCTGGGCGCGACAGGACAGGTGTCGGCGGCGCCGCGGCCCGGAAGTCTCGGGGAGGGGCTCAGACCCGGGCGCCGGACAGCCGCTCCACGGCCCGCAGCAGGGCCGAGTGGTCGAGGCCGCCGTCGCCCTGCGCGCGCAGCGACGCCACGAGCTGGGCGACCACGGCGCCGACCGGCAGGGCGGCGCCGACGGTGCGGGCGGCGTCGGTGACGATGCCCATGTCCTTGTGGTGCAGGTCGATGCGGAAGCCGGGCTTGAAGTCGCGGTCGAGGAAGTTGTCCTTCTTGCGCGTGAGCACGGTCGAGCCCGCGAGACCGCCGTTGAGGACGTCCAGCGCGGCCTTCAGGTCCACGCCCGACTTCTCCAGGAAGACCACGGCCTCGGCGCACGCCTGGATGTTGACGGCCACGATGAGCTGGTTGGCCGCCTTCACGGTCTGGCCGGAGCCGTGCGGACCGCACAGCACGATCGTCCTGCCGAGGGCGTCGAAGATCGGCTTCGCCCGGTCGAAGTCGTCCTGCTCGCCGCCGACCATGATGGACAGCACGGCCTCGACGGCGCCGGCCTCACCGCCGGACACCGGGGCGTCCAGCACCCGGATGCCCTTGTCCCGGGCGGCCTTCGCGAGGTCGATCGAGGTCTGCGGGGTGATCGAGGACATGTCGATCAGCAGGGCGCCGGCCCTGGCGTTCTCCAGGATGCCGTCGGGGCCGTAGCAGATGGCCTCGACCTGCGGGGAGGCCGGGACCATGGTGATGACGACGTCCGCGTCCCGCACGGCCTCGGCGATCGAGCCGGCCGCGGTGCCGCCGGCGGCCGACAGGCGGTCCAGCTTGTCCTGCTCCAGCGTGAAGCCGGTGACGGTGTAGCCCGCCTTGATCAGGTTCTCCGACATGGGGGAACCCATGATGCCGAGGCCGATCCAGGCGATCGTGGGAAGCGTGCTGCTCATGATGATGGGGTGCCTTTCGGTACGGGGGTCAGCGGGGCAGCCAGTCGAAGGCCTCGGCGCTCGGGCGCTCGCCCGGCTTGTACTCGAGGCCGACCCAGCCGTCGTAACCCGCCTTCTTGAGCTGGTCGAGGAGGTCCTCCAGGGGCAGCGAACCGGTGCCCGGGGCGCCGCGGCCGGGGTTGTCGGCGATCTGGACGTGGCCCGTCCGCGCCGCGTACCGCTCGATCACCTGCGGCAGGTCCTCGCCGTTCATGGACAGGTGGTAGAGGTCCATGAGGAACTTCGCGTTGCCGAGGCCGGTCGCCGCGTTGACCTGGTCGACGACCTCGATCGCGGCCGGTGCCGACACCAGCGGGTAGAGCGGCGACTCGGGCCGGTTCAGCGCCTCGATCAGCAGGATCGCGCCGATCCGGTCGGCCGCCCGGGCCGCGAGGACCAGGTTCTCCAGGGCGAGCGCGTCCTGCTCCGCCGGGTCCACGCCCTCGACGCGGTTGCCGTACAGCGCGTTGAGCGCGGTGCAGCCGAGCGACCGGGCGAACTCCGCCGCGACGTCGATGTTGGCGCGGAACCGCTCCGACTCCGCGCCCGGCACCGACAGGGCGCCGCGGTCGGGGCCCGGCAGCCGCCCGGCGTAGAAGTTCAGCCCCGTGAGCCGGACGCCGGCGTCCTCGATCGCCTTCCTCAGGGCGTCGAGCTCCGCCTGCTCGGGGGTGGGGGAGTCGACCCAGGGCCACCACAGCTCGACCGCGGTGAAGCCCGCCGCGGCGGCGGCCGCGGGGCGCTCCAGGAGCGGGAGTTCCGTGAAGAGGATCGACAGGTTGACGTTGAAGCGCTGGTCCGCAAATCCCACGGGGGCGGCGCTCCCTTCCTGTATTCCATAATGCGGAAGTTCATTTCTGCTTACTGGAAGATTGCCCGTGAGGGGGGAGAACTGTCAAGAGAGCCCACGAAAAAGTGCCCCCGCGCCTATTGCGCGAGGGCACTGACCAAGGCCTGGCTCAGAGGGCGTCGACGCCGCTCACCTTCCAGCCGTCGGAGGTGCGCGTGAGCGTCATCCGCACCCGGTTCAGGTCCAGCCGGGGCCCGGAGACCCGGGTGCTCTCGGTGATCTGGTTGACGAAGAGCAGGACGACGGCCCTGTCCGGTGCGGCCGACACGACGGAGACCGCCGGGGCGCCGCCGTCGGCGGGCGTGGCCACGGTCGCCTTCACCACGCCGTGGTACTTCTTCGCGGTCGGCGCGACCACCGTCTTCGTGGTCTTGCCGTACTGGTCGCGGAAGTGGCCGGTCAGCAGGGCCCGGGCCCGGGTGAAGTCCCGTTCCAGGTGCCGGTAGTCGTACGACAGCACGACCGGCGCCGCCTTCCGCGCGGACGCGAGGGCCTCGCCGCGCGCCCGCTCCGCCTGCCGCCCCTCCCGGTACTGCCACCCGAGTACGGCGGCCACGACCAGGGCCGCCACGAGTACGGCGCCCAGCACCGCGGTGAGCACGTGCCGCCCGATCCGGCGCCGGGGCGCGCTCTCCTCGGGCTCCTCCTCGAACGGCGCGGGCTCCGGCGGGTCCTCCCAGCCGTCCGCCGGCGGCTCGATGAGCAGCGTGCGCCCGGACGGTGTCTCCTCTGCCGGACCGGCGGCACGGGCGTCGCGCTCGGGGCGCTCAGGCCGCCCGGCGCGCTTGGCCGCCGCGCGGGCGGCCGCGGTCATGGTGCGGCGGGCCGGGGAGGCGGTGCCGCGGGTTCGGGTGGTCGGGTTCGCCACGGTGTCTCTCCTCATTGATGGCCTCACCGGTGGTTCAGCCCACGAACGCGACGTCGGACGTCAGCCAGCGGCCGCCCACGCGCACGAGGTCGAGCTGGAGCCGGTAGGTGCGCGCCTCGCCCCCGGGCGCGGCGGTGTTGGTCACCTTGCTGTCGGCCACGACCAGGACCCGGGCCGAGTGCTCGTCGGACCGCACGATGCCCGCTTCCAGGACCTGCCCCTCGGACACCGACTTGTTCTGGGCGACGAGCTTCGTCAACTGCTCCGTCTGCGCGGCGAACTGCTTCTTGAAGCCGCCGGTGGCGCCCTTCAGCACGTTGCCGCTGTCCCGGTCGTAGTGCCGGTAGTCGAGCGAGGTGAAGTTCAGCGCCGACTGGCGCGCCGCCGCCAGGACGTCCTGACGGCGCTGCTCCGCTCCGCGCTGGTCGGACAGTTTCAGGCCCAGCCAGACGGACAGCACGGTCATCAGTACGGTCGCGGCGACGAGTCCCACCGACAGGGGTCCCATGCGCACCCCTCTCATGCCATCGGTCCCACGAGCAGCCATTGCCACGATTC
Source organism: Streptomyces sp. WI03-4A (assembly GCF_033792105.1). Classification (NCBI taxonomy): domain Bacteria; kingdom Bacillati; phylum Actinomycetota; class Actinomycetes; order Kitasatosporales; family Streptomycetaceae; genus Streptomyces; species Streptomyces sp. WI03-4A. The sequence continues at coordinate 60,403 of NZ_JARAUO010000037.1, forward strand.
CTTTCCGAACACGGTCTGTTCGCCGCCCGTCGAGCCGATCTCGACGGACGTTCCGTCCGGGCCGATCGCAGTGCCGGTCTCCGGGTCGTACGGGGCCACGAACGCGGCCTGATCGGCGCCGGCCGAACCGGTCGTTGCGCCGGGGGCGTTCTGCGCGCCGCGCACCGAGGTCTTGCCCCCGCGCGGTGCCGCGCAGTGCGCGGCGGTGTTCGCCGGGCGGGTGCCGGTGTCGGCGGGGTCGCGCCGCTGGGTGCCGTAGCCCCGGGTGCAGGCGGGCGGGTCGTCGGCGTTCACGGTCATCCCGAAGTGCGTGGTGCCGTCGCCGGGGATGACCGTGTAGCTGCCCGCCACCGTGAGCGGGAGCGTGACCAGGGACTGCTCGACGCCGGGCAGCCGGGCCACGGTGATCTGTCCGCCGCTGATGAGGTTGGTCAGCAGGACCGGCACGTTCGGCCGCGTGGACTTCAGCAGGGAGTCGAACTCCTCGGCGGCGGGCACGGTGTTGCCGATCAGCCGGCGCAGATCCCCGTCGCTCGACTTCATCTGTTCACTGAGGTCCGCCAGATCGTGGGAGAACGACTTGATGGCCGAGCCCTCGTCGGCCTGTGTCTTGAGCACCTTCCGTGAGTCCTCTATCAGCGAGACCGTCTGCGGGAGCGACTCGGAGGCCGACTCCACCAGCGCGTTGCCGGAGTCCACCAGGCGGCCCAGGTTCGGACCGGTGCCGGCGAAGGCCTTGCCCAGCTCGTCGACGGTGGTGCGCAGATCGTCCTTGCCGACCGAGTTGACCAGCCGGTCGAGGCTGAGCACCAGGTCGGTGACCGGCAGCGGGGTCCGGGTACGGCTGCGCGGGATGGGGCTGCCGTCGACGAGATAGGGGCCGCCCGACCGCCGCGGCTGGAGGTCTACGTACTGCTCGCCCACCGCCGAACGGTCGGCGATCACCGCCAGCGTGTCGGCCGGGATGTCCGGGGCACCGTCCTCGATCTTCAGGGCCACCGAGACCCCGGAGCCGTTCAGCCGCAGATCGCCCACCCGGCCCACCGGCACACCCCGGTAGGTGACCTCGGCGCCGGGGAAGATGCCCCCGGACTCGGCGAAGTCGGCGCGCACGGTGTAACCGTGGGCGAGGACATCGTCCACCAGGCCCGTGTACCGGGCACCGACGTACGACACGCCGAGGGCGGTGACGGTCGCGAAGGCGAGCAGCTGGGCCCTGACCGTACGTGTGATCACGGCAGTATCCCCTTCAGCATCAGCTCGGCGAGGCCGAGGTCGATCCCGGGTGGGAGGCGACGCGAGCCGTCCGCGGTGGCGTAGGCCGCGGTGCACACCGGCGGACACAGCAGGGTGCTGCCGTCGGAGGGCTTCGAAGGCACGGCGGGCACGGAGGGCACGGCGGGCACGGAGGGCGCGTGCGGCGTGTCCGGCAGGGACGGGGTGGACGGAAGGGGGGTGGGAGTGGGGAGGCCGGGAAGATGCGGGGTCCCGGGCGCCGGGGTCGTCCTGCCCTTGCCCGGCTTGTCGGCGACGTTGCCGTAGAGGTCCGCCAGATCGAGGTCGGCGGTGATCCTCAGGTTGACGTAGTCGCCCTTGACGGCGTCCGTCACGTTGCGCGGGAACGGGTAGGTGGTCAGCAGCTCGAGGGAGTTGGGCAGGTCGTCGCCCGCCTTGTTCAGCTGCTGCAGGATGGGCTGCAGCTTCTTGAGGTTGGCGACGGTGTCGTCCCGGGAGGCGTTCACCACCCTGGTGCCGGTGGTGCCGAGCCTGGACAGGGCGGTGAGCATCTTTGTCAGGTCCCGGCGCTGGTCGGCGAGGGCCTTCAGGGCGGGCGGCATGGTGTCGACGGCCAGGGCGATCGTCTTCTTCTCCCTCTTCAGCCGTCCGGCCAGTCGGTCGACGCCCTTGAGCGCGCGTACGATCTCCGCCCGCTGGTCGTCGAGGCCGCCGAGGAACGTGTCGAGCTGCTTCAGCAGGGACCTGACCCGGTCCTCACGGCCGGTGAGGGCCTTGTTCAGCTCGACGGTGATCGTCTTCAGCTGGGCCACCCCGCCGCCGTTGAGCAGCGCGGACAGGGCCGACAACACCTCCTCCACCTCCGGGTTGCGGCCGCTGCGGGAGAGCGGGATGCGGTCGCCGTCGCGGAGCCGTCCGACAGGTGCCGTGCGGGCCGGCGCGGACAGCGCCACGTACTTCTCGCCGAGCATGCTGGTCTGCCTCAGGTCGGCGACCGCGTTGCCGGGCAGCTTCACCGAGTCGGCGATGCGCAGCCGCACCCGCGCGTGCCAGCCGTCCAGTTCCACCTTCTCGACCGTGCCCACGGTGACGTTGTTCACCTTCACCGCCGACTGCGGCACCAGGTCGAGTACGTCCCGGAACTCGACGGTGACGTGGTAGGCGTGGCCGTCCGAGGCGGCGCCGCCGGGGAGCGGGACGTCGTACCAGCCGTTGAACTCGCAGCCGGTCAGCAGCAGCGAGCCGACCGCCGTCCAGGCGGCCACCCGGCCCTTGCGCAGCACGCTCATGCCGGTGCCCCCAGGATTCCGCCGAGGGTCTTGTCGACGGTGCCCGTCGCCGCCGGGGCCGCCGACACCTTGGGCAGGGAGTCGAAGAGCTTCTTCAGGTCCGTGCAGTCGGGGTTCTTGCCGCCCTCGTCGCCGGTCGTCTTCAGGAGCGAGCAGAGCAGGGACGCCGGGTCCTGCGGGTTCTGCGCGTTGTTGCGGGTGTCGAGGGTGCCGGCGGCGGGGTTGTAGGCGTTCTGCAGGTTCGACAGACCCGTGGGGGCGACGTTCAACAGCTCCTCCAGTGCGGCCCGTTGGGTGACGAGGACCTTGGTGACCTTGGCCAGGCCCTTGACGTCCGAGGTCAGCGCCTTCTTGTTGCCCTTCACGAAGCCGGACACGTCACCGAGGGCGGCGGCCAGGTACTTCAGCGCGTTCGCGAGATCCTTGCGCTCCCCGGCGAGTTGCCCGGCCACGTCGGCGAGGCTGGAGTTGAACGACCGCACGCTCTTGTCGTCCGCCGCCAGCGCGGCCGTGAACACCTGAAGGTTCCGCACGGTCCCGAACAGGTCGCCGCGCCCGTCGGACAGCGTTGTGACCGCCTGGGAGAGGTCCTCGACCGTCTGGTTGAGGTTCTTGCCCTGTCCCCGGAGGTTGTCCGCGTTCACCGCGAGCAGCCGGGACAGGGAGCCCTTCTTGTTGGCGCCGTTCGGGCCGAGCGCCTCGGCGGTGGTGTGCAGGCTGTCGAAGATCCGGTCCAGTTCGACGGGGACGGCCGTACGGGACTCGGGGATGACGTCACCGTCCCGCAGCACCGCGCCCTTGTGATACACCGGCAGCAGCTGCAGGTAACGGTCGCTGACCACCGAGGAGTTGACGATGGCGGCCTGCGCGTTCGCGGGGACCTTGCGGCCCTGGTCGTACTCCAGCTCCACGCGTACCCGGTCGCCCTCCGGTGTGATCTTCCTGACCTCACCGATGCGGACGCCGAGGACGCGGACGTCGGAGCCGGGGTAGATGCCAACGGTGCGCGGGAAGTACGCCGTGACGCGGACGGGGTCCGGGCCCGGCCACAGGACGACGGCGAGGCCGGCGACGACCGCGAGCGCGGTGAACAGGGCCAGGAGTCTGCGGGTCATCGGGTGCCTCCCGTCCGTGGCGTGACCGGGGCGGCGACCAGGTTCTGGACGTAGGAGTCGAACCAGCGGCCGTTGCCGAGGGTGTTGGTGAACAGCCGCACGTAGGGGGCGAGCAATTGGACGCTGCGGTCGAGGCTCGCCTGGTTGCGCTCGAGCATGTTCACGAAGGTGTCGAGGTTCTTCAAGGCGGGCCCGATCTCCTTGCTGTTGTCGTCGACCAGGCCGGAGAGCTCGATGCCCAGCAGTGCGGAGCTCTTGAGCAGTTTGTGGATCGCCGTGCGCCGCTTGTCGATCTCCTTGAACAGTGCGTCGCCGTCCTTCACCAGCGCGGAGAAGTCCTTCGTGTGGCCGGCCAGCACCTCGGTGACTCCGTTCGCGTGGGCGAGGAGTCCGCGCAACGCCTTGTCACGGGAGGCGACCGTCCGGGAGATCCGCGACAGTCCCTTGATCGAGGCCCGCACCTCCGCAGGGGAGTCCTGGAAGGTGGTGGAGATCGTGTCCAGCGCCCTCGCGAGCCGGTCCGTGTCGACCTTTTCGCTGGTGGTCGTCAGGTCGCTGAAGGCCTGGACGACGTCGTATGCCGACACCGTCCGGCGGAGCGGGATCTCGCTGCCCGGCTTCAACCGGCCCGTCCCCTTCGGGTACAGGGCCAGGTACTTCGCTCCGAGGATCGTCTTGACCCGGATCGACGCGCCCGTGTCGGTGCCGAGCGCCGGCTCGCCCTTCACCTTGAAGGTGACCTTGACGTGGTCGCCGGCCAGGTCGACGTCCTCGACCTTGCCGACCTTGACCCCGGCGATCCGTACCTCGTCGCCCGGCTTGAGTCCGCCGGCCTCCGAGAAGGCCGCGCTGTACGTGTCGCCGCCGCCGATCAACGGCAGGCTGTCGGCGTTGAAGGCGGCGACCGCGAGCAGCGCGAGGACGGTGAGGCCGACGGCGCCGACGACGACCGGATTGCGCTCACGGAAGGGCTTCAGGCGTGGTCGCTTCAGCCGGAGCCTGGGCAGCCTCGGCGGCAGGACCCGTACCTTCACGAGCGGTTCGGGGCGGGTCGTGCGCCTGGGCAGCCGGGGGAGCTTCGGCAGCTTCGGCGGCAGGACCCGTACCTTCACGAGCGGTTCGGGGCGGCGCACCGTGCGCCGCGTGACGCGCATCCTCATCCGTCACACCTCGCCCGTGCCACGTGCAGCTCCGGGGCGATCACCTGCTTCGTCTTCGGCAGCACGATCCGGCCGTCGAAGTCGCAGAGGTAGAAGTTGAACCACGAGCCGTAGGACGCCGTCCCGGTCAGCTTGTTGAGCTTGTTCGGCAGCCGCTTCAGGACGCCCTCCACGGTCTTCTCGTTCTTGTCCAGGTTTCCGGTGAGATCGCCCAGCCCGGCGATGTCGTCCTTCAGCGGCGGCCGCGCGTCCTTCAGCAGCCCCGCCGTGACGTCCGTGAGGTCGCCGATGCTCACCAGGGACTGCCCGATGGGCTTGCGGTCGGCGGACAGCCCCGAGATCACCCGGCGCAGCTGCGTGAGCAGCCCGGAGAAGCGGGAGCCGCGCTCGTCGAGCGTCTCCAGGACGGTGTTGAGGTTCTTGATCACCGAGCCGATCAGCTGGTCGCGGTCGGCGAGGGTGGTGGTGAGGGAGGCCGTGTGCGCGAGCAGACTGTTCACCGTGCCGCCCTCGCCCTGGAGGGTCTTGATGATCTCGGTGGCGAGCTGGTTGACATCGCTCGGGCTGAGCGCGGCGAACAGCGGCTTGAAGCCGTTCAGCAGGGCGTTGAGGTCCAGCGCCGGCTGGGTCCGGGACAGCGGGAGGGTGCCGCCGGGCCGGAGCCGGGTGGTGCCGTCACCGGTGCCCGCGGTCAGTGCGATGTACCGCTGCCCGACCAGGTTGCGGTAGCGGACGACCGCGTGGGTGCCCGCGAGCAGCGGCCGGTCCGCGGTGACGGTGAAGGCGACCTCGGCCAGGGTCCGGTCCTTGATCCGGATGTCCTCGACCTCCCCGACCCGCACTCCGGCCACCCGGATGTCGTCGCCGGTCTCCAGCCCGGTCACGTCGGTGAACACCGCGTGGTAGGTCTCCTTCGGGGTGAAGGAGATGTTGACGATGGTGGCGGCGAGCAGCGCCGTCGCCGCGATCGTGACCAGCGCGAAGAGGCTGAACTTGATCAGCGGGGCGGCGGTCTGCCGGGCTCCTGTCCGGCTCATGCGACACTCACCGCCGTTCCGCGCGCGAGCGGCCCGAACAGCAGGGTCGCGACGGGCGGGACCTTGTCGGCGGGGACGCCCATGACGGGGGCCACGAGCGAGCCGACGGCCCGTTGCTCGGCCTCGGTGGCGGACACGTTGACACCTCCGGGGAGCGCGCCGCCCGGACTTCCGGCCGACGTACCGTCGTTGAGATGGGCTTTCGGCCCGGGCACCGGCGGATGCGGCAGGCCGCGGCAGTTCGGGCCCGACCGCTCGCCGTAGACCGGCTCCTCACCGGGCCGGTACGCCCCCTGCGGCCGGACGACTTCGAGGGTGATCCGCATCTCGCCGCCCCGGAAGGCGTTCTCCGAGGCCTTCTCCTGCCGGACCAGGCCCTGGAACAGACACGGGTACTCGGGGGAGTAGCGGGCGAAGAGCTCCAGCGTGGGGCGGGAGACCCGGCCCAGGGTGATCAGCCGGTCGCCGTTCTCGGCGAGGAAGTCGTCCGCCGTGCCCGCGACCGTAGCGGTCGCGCGGAGCCCGGCGGCCAGCTGGTCCTTCTTCTCGACGATCGTGCGGCTGGTGGTGACCGTGTTGCGCAGGATCCGCATCAGGTCGGGCGCGGCATCACCGTAGACCTCGGCGACGTCGGCGAAGCGCGAGATGTCCTCCTTCATCGACGGCATATGCGGGTTGAGGCGGCGCAGATAGCCGTCGACCCGGGTCAGGTTGTCGCCGATCCGGTCGCCGCGGCCGTCCAGCGCGGTGGCGAACGCCGAGAGCGTGGCGTTCAGATCACCGGGCCGTACGGTCCGCAGCAGCGGCAGCAGGTCGTTCATCAGCTGCTGGAGCTCGATGCCGACCTTCGTACGGTCCTGGGTGATGACGTCCCCGGCGCGGATGGACCGAGCCGTGGAACGGGCCGGCGGCACCAGGTCGACGTACTTCTCGCCGAACAGCGTCTTGGGCAGCAGCCGCGCGTGCACGTCCGAGGGGATGGACGCGACGTACTCGGGCTTGAGCGCGATGTCGAGCGTGGCCTTCGTGCCGTCCGCGTGCACCTCGCGCACCTCGCCGACCAGCAGCCCGCGCAGCTTGACGTCGGCGCGCGGATCGAGCTGGTTGCCGATGGTGTCGGCCTCCAGGGTGATCGGTACGACGGACGTGAACGCCTGCCGGTAGACGGCCACCGCGAGCGACAGCAGCAGCGCGAGCACGGCGATGAACGCGATGCCGTACACCCTGAGTCTCACTTTGCGCATGCGCACCTCTCTCACCCCGCAATCCGTACAGTCGTGTTGGCGCCCCAGATCGCGAGACTCAGGAAGAAGTCCAGGACGTTGATGGCGACGATGGACGTCCGCACCGCCCGGCCCACCGCGACGCCGACGCCCGCCGGACCGCCGCTCGCGTGGTAGCCGTAGTAGCAGTGCACCAGGATGATCAGCACCGCGAAGACGATCACCTTGCCGAAGGACCAAAGGACGTCCACCGGCGGCAGGTACTGCTGGAAGTAGTGGTCGTACGTGCCCGTCGACTGCCCGTAGTAGCTGGTGGTGATGGTGCGGGCGGCGAGATACGAGGACAGCAGCCCGATCACGTACAGCGGGATCACCGCGACGAAACCGGCGATCATCCGCGTCGTCACCAGGAACGGCAGCGACGGGACGCCCATCACCTCCAGCGCGTCGGTCTCCTCGCTGATCCGCATCGCACCGAGCTGCGCGGTGAAGCCGGCGCCGACCGTCGCGGACAGGGCGAGTCCGGCCACCAGCGGGGCGATCTCCCGGGTGTTGAAGTACGCGGACAGGAACGCCACGAAGTTGGAGGTGCCGAGCTGGTTGAGGGCCGCGTAGCCCTGGAGGCCGACCTCGGTGCCGGTGAAGAACGACAGGAAGGCGATCACGCCGACCGTGCCGCCGACGACGGCGAGCGCGCCACGGCCGAAGCTCACCTCGGCGAGCAGCCGCAGGATCTCCTTCTTGTAGCGGCGCAGGGTGCGGCCCGTCCACGCCAAGGAGCGTCCATAGAAGGACAGTTGGGTGCCCAGCTCCTCCAGGGAGCGCAGTGGGCGGTCGAGGACTCTTTGAGGTCTCATCGGCTAGCCCTTCTGCGGAACGACCTGGAAGTACACCGCGGTCATCACGAAGTTGGTCACGAACAGCAACATGAAGGTGATCACCACGGACTGGTTGACGGCATCACCCACGCCCTTCGGACCGCCCTGCGCGGTGAGCCCCTTGTACGAGGCGACGATCGCGGCGATCGCCCCGAACACCAGCGCCTTGATCTCGGCCGCCCACAGGTCGGGCAGCTGCGCGAGGGTCGTGAAGGACGCCAGGTAGGCGCCGGGCGTGCCGTTCTGGAGGATGACGTTGAAGAAGTAGCCGCCCGCGACGCCGACCACCGACACCAGGCCGTTGAGGAGGACGGCCACGACCATCGACGCCAGCACGCGCGGTACGACGAGCCGGTGGATCGGGTCGATGCCGAGGACCTGCATCGCGTCGATCTCGTCCCGGATCTTGCGTGCCCCGAGGTCCGCACAGATCGCCGTGCCGCCCGCGCCCGCGATCAGCAGCGCGGTGACGATCGGCGAGGCCTCGCGCAGCACGGCGAGCACGGATGCGGCACCGGAGAAGGACTGCGCGCCCAGCTGCCGGGTCAGGCTGCCGATCTGGAGCGCGATGACCGCTCCGAAGGGGATCGAGACAAGAGCCGTCGGCAGGATCGTGACGCTCGCGACGAACCACGCCTGCTGGATGAACTCCCTCGCTTGAAACGGCCGTCGGGGCAGGGTCCGGACGACGTCCAGCGCCATCGCGAACAGATTGCCCGAGTGCCTGAGCGCACCCGTCGGGGAGAGTCTCATGGGCCGGTCACCTCCTTCCCGTGCAGCTCGGCCTCCCGTCCGGCGATCGACTCCCAGCGGGGTGGGCGTGCGATGCCGGGGCTAGGCAGCAGGCGGGGAGTGAGGTCCTCGACTCCGCCGCCCTCGTCGATCAGGGCCAGCTCCTGCTCGACCTGTGCCGCGTCCTTCTCCTCCGCCATGCCGATCGGTCCCTGCATCCGGCCGTTCAGGAACTGCCGTACGACGGGCTCGTCACTGGTCAGCAGCTGCTCGCGGGGCCCGAACATCACCAGCTCGCGCCGGAACAGCAGTCCGATGTTGTCGGGCACCTGGCGGGCCGAGGCGATGTCGTGGGTGACGATGAGGAAGGTCGCGTCGATCTGTGCGTTGAGGTCGACGATGAGCTGGTTCAGATAGGCCACGCGCACCGGGTCGAGGCCCGAGTCCGGCTCGTCGAACAGGATGATCTCCGGGTCGAGGACCAGGGCGCGGGCGAGTCCCGCACGCTTGCGCATCCCGCCGGAGATCTCGCCGGGCAGCTTTCCCTCGGCGCCGATCAGCCCGACCATGTCCATCTTCTCCAGCACGATGCGCCGGATCTCGCTCTCGGACTTGCGGGTGTGCTCGCGCAGCGGGAAGGCGATGTTGTCGTACAGGTTCATCGAGCCGAACAGTGCGCCGTCCTGGAACAGCACGCCGAACAGCTTCCGCACCTCGTACAGGTCGCGCTCCCGCAGCCGGGTGATGTCCCGGCCCTGGATCGTGATGGAGCCGCGCTCCGGCTTCAGCAGCCCGACGAGCGTCTTGAGGAACACCGACTTGCCCGTCCCCGAGGGGCCGAGCATCACCGAGACCTCCCCGGCGGGCAGCGTCAGCGAGACGTCCTGCCAGATGACCTGATGACCGAAGGACTTGGTCAGCCCTTCCACACAGATCTCGACACCCATCCGGTCCCACCCTTCGCCCGTGGAGCAGCTCCGACATCTGCTCTACGGGGAGGGGCGGGGCGTCCGTCGCGGCGACCGCGAATTTTTTCGGGCGCGTTTACGGCGTGCTACGGCTGTTTCACGGCAGGCACGCTCGGGGTGTGTACGGGGAGGGAAACGGACGGAAGAGCCGGGAGCGACGGCGCTGAGGGAAGCGACGGCACCGACGGCACTGCGGACTCCACCGGCAGCTTGGGAAGCGAAGGCGTGGAGACCTCCGGCAGGGGCGGCACGGACAGAGGTATGGCGGTTTCGCCGGCGGGCGATCGGGTCGCCGCCCGAGTCGGGGCCGCCGGCGGCCTACGCGTCTGCGGAGCGCGCGCCCGCCCGGTGCTGCCGATGCTGTCGGCCACCTGCGCCCCGCTGGACATCGTCGGCTGCCGAGTCGGGGCGGCCGCGCGACCGCCCCCGTCGAGCGCGTACGGCAGTACGAAGCCCGCCACGGCCAGGGTCGCCGCCGTGGAGGTGACCACCACGGCCTGCACCTTCCCGCCCCCGCGCGGCCGCCCGCGTCCGACCAGGAACAGGACGAGCCCGAGCGTCCCGGCCAGCGAGGCGCGCAGCGTCCGTCGGGCCCGGGCGAGCAGCGACTCGACGGTCCGGTAGCTGAGCCCCATCCGCACCGCGACCTGGCTCACGTCCATGTCCTCGGACTTCAGCCGCAGCGCCTCCGCCTGCCGGGCGGGCAGCTCCCCGCTCCGCACGGCGAGCCATTTCGCCTCCGCCCGGTCGCACACCGCCTCCTCGACGGGCACCGGGCCCGGCGCGACGAGCGTCGGGCGGCTGCCGACCTCGGCCTCGCGGTTGACCTGCCGGTACCGGTCGACACACAGCCGCATCGTCACCGTCGTCAGCCAGGCGCCGAGCCGCTCGTCGTCGAGGTCGGGGCGCTCCGCGGCCCGCAGCATCGCCTCGTGCACGGCGTCCTCGGCGTCCTCCTGGCTCATGGAGCGCCGCCGGGCCACCTTGAGCAACTGCTCACGGTGGCCCCACATGCGCTGCCACCGCTCGTCGGCGGCCGCTGTGTCCGCAGGCATGTTCGTCGCCATGAGGGCCCCTTCGCACTCACCGCCGGTCCTGTGCATCCGGCGGGTGGCGACATTACCGCCGGGTATCGGCTGTTGTGGAGGGGGAGACACCCCTCGTGTTCTAGCTGTTGCCCATGGTCAGAGGGCCTGTGTCGGAAAACACACCGCCGTCGGGCAGCGTGAGGGTCGGTGCGGGGACGGGAACCGCCGGCGTCTGCGGCTCCTGGGGGACGTCCGCCGAGCGGGACGGGGTGGGGGATGGCGAGGCGGGTGGCGTCGCCGGGGTGCGCGACGGGCCCGGGTCCGGCTCCCGGTCCTCCGACGGCTTCGGCGAGGGCTTCGGCGACGGCTTCGAGGTCTTCGGGCGGGACGGCTTCGGCCGGTCCCGGGACTCGCCGGACGCGTCCGGCACCACGTGGTGTCCGGTCAGGTAGTACGCGTACCAGGCCCGGACCGTGCGCATATAGGCGTCCGAGTGGTTGTAGCCCAGGATCGCCCGGTCCAGTTCGGCAGGGTCCGAGAGGTCCCGGCCGCCCGCGCACAGGTAGCGGCCGGCGGCGAGCGCCGCGTCGTAGACGTTGTCCGGGTCCGCGTGCCCGTCACCGTTGCCGTCCGCGCCCCAGCGTTCCCAGGTCGACGGGATGAACTGCATCGGGCCGACCGCGCGGTCGTACACCGCGTCCCCGTCGTACGCGCCGCCGTCGGTGTCCGGTACGACGGCGAAGGCGCCGCCGGTCAGCCGGGGACCGAGGATGGGCGTCACGGTCGTACCGTCCGGAGCCACCCGGCCGCCCCGCGCCTGCCCGGACTCCACCTGGCCGATCGCGGCCAGCAGCTGCCAGCGCAGCCGGCAGCCCGGCACGCTGCGCGCGAGCTCCTCCTCGGCCCGCCGGTACGCGGTGAACACGCTCGCGGGCAGGGCGCCGCCCGTCACCTCCTGTGCCGGAACCTCCTTGCGGGTCCGCAGCGGTGGGAGGCCGGTGCGGTAGGGGGTGTCGCCGGACACGCTGGGGCCGTCCTCGGCGGCCGCGGCCTTCCGCACGGGCTCAGAGACCTGCGCCGAGACCGCCCCCGGCGGCTGCGACGCGGTCAGCGCGGCCATCGCCGCCGCCGCGATCGCGGTACCCCTGGCACCCCTCAGTGCTCCCTTGCGTGCACGTGCTGTCACTGTGCAGTCCCCTCCCTGAGTCGATCCGTCGTCTGCTCTACGCGGCCGGACGGCGGGTCCGTCGCGCGGAGCGGGGAGGTTTCGGCGGGTGCCTTTCCGGGAGCGGGATGCGCACGCGTGTCCGTTAAGGTCTCCCCAAGCGGCCTGGGAGGTCCTACCCCGGTCGCGGACCCGGCGGCCCACGCGGGTCGGAGCGCGAGCCTTGGGGGCACAGTGCGACTGAAAGTGGAGTTCACGACGGAGCCCTTCGATCTCGACGAGGCACCCGCGCACGCGGTGGTCGCCCGCGAGGTCATCGAGGCGGCCCAGCTCGACGCGGTGGACGTCGGCCCGTTCGGCAACACGGTGGAGGGCGCCGCCGACGCCGTGCTCGGCGCCGTGGACGCGCTGCTGCGCCGCAGCCTCGCGGCCGGCGCGACCCGGGTCTCGCTCCAGGTCAACGTCGTCGGCGCGGCCGGGGAGGGCGAGAAGTGACCGGCACGGGGGACGAGTCCTTCATCGCGGCCGTGAAGCCGCTGGTCGACGCCATGGGCGGGGAGATGCTCCCGCCGGACGAGGCCGGCGCCGACGACGTCGTGCTCGCCTGGGAGGGTACCGACGTGCTCGCCGTGCGCCTGCCGCAGCTCGCCGACTCGCTGGACCACATCCTCGCCGCCATGGAGCGCAGGCGCGGCCGCCCGCTGGCCGAACTGGACCGCAAGTCCAAGCAGGAGGTCGTGCGGATACTGGAAGCACGCGGTGCCTTCGCCGTCCGCCACGGCGTGGAGACCGTGGCGAGCGCGCTCGGCGTGAGCCGCTTCACCGTGTACAACTACCTCAACCGTGAGAAAGAGGGCTGACGCCCGGCCGGAGCGCCACCCCCAAATTTTCAACAAAGTGTTGACGTGTTGTTCCGGAGGGCGTTAGCTACTGGCAGCCCGTTCAGCACGAAGGCCGTTCCCGGCCACGGAGGCTCCCGTGACTACGACTTCCACGCCCCCGGGCCTGGCCCGGTTCAACGTCCTGGAGGAGCACACGGCGCTCGCCGGCCTCCACGAGGCGTGCGCCTCCACCGTCTGGGCCCGCCGGCTGCTCGCCGGCCGCCCGTACGCCACCCTCGACGACCTCTGTGCCGCCAGCGACGCCGCCATGGCCGACCTGGGCACGCAGGACCTTCAGGAGGCGATGGCCGGCCATCCGCCGATCGGCCGCCCCCGGCCCGGCGACCCCACCTCCGCGCGGGAGCAGGCCGGCATGGCCGGCGCCGCGGACGAGCTCAAGGCCGAGATGCTCGAACTGAACCTGGCCTACCAGGAACGGTTCGGGCACGTCTTCCTCATCTGCGCCACCGGCCGGACCGGCGAGCAGATGCGCGACGCGGTCAAGGAGCGGATCGGCAACTCGCCGGAACAGGAGCGGGAGATCGTCCGCACCGAGCTGGGCAAGATCAACCGCATCCGACTGGCCCGACTCGTCGAAGAGGACGCCTGACACCATGAGCACCAGCACCACCGCCTCCGTGTCCACGCACATCCTGGACACCTCCGTCGGACGCCCCGCCGAGGGCGTCGCCGTCCACCTCTCCGCCCGGTCCGGCGGCGCGGCGGACTGGCAGGCGCTCGGCGGCTCCGCGACCGACGCCGACGGCCGGTGCAAGGACCTCCCGGCCCTGCCGGAAGGGACGACCCACGTACGGCTCGACTTCGCCGTCGAGACGTATTTCTTGCAGTCCGAGAAGAAGCAAGCCGATGCGCAGCAGGACGCCCCCGCGAATCGGGACAGCGGACCGGGCGTGTTCTTCCCCGAGGTGGCGATCACGTTCGCCGTCGTGCCGGGCGAGCACTACCACGTACCGCTGCTGCTCAACCCGTTCGGCTACTCCGTTTACCGAGGGAGCTAGCAGACATGGCAGTCAATTCCCGTCCGGCCCACCCTGTGATGCTGGGACAGAACCAGTACGGCAAGGCCGAGAACCGAGTCGTCAAGATCACGCGGGACGGCGCCACCCACCACATCAAGGACCTCAACGTCTCCGTCGCCCTGAGCGGCGACATGGAGGAGGTCCACTACTCCGGCTCCAACGCCAACGTCCTGCCGACCGACACCACCAAGAACACGGTGTTCGCCTTCGCCAAGGAACACGGCATCGAGTCCGCCGAGCAGTTCGGCATCCACCTCGCCCGCCACTTCGTCACCTCGCAGGAGCCGATCAAGACCGCGCGGATCCGGATCGAGGAGTACGCCTGGGAGCGGATCGAGACCTCCGACGCCAACTCGAAGTTCATCGGCGCGGACGAGGTCAAGCACTCGTTCGTGCGCAAGGGCCAGGAGACCCGGGTCGCCCAGATCACCTACGACGGTGAGAAGTGGGAGGTCATCTCCGGCCTCAAGGACCTGACCGTCATGAACTCGACCAACTCCGAGTTCTGGGGCTACGTCAAGGACAAGTACACGACGCTCCAGGAGGCCTACGACCGCATCCTGGCGACCTCGGTGTCCGGCCGCTGGCGGTTCAACTGGACCGACGACGAGCAGAAGATGCCCAACTGGGAGAAGTCCTACGAGCAGGTGCGCAGGCACGCGCTCCAGGCCTTCGCCGAGACGTACTCGCTCTCGCTCCAGCAGACGCTGTACCAGATGGGCTCGCGCATCATCAACAACCGCAGCGAGATAGACGAGGTCCGCTTCTCCCTGCCGAACTCGCACCACTTCCTGGTCGACCTGGAGCCCTTCGGCCTCAAGAACGACAACGAGGTCTACTTCGCCGCCGACCGGCCCTACGGCCTGATCGAGGCGACCATCCTGCGCAACGGCTGCGAACCGCGGATCCCGGTGGACCTCACCAACCTCTGAGCCACACCCCTCTTTTCGGCACCCGTGACCGGGGAACCGTCCACCCCGGTCACGGCACTCAAAACTCCCAGGGTCCTGCCGTGCCCTCCCTCACAGAGTCCACTGAGCGAAAAGGACGAAGTCATGGCAGCAGACCAGCGCATCGTCATCGAGAACTGCGCGATCGCGACCGTCGACGCCGACGACACCGAGTACGCCTCCGGGTACCTGGTCATCGCCGGCAACCGGATCGAGGCCGTCGGCGCGGGCAACGCCCCCGAGGGCCTGGAGAACGTCGTACGCCGGATCGATGCCACCGGGCACCTCGTCACCCCCGGCCTGGTCAACACCCACCACCACTTCTACCAGTGGATCACCCGCGGCCTGGCCACCGACCACAACCTCTTCAACTGGCTGGTCGCGCTCTACCCCACGTGGGCGCGCGTCGACGAGCCGATGGTGTACGCGGCGGCCCGCGGCTCGCTGGCGATGATGGCCCGCGGCGGCGTCACCACCGCCATGGACCACCACTACGTATACCCGCGGGGCTCCGGCGACCTGTCCGGCGCGATCATCCGCGCCGCCCACGAGACCGGCGTCCGCTTCACCCTGGCCCGCGGCTCCATGGACCGCAGCGAGAAGGACGGTGGCCTGCCCCCGGACTTCGCCGTCGAGACCCTCGAAGGCGCCCTCACCGCCACCGAGGAGACGGTCAAGGAGCACCACGACGCCTCCTTCGACGCGATGACCCAGATCGCCGTCGCCCCCTGCTCCCCCTTCTCCGTCTCCACCGAACTCCTCAGGCAGGGCGCCGAACTGGCCCGCAGCCTCGGCGTACGGCTGCACACCCACGGCTCGGAGACCGTGGAGGAGGAGAAGTTCTGCCACGAGCTGTTCGGCATGGGCCCGACCGACTACTTCGAGTCCACCGGCTGGCTCGGCGAGGACGTGTGGATGGCGCACTGCGTCCACATGAACGACTCCGACATCGCCGCCTTCGCCCGCACGAAGACCGGTGTGGCGCACTGCCCCTCGTCCAACGCCCGCCTCGCGGCCGGCATCGCCCGCGTCCCCGACATGCTGAAGGCGGGCGTGCCCGTCGGCCTCGGCGTCGACGGAACGGCGTCCAACGAGTCGGGTGAGCTGCACACCGAACTGCGCAACGCGCTCCTCATCAACCGCCTCGGCGCCCACCGCGAGGCAGCGCTGAACGCCCGGCAGGCGCTGCGCCTGGGCACCCACGGCGGCGCCCAGGTGCTCGGCCGGGCCGCCGAGACCGGTTCGCTGGAGGCCGGCAAGCTGGCCGACCTCGTGCTGTGGAAGCTGGACACCCTCGCCCATGCCTCCATCGCCGACCCGGTGACCGCGCTGGTCTTCGGCGCGGCCGCCCCGGTCACCGCCTCCTTCGTCAACGGCCGCCAGATCGTCGAGGACGGCCGGCTGCTGACCGTCGACGAGGACGCCGTCGCCCGCTCCACGCGGGACGAGGCCCAGCGCCTGGCGCGGATCGCCGCCCAGGGCTGAGCCCCTTCGGACTCCGGCCGGGAGGGACGGCTCCCGGCCGGCAGCCGTGGACCCGAGCGGGGTCCATGGCGGCCGTCTCCGGGGCGCGCGTGCACACGCGCGCCCCGGAACGGTCACCGTCCCGCGACCCCCAGGGGTCTCCCCGGTCCCTCCCCCGCTCTCGACTTCGCTCGAGCGGGAGGTACCCCATGCCCGCCGCGCACCACCTCCCTGAAACCCGCGTCACAGCCGATGCGTCTAACCGACCGGAGGAGCCGCCGTGTCCGCCCACCCCGCCGACGAGAAGTCCGTCCACCCCGTGGACGAGAAGCTCCCCGCCCTCAAGATGGCGACGAGCGGCCTGCAGCACGTGGCCGCCATGTACGCCGGAGTCGTCGCCCCGCCCCTGATCGTCGGCGCCGCCGTGGGGCTGTCCGGCACCGACCTCACCTTCCTCACCGGAGCGTGCCTGTTCACCGCGGGCCTCGCGACCTTCCTGCAGACCCTGGGGATCTGGAAGATCGGCGCCCGCCTGCCCTTCGTCAACGGTGTCACCTTCGCCGGGGTCGCCCCGATGACGGCGATCGTGGCCTCCGCCGAGGACAAGTCCGACGCCCTGCCGATGATCTTCGGCGCGGTCATCGTCGCCGGCCTCCTCGGCTTCCTCGCCGCCCCCGTCTTCTGCAAGGCCGTCCGCTTCTTCCCCCCGGTCGTCACGGGGACGGTCATCACCCTGATCGGGGTCTCCCTCCTCCCGGTCGCCTTCAACTGGGCCCAGGGCCCCGACCCCGCCGCGCACGACTACGGTTCGACGACCAACCTCGCCCTCGCGGGCATCACCCTGCTGATCGTCCTGCTGCTGCGCCGCTTCACCCGCGGCTTCGCCAAGCAGATCGCGGTCCTCCTCGGCCTCGTCGCCGGCACGCTCATGGCGATCCCGTTCGGCGTCACCGACTTCGACCCCGTCGCCAAGGCGGACCTGGTCGGCTTCCCGAGCCCGTTCCACTTCGGCGCCCCGCAGTTCCACATCGCGGCGATCCTGTCGATGTGCGTGGTGATGGTGGTCTCCATGACCGAATCCACCGCCGACATGCTGGCGCTGGGTGAGATAGTCGACCGCCCGGCCGACGAGCGGACCATCGCCGCCGGGCTGCGCGCCGACACCCTCGGCTCCGCCCTCAGCCCCCTCTTCAACGGCTTCATGTGCAGCGCCTTCGCCCAGAACATCGGGCTCGTCGCCATGACGCGGATCCGCAGCCGCTTCGTGGTCGCGGCCGGCGGCGGCTTCCTGGTCCTGATGGGACTGTGCCCGATGGCCGCCTCGCTCATCGCGGTCGTCCCCCGCCCGGTGCTCGGCGGGGCCGGCGTGGTCCTCTTCGGCTCGGTCGCCGCGAGCGGCATCCAGACCCTGGTCCGGGCCGGCCTGGAGCGGGACAACAACGTCCTGATCGTGGCCGTCTCCCTGGCCGTCGGCATCATCCCGATCACGGCGCCGGACTTCTACCGCGCCTTCCCCGAGACCGCGAGGATCGTCCTGGACTCCGGCATCTCCACCGGCTGCGTCACGGCCGTCCTGCTCAACCTGGTCTTCAACCACCTCGGCCGCGACCGCGAGGCCACGGACGTCACCCACCCCATGGAGTCGGGCGAGGAACTCGCCCCGGCCCACTGACACCCGGCACGGCCGCACTTGACGGCGCGGGGTACGGCGACCGCCGTACCCCGCGCCGTCAAGTGCGGCAGGCTGGGCCGCATGAACGAGTCCGGCCGCGTAGAGGCCTTCAGCGACGGGGTGTTCGCCATCGCCATCACCCTGCTCATCCTGGACATCAAGGTGCCGAAGGCCGACGGACCGGGCGGCCTGTGGCACGCGCTGGGCGCGCAGTGGCCGTCCTACGCCGCCTATGTGGTGAGTTTCCTGGTCATCGGCATCATGTGGGTCAACCACCACCAGGTGTTCAGCTACGTCGCCCGGGTCGACCGGACCCTGATGTTCCTCAACCTGCTGGTGCTGATGGTCGTCGCCGCGGTGCCCTGGCCGACGGCGATGCTCGCGGAGTACCTGCGCGAGGACCGGGCCTCCCACGTGGCCGCCGCCGTGTACAGCCTGGTAATGGTCGCGATGGCGCTCACCTTCCAGGCCCTGTGGTGGCATCTGACCCGCACCGGCCACCTCTTCGACTCCCGGGTGGACGCCCCCGCCGCCCGGGCCACCCGGATCCGCTTCGCGCTGGGCTCGCTCGGCTACCCGCTGACGGTGGGCCTGGCCTTCGTCTCCGCCCCCCTCACCCTGGCCGCCCACGGCCTGCTCGCCCTCTACTACGGCTTCAACCAGGTCCCGGTGCCGACCCGGCAGGCCCCGACCACGTCGTGAGCCGGGCCCACCGGGCGACGCGGAGTCAGAGGCCGAGCAGGGACGGGTCGGCGGTCAGCTCCTTGAAGACCGCGCCCGGATCGGGCACCAGGCTGCGGGCCGCGAGGTCCATGATCCCGCCCACGGCGGTGATCTCGGCGGCCACCGTGCCGTCGGTCCTGCGGATCTCCTGGTGGATCCGGAACGTCTTGCCGGTACCCCACTCGAACACGCAGGTGACGTCGACCTCGTCACCGGCGAGCAGCTCGCGCCGGTAGCGGATCGTCGTCTCCAGCGCCACCGGTCCGACCCCCTCGCGGCCCAGCCGCGCCTGGCTCAGCCCGGCCGCCTGGAGCATCGACCACCGGGCGTGCTCCGCGTAGTTGAGGTACACCGCCTGGTTGAGGTGGCCCTGGACGTCGGTCTCGTAGCCCCGGACGCCCACCCGCACGGAAAACGGTTCGCTCACGACTTCCCCTTCTCGTGTACGACGCACTGATCCCCGATCCTGGCACGCGGCTCACGCCCGGCGCGGCGAGGCCAGCAGATAGCGCGCCCGCGTGCGGGGCTCGGTGTACTCGCCGGCCTGCCAGCCCGCTCCCTCCAGCGTGGCCGCGCAGGCCCGCAGGGTGGGCTCGTCCGGCCCGTGCACGGCGACGGCCTCGGGCTGCGGGGTGGCGCGCACCCGGTACCCGGCGCCGTCCGGGCCCTCGGGCGGGTGCCCGGCCGCCTCCAGGGCGAGCGCGGCGGCCCGCACCAGGTGCGCGCGCTCCCAGCCGCACGGGCGGTCGGTGGCACCGCCGGGGTTGGTCATCCGGCGCAGCTCCAGCAGCCCCTGCCAGGCCCCGCGCACCTCACGCAGCCGGGCCGCGGCGGAGGCCGGGGCGGTGCCCTCGCCGCCGACGCGCGCCGCGAAGACCCCGGCGTCGGATGCCGGTGCCGGTGCCGGCGCCGCTTCCGGCGCGGCCTCGGGTGCGCTCTCCCGCACGCGGTGTCCGGCCGGGGTGAGGAAGTGGTCGTGCGGCGGCCGTGGATGCCGGAAGGCGAGACCGTGCCGCACCAGCGCGGCCAGCTGTGCCGGGGTCCCGCGCAGCCGCCCGGTGACCGGGTCGGCGGCGTCGATCACCCGCCGCTGCGCGGCGGTCGGGGGTCGGGTCACGGCGTGCTCCCTCCGGTGGGCCGGCTCCGGCGGGCCGCCGGGAGGGCGGCTCGTCAGAAGCGTACGACCGGGCACCGACAGCGGCTCCGGGCCGGCCGGGTCAGCCGGTCGGCCGGAGGTTCCAGCCCGCCACCACCGGGCGCCCGTGCTCGGTGCCGAGCCGGCACAGCGTGCCCGTCGCGAGCTGGAAGTGGGCGCCGTCCTGCGGGCGCAGACCGAGGCGGCGGGCGGTGAGTACCCGCAGGAAGTGGCCGTGGGCGACCAGGACGACGTCCCCCTCGGTGCCGGCGAGGGCGGCGTCCACCTTGCCGAGCATCCGGTCGGCGCGCTCTCCCACCTGTTCGGGGCTCTCCCCGGGGTGCTCCGCCGGCCCCGGCGCGACCCCGTCCGTGAACAGGAACCAGTCGGGCCGGGTCCGCTGGATCTCCACGGTGGTCACGCCCTCGTACCCGCCGTAGTCCCACTCGCACAGGTCGGCGTCGACCCGGGCGCCCGGGAGACCGATCAGCTCGGCCGTCTCCCGGGCCCGCCGCAGCGGGCTGACGAAGGCGGCGCCGACCTCCAGGGTCCGGAACAGCGGTACCAGCCGCCGGGCCTCCTCGCGCCCGTCCCCGGTGAGGGGCAGGTCCGTCCAGCCGGTGTGCCGTCCGGAGCGCGACCACTCGGTCTCACCGTGCCGGACGAGAAAGAGGTCACCCATGTCAGCGCCCTTCCCACTCGTCTCCCGAGCACGGTCGCACGGCCGGGGGCGGCCCGCAGCGCGGACTGGGCCGGACGGCCGCGCGCCGCGTCACTGCCGGTACCCGCCGAGGAACCGGCCGATCCGGCCGATCGCCGCCTCCAGGTCCTCCGCGTGCGGCAGCGTGAGGATGCGGAAGTGGTCGGGCTCGGGCCAGTTGAAGCCCGTGCCCTGGACCACCTGGATCTTCTCGCGCAGCAGCAGGTCGAGGACGAACTTCTCGTCGTCGTGGATCTTGTGCACCTTCGGGTCGAGGCGCGGGAAGGCGTACAGCGCGCCCTTGGGCTTCACGCAGGACACCCCGGGGATCTCGTTCAGCTTCTCCCAGGCGATGTCGCGCTGCTCGCGCAACCGCCCGCCCGGCGCGGTGAGTTCGTGGATGGACTGGCGGCCGCCGAGCGCGGCCTGGATGGCGTACTGGGCGGGCGCGTTGGCGCACAGCCGCATGGAGGCCAGCATGGTCAGGCCCTCCAGGTAGTCCCTGGCATGCTGCCGCGGACCGGTGACCACCAGCCAGCCGGAGCGGAAGCCCGCCACCCGGTAGGTCTTGGACAGGCCGCAGAAGGTGAGGACCACCAGGTCGGGGGCGAGGGCCGCGGCCGAGTGGTGGACGGCGTCGTCGTACAGGATCTGGTCGTAGATCTCGTCGGCGAAGACCATCAGGCCGTGCCGGCGGGCCAGGTCGAGGACGCCCTCGACGACCTCCTTCGGATACACGGCTCCCGTGGGGTTGTTCGGGTTGATCAGCACGAGGGCCTTGGTGCGGTCGGTGATCTTCGCCGCCATGTCGGCCAGGTCCGGGTTCCAGTCGGCCTGTTCGTCGCAGCGGTAGTGGACCGCCTTGCCGCCGGCGAGGGTCGTCACCGCCGTCCAGAGCGGG
The DNA here is from genome assembly GCF_033792105.1 of Streptomyces sp. WI03-4A. NCBI lineage: Bacteria > Bacillati > Actinomycetota > Actinomycetes > Kitasatosporales > Streptomycetaceae > Streptomyces > Streptomyces sp. WI03-4A. The sequence continues at coordinate 81,700 of NZ_JARAUO010000037.1, forward strand.
AAGTCCGGGGCGGGGATGAGGATCTCGTCGCCGTCCTCGACCAGCGCCGTCACCGCCATGGAGACCAGCTCCGAGACGCCGTTGCCGAGGAACACGTCGTCGACGCCCACCTCCAGGCCCAGGTTCTGGTAGCGCTGGGCGACGGCGCGGCGGGCGGAGAGGATGCCGCGCGAGTCGCTGTAGCCGTGCGCCCGGGGCAGCATCCGGATCATGTCCTGGAGGATCTCCTCCGGCGCCTCGAAGCCGAACAGCGCCGGGTTGCCGGTGTTCAGGCGGAGCACGCTGTGGCCCGCCTCCTCCAACGCGTTGGCGTGCTCGATCACCGGGCCGCGGATCTCGTAACAGACCTCGCTGAGCTTGTTCGACTGCCGGAACTCCATGTGCCCCTCCGGGAACTCGTGTTGCTTGGTTTTACCAAGTAGGAGCTTGGAAAGTCCAACAACCCGTCTAGACTGCGCCGCATGTCACCTCGCCGAAGCTACGACCAGTACTGCTCCGCAGCCCGCGCGCTCGACCTCGTCGGCGACCGCTGGACCCTGCTGATCGTCCGGGAGCTGCTCGCCGGTCCCCGCCGCTACACGGACCTGCACGCGGACCTGCCCGGCGTGAGCACGGACGTACTCGCCTCCCGGCTGAGGGACATGGAGCGCGACGGGCTCGCCGGCCGGCGCAGGCTGCCCCCGCCGAGCGCGGCCTACGTGTACGAATTGACCCGTCGCGGACGTGAGTTGCTGCCGGTGCTGCAGGCGCTGGGGGAGTGGGGGCAGCCCGAACTGGGGGAGCGGCGGCCCACCGACGCGGTGCGCGCCCACTGGTTCGCCCTGCCGCTGCTGCGGGCCCTGGAAGGCACCGCCGAGGGCGAAGGAGTGGTCGAAGTCCGCCTGGACGAGGGGCACTTCCACCTCCACGTCGGCGCCGGGTACGGGCCGGTGTACGGCGACGGACCCGCACCCGGTCCGGCGGACGTGTGCCTCGGCACGGACTCCGGGACGCTCGCGGCCGTCGGCCACGGGGCGTTGACGCTGGCGGACGCCGTGCGCGCCGGACGGGTCACGGTCACCGGCGACGGCACCCTCGCCAAGGCGCTGCGGGAGGCGTGAGGAACACGGAAGGCCCGCCCCGGGGGGGCGGGCCTTCACGGGCGGTGCGGGACGGGTCAGGCGTTCGGCGGCACCCGGGACGGCCGCCCCGAGCCGCGCGTCAGCGCGTATCCGCCGATGCCCGCGAGCGCCGCGAGCACGCCGCCGATGCCGGTCCACACCCAGCGGTCGGACCACCAGCCGGAGGACCAGCCGTCGTCGGGCTCGATGCTGGACAGCACGGCCGACTTCGCGCCGTCACCGTCCTTCTCCGCCCCGGACTTCACCGCGATCCCCGGCACCAGCGGCTCGGCCAGCGAGCCGTCCACGGCCGCCGCGCCGCCGATGTGCTTGGAGTCGGCGCGCACCTCGGCGCTCACCGGCTGGCCGAGGTCACCCGCGGCCAGGTCCACGACCGTCAGCCGGACGTAGTACGTGCCGGGCAGCGGGTCGTCGGCCCACGGCTCCGACCAGGCGCGCACCGTGCGCAGCACGCACGCCAGCTCGACCGAGGAGGTGCCCTGCGCGGCGGTGCGCGTGGCGGCGCCGTACTGGCAGGACTGGCGGCGCCGCAGACCGTCGTACACGTCGATCTGCCAGGTCTGCGTCCCGTGCGAGGCGGGCAGCTTCACGGTCGCCGCGACGGTCGGGCGCTGCCCGACGTCCGCGGGGAACGACCAGTACAGGTAGTCACCGGTGGAGCCGGACGCGGTGGCCCGCTGCCCCTGGTCGATCTCGGTGGCCGTGCGGAAGGAGGTGCCCGCCCGGGTGGGCACCTTGCCGTCGTCCGAGGCGCCGGGCGACGGCGAGGAGTCGGCGGCCGCGGGTCCCGCGGCCAGCCCGAGCGCCAGCAGGGCGGTGCTCAGCACACGTGTGATACGCATCAGTTGGTCCTCCAGACCGCGACCCGCCAGCGGGACACCCAGCCCCACAGCAGACCCGCGACGAAACCGGCCAGCACCAGCGCGCCGAGCAGCCACCAGCCGCGGCCGAGGCCGAAGGAGGCGACGTCGCCCGCCTTCGACGGGCCGTCCACCACGTCGACCGTCAGTTCCAGCGGCAGGCCGGGCGTGGTCTTGACGCCGGCGGCCGCCGAGAAGGAGTTGGTGACCTGGAGGCACACGGTCTCCGCGGCCGCGTTCTCGTCGTCGCTCTCGGGCCGCGGGTAGCGCAGGCCCGTGGAGATGACGTCGGTACGGCCGTCGCCCGCCGCCTCACCGCGCACGATCTCGCGTCCGTGCAGCGTCACCGCCCGCAGCAGCACGCCGTAGTCCGGGTTCACCGCGCGGTCGTCCGCCACGCTCACCGAGGCGCGCACCTCCTGGCCCGGCTCGACGGCCACCTTGTACCAGCGCTGCTGACCGAACTCCTCGCGGTCCGTGTAGAGGCCGGACTTCAGCGACGGCGCCGAGGAGCACTCGCGCGCGCCCTCGGTCGCCACCGGCGTCACCACCGGATCGGCCGCACGGTCCACCAACTGGCCGACCCGGTCGCTCAGTTCCTCCTTGTGCTGCACGGAGGTGTAGGTGCCGCCGGTCGCGTCCGCGATGCAGCTGAGCTGGTCACGGGTCTTGGCGTCGGGCACCAGGCCGAGGGTGTCGATGGTCAGCCCGATGCCCTTGGCGGCTATTTCCCGGGCCACCTCGCACGGGTCGAGCGGCTGGCAGGTGTCCTCGCCGTCGCTGATCAGGACGATACGGCGGGCGCCGTCGCCGCCGTTGAGGTCGTCCGCCGCCTTGAGCAGCGCGGGACCGATCGGGGTCCAGCCGGTCGGCGACAGCGTGGCGACCGCGGTCTTCGCCTCCGTGCGGTCCAGCGTGCTGACCGGGTAGAGCTGCGCGGTGTCCTTGCAGCCCGTCTTGCGGTCGTTGCCGTGGTAGTTGGCGCCCAGGGTGCGGATACCGAGCTGGACCTCCTCGGGCGTCGCGTCGAGCACCTCGTTGAACGCCTGCTTCGCGGCGGCCATCCGGGTGCCGCCGTCGATGTCCCGGGTCCGCATGGAACCGCTGACGTCCAGTACGAGTTCGACCTTCGGGGCGGCCTGTTCCGTCTCGTCGGCCGCGGCCGGCCCGGGGAAGGCGAGCCCCGCCGTCAGGGCGGCGAGCAGAGCGCAGACGCCCGCCGCCAGCCGTTGTCTTCTGATCATCGGCGGATCTTATTGATCTCCGGTGCCGGGCTCCAAAACGAGTGGGCTCGGCAGCGCGGTCCACAGGTCGCCGGGGGTCTCCGGGGAGAGTCGCATCAGCGTCAACGCCTTGGCGGGCACCGGGCCTTCGCGCAGCGCGGCCAGGTCCGGGGTGCGGGGCAGGCCGGGCAGGGCCGCCGCCAGCGCCGCGCCGAGCGCCGGTCCCGAGCCCGCCGTACCGGCCAGCGCCCCCGCCACCAGGGACCCGAACAGCTTGCGCCGCAGGGCCGTTTCGTCGTCCGTGACCAGCCGGCCGGTCAGCGGCGGCGGGGTGATGCCGTGGCGCAGCAGCCGGGCGGGGCTGATCCGGATGTCGGCGAGGTCGCGGTAGACCAGGCGCAGCGGGGTGCCGTCGGCCGAGAGCACGACCAGCAGGTTCTGCCCGTGGGCCTCCAGGGCGACGCCGAGGTCCAGCAGCCGCAGCCCGACCGTGAGGGCGAGCCGGGTGAGGGCGGCCAGCCGGGCGGGGGAGCCGGCGAGGCCGGTGGCGGGCAGCGCGGCCACCGGCAGCACCCGCTCTCCGGGGCCCGCGTACACCTCGGGCGACTCCCGCAGCAGCGCGGCGAGATCGGGCGAGTGGGCGGTGGCCGCGCCCAGGGTGCGCGTGATGTGCAGCAGCCCGTCCGTGCGCGCGACCAGGTCCGAGGCGAGCGAGGTGAGCGCCGCCGACGCCTCCACGGAGTACGCGGAGATGTCCCGCACCGAGGAGGTCAGCCGCGCGCTCAGGGCCGTCTTCACGTGCGGGCCGTCGTCGTCCAGGGCGAGCGTGCGCAGCGACAGCAGCGGGTGCGCGGGCCGCCAGGTGACGGAGGACCGCTTGAGCACGTGCGCGGCCTGCCAGGGGTGCACCGGCAGCAACAGGTCGTCGCCGGAGCGCAGTTCGTCCGGCCAGTCGCCGGAGACCAGGCACTCGGCGGCCGGCACCGCGAGGGTGCCCAGCTCCACCACGGGCCGGTGCTCGGGCCCGTACGCCAGTTGATCCGCCACCGAGAAGCCGGGGCGGGAGCGGCAGTTGGGGTGGAACGGGTGCCCGTCCACGACCCGCTGCTCCCACTCCCAGTCCTTGCTCCCGCCGTCGGCCGCCGGCCACTCCTTCGGGTGGTCCGCGTCGGCCCGGGACAGCGCCAGGGAGGCCACGCTGTGCCCCAGTTCGGCCGCGAGAGCGGCCGCGTGCGGCACGGCGAGCGCGGTCATCAGCCGGGCCGGGTCGTCGTGGCGGTCGCGGTCGAGGCGTACGGCGGTGACCCGGTCCCCGGTGGCGTACGGGTCGGCGAGCGGGCCGTGCAGCGTCCGGCCGTCGGCAAGGCGCAGCGCCAGGGAGTGCGCCCCGCGGACCCGGCCGGTGATCCACGGCAGCGGCTCGTGCGCGAACGCCCGCCACAGCCGGGTCAGGACCGCCGCGCGGGCGCCCGGCAGCTCGGCCGCGTACCGGGGCAGCAGGCCGGGCCGTACGGCGGCCAGTTCCTCGGCGACCTGGGCCTCGGCGGGGGGGTACTGGTACACGGTCGGCTCCTCGGATACACGCGGCACGGGGCACGATGGTCAGGGACGACAGACACAGGGACGACAGACATACTGATCGCCTTCGGGCCCCCGACGAAGAACGAATGGACCGCGTGGACCTCAAGCCTCCCGCCGACCCCGTCGGACAGCGTGCCGACGCGTATGCGGCCGCCCCCCTGCTCAACTGCCTGCTGCGGGAGATCGCCGAACCGCTCCCGGAGCCCGGGCCCGGCGCACGGCCGGCCTACCGGCTGCCCGGCACCGGCCGCCTGCTGCGGGTGCGCCCCGGCCGCCGGCCCGCCGAGCCGGAGGTGTCCGACGCCGGCGTCTGGCACCGGCTCGGCCACTCGGAGCTGGTCAAGCTGGTCGCCGAGGAACTGCGCAGGCTCACCGGGTCGGCGGGCGGCGACGTGCCCGCCGAGATGATCGACAGCCGGGACACCGTCGCCGCCCTGCTCGCCGCCCGCGCCCGGGCGACGGCGCCCGGGGACCCGTACCTGCGCTCCGAGCAGTCCCTGATCACCGGCCACCCCCACCACCCCGCGCCCAAGGCGCGCGGCGGCGGCCCGGCAGCGGCCTGGCTGCCGTACGCGCCCGAGGCCCACGCGCACTTCCCGCTGACGCTGCTCGGCGTCCGCGAGGACCAGGTGGCCGAGGAGGGCGACACCCGCGCCCTGGACGCCCTGGGGACGGCCCCGCCCGGCTACCGGCTGCTGCCCGCCCACCCCTGGCAGCTCGGCCTCCTCGGCCGCGCGCTCGACCCGGCCTTCGCCGACGGCCGGCTCGTCCGGCTCGGCCCCACCGGCTTCGACACCTGGCCGACGGCGGCCGTCCGCACGGTGTACGAGCCGCGGCGCGACCTGTTCCTGAAGTTCAGCCTCGACGTGCGCATCACCAACGACGTCCGCCGGCTGTGGCGCCACGACCTGCTGAGGCTGCGCCGTACCGACACGGCCGCCCGCGCCGCGTTCGCCGCCTTCGGCCCGCCGGCGGCCTGGCTGGCCGACCGCGGCTACCGCACCGCCGCCTTCGCCTTCGAGGAACTGGCCGTACTCGTCCGCGACGGGCTGCGCGGCCACCTCCTGCCGGGCGCCACCCCGCTGCTGGCGGCCGGCCTTGCGGAGGGCTTCGAGGGCAGCCCCCTGGCCGCCACGGCCACCCCCGGGACCTGGTGGGAGGCATACCTGCGGCAGGTCGTCCCGCCCGCCCTGAGGGCGTTCGACGAGCACGGGGTGGTGCTGGAGGCGCACCTGCAGAACACCCTCGTCGCCGTCGACGCGGCCGGCACGCCCGTGCAGGCGCTGTTCCGGGACGCCGAGGGCGCCAAGCTGCTCGCGGACGTCTCCCGCGCGGCGGGCTGGGAGCGGCTGGTGTACTGCCTGGTCGTCAACCACCTCGGCGAGATCGCCGGCGCCCTCGCCGAGGACCACCCGGGGTTCGACCCCTGGCCCGCCGTCCGCCGGGAACTCGCCCGGCACGCCCTGCCCGAGATCCCCGCCCTGCTCACCTCGCCCACCCTGCCCGGCAAGACCAACCTGCTGCTGCGCTGGACCGGCGCGGACGGCGCCGCCGCCCGCTACCGCCCGCTGCCGAACCCGCTGGCCGGTGTCTGACCGGCCCGGCCGCCGGGAGGCGGCGGGCCGCCCGGGGCCGCGCCGGACCTACTCCTTGGGCGGCTTGACGGCGACGTCGAGGTAGAAGGCGTCGATGCTGCGGACGGCCGCCTCGAACTCCTCCAGGTTGACCGGCTTGGTGACGTAGGCGTTGGCGTGGTGCTGGTAGGCGCCCGTGACGTCGTCGGGGGCGGCGGAGGTGGTCAGCACGACGACCGGGATGGTGCGCAGTGCGGCGTCCTCCTTGACCACGGCGAGGAACTCGCGGCCGTTCATGCGCGGCATGTTCAGGTCGAGCACGATGAGGTCGGGACGCGCGTTGGCCGGGTCGCGCAGGTACTCCAGCGCCTCGACGCCGTCGGAGACCTGGGTGAGGTTACGGGCACCGCGCTCGGTCAGGGCGTCCTGGATGAGCATCGCGTCGGCGACGTCGTCCTCGACCAGGAGCACGTCATAGGGGCGGGTGGTGGCGGCAGCCATGATTCAGGTGCTCCGGGATGGGGGGCGGTGGGTCGGGTGGTGTGCGCCGTTGCCGATCAGACCGGGCCAGCGGCGCCTTGCTCCCTGCCGGCTCATGCCGACTGCCTGGCCGATCTCGGGGTATCCGGCTCCACACTCGGCGGCGGAGCGGGCGGCCTGCTCCTCCAGGTGCCGGATGGCTCGTCTGACGTCGGTGAGGACCCGCAGGCGCAGCAGGGCGTATCCGCGGGACTCGGGGGAACTGTCGGCGGGCTCCGCCGGCGGGCGGGGGATCTCCGGCGCCAGGCGCCGGGCGACCTCGTCCACGAGGCGGTCCACCAGTACGGCCGTATCCTCGCTCTTCGGGCGGGGAGTGGGAGACGGACCTGGCATGGGCGTCACTGTACTGCCCGACCACGAATGTGGACAACATGCGTTGTCGGGATGCGGGTACAGTGTGCTTGCCGTATGGCAAGCAAGCAGGACGGCCGGCCGAGGGAGAGGCTCCACCACGATGACGAGCGGTCCCCAGAAGACCCCGGGCTCCTTCGCCGGCTGGACGACCCGCCGCTGGCTGCGCGCAGGGGTGACCGGCGCGCTCGTCGTCCTGGCGGTGCTGGGCTCGCTGGGCGGCTGGGCGATGTGGCGCACCACGCAGATCACCGACTCCCTGGTCGAACGGCGCTCCCCGGCGCTGATCGAGTCGATCCGGATCGAAGCGGCCATGGTCAACCAGGAGACCGGCATCCGCGGCTACGGCGTCTCGGGCCGGCCGGACTTCCTCCAGCCCTACGCGCGGGGCGTGGCCGACGAGAAGAAGGCGATCGGGCGTCTGCGGCCCCTGCTCCGCGGGGACGACCGGGCGCTCGCCGACCTGGCCGCCGTGGAGCGGTACGCCGGTGCCTGGCGCGCACACATAGCCGGGCCGGTCGCCGCGGCCGCCCCCGGCGAGGCCGCGAAGATCGCCGCGCAGCGGGCCGACGCGGGCAAGACGGACTTCGACTCCCTGCGGCGCGCGATGGCACGCCAGCAGGCCCACCTGCGGGACGAGCGGGCCGCGGCGACGCGCGAGCTGCGGCGGGCCACGACCCTGCGGGACTGGATGTTCGCCGTCATCGCGGTCGTCATCCTCCTGGTGGCCGCGCTCGTCTTCGAGGCTCTGCGCCGGGGCGTCACCGGCCCACTCACCCGGCTCGGCTCGGCCGCCCGTGAGGTCGCGCAGGGCCGCTTCGACCGCTCCCTCGACGGCACCGGACCCGCCGACCTGCGTCTGCTGGCCGCCGACGTGGACTCCATGCGCCGGCGGCTGGTGGAGGAACTGCGCTTCACCGAGGGCGCCCGCAGGCTGCTCGACGAGCAGGCCGAGGAGCTGAAGCGGTCCAACGCCGAACTGGAGCAGTTCGCCTACGTCGCCTCGCACGACCTCCAGGAGCCGCTGCGCAAGGTGTCCAGCTTCACCCAGCTGCTGCAACGGCGCTACGGCGGGCAGCTGGACGCGAAGGCCGACCAGTACATCGCCTTCGCCGTCGACGGCGCCAACCGCATGCAGAACCTCATCAACGACCTGCTGGCCTTCTCCCGGGTCGGCCGCGTCCACAACGAGCAGCAGACCGTGGACCTGGAGAAGGTGCTCACCAGGACGCTGGGCGACCTCAGCGTCAGCGTCGAGGAGACCGGCGCCGACATCACCCACGACGCCCTGCCCACCGTCGTCGGGGACCCGACCCAGCTCGGCATGCTGTGGCAGAACCTGCTGTCCAACGCCATCAAGTTCCGCAGCCCCGACCGGCCGCCGCGCATCCACGTCGGCGCCGCGCGCGACGGGGACACCTGGCGCTTCACGGTCACCGACAACGGCATCGGGATCGCGCCGGAGTTCCAGGAGAAGGTCTTCGTCCTCTTCCAGCGGCTGCACACCAAGGACGCCTATCCGGGCACCGGCATCGGCCTCGCCATGTGCAAGAAGGTCGTCGAGTTCCACGGCGGCACGATCGGCGTCGACCCCGGCTACCGGACCGGCACCCGCGTGCTCGTCACCCTCCCCGCCCTCGCGGCCGCGCCCGCGGCCCCGGACCGGGAGACACAGGCGTGACCGCCCCGGCCGCGGGCCAGGACGGGCGGTACGACGTGCTCCTCGTGGAGGATGACGACGGGGACGCGCTCCTGGTCGAGGAACTCCTCCTCGACACCGACCTGCCGCACTCCCTGAAACGGTGCCGCACGGCGGCCGAGGCACGCCGGGCCCTGGATGCGGGTCACGTCGACTGCGTCCTGCTCGACCTCCACCTGCCGGACGCGTCGGGCGTGGAGACGGTGCACGCCGTCCAGGGCGACACGCACGCCGCCATCATCGTGCTGACCGGTCTGGACGAACCACGCGCCGGGGTCGACGCGCTCGCCGCCGGCGCCCAGGACTACCTCGTCAAGGGCAAGGTCGAACCGGAACTGATGCAGCGGGCCGTCCGCTACGCGGTCCAGCGCAAGCAGGCCGAACGCGCCAACGCCGCCCTGCAGATCGGCCGCCTGCGCGCGGAGGAGAACGCACGCCTGGAACGCGGGCTGCTGCCCGAACCCCTGCTGTCCTCCGCCTCCGTCACCGCCTCCAGCCGCTACTACCCAGGACGGGCCCAGGCCCTGCTCGGCGGCGACTTCCTCGACGTCGTCCAGACCGACGACGGCCAGGTCCACGCCGTCATCGGGGACGTCAGCGGCCACGGTCCGGACGCCGCCGCGCTCGGCGTCTGCCTGCGCATCGCCTGGCGCGCGCTGACCCTCGGCGGCCACCGCGACCAGCACCTGCTGCGCCTCCTGGAACAGATCCACATCGCCGAGCGCGCGGGCAGCGACCTGTTCACCACCTGCACCCTGATCACCCTGGACGCCGAGGCCGCCACCCTCACCCTGCACCTGGCCGGCCACCACGAACCCCTGATCACCACCCCCGACGGCACCCGGCAGGTCGCCGCCGCCCACGGCATCGCGCTGGGCATCGCACCAGGACTGGGCGCCTGGCCCGCCACCACCCTGGCGCTGCCCGCGGAAGGCGCGCTCACCGCCTACACCGACGGCCTCGTCGAGGGCTTCGTGGACGGCACGGGCGCCCGGCTCGGCGTGGACGGCCTGCTGGGCATCATCGACACCCTGGACACGCCCGATCCCGGCACCCACCTCGACGAGCTCATCGCCCGCACCCGCGCGCTCAACGCGGAGCGCCACACCGACGACCTCGCCGTGCTGCGCCTGGACTGGCGTACGGAGGCGGCCGGCCGTCCCACGACCGCGGGGCGCGGCGCACCGCACGCGTGAACCTCACCGGCGCTCGGGGACCAGCGCGTCCCCGTCGGCGCGGCGCGCGGCGTCTCCCGTGCCGGCACCGGCCAGTTCCGCGTTGAACTGGGCGCCGACCAGCAGCGCCAGGTTGGACAGCCACAGCCAGATGAGGAAGACGACCACGCCCGCCAGCGAGCCGTACAGCCGGTCGTACGCGCCGACCCGTGAGGTGTAGACGGTGAACCCGAGCGAGACGGCCAGCAGCAGGACCACCGCCAGCGCGCCGCCCGGCGCCATCCGCCCGACGGGGCGGGAGGACACCGGGCCCGAGCGGTAGAGGACCAGCACCAGGACGACGGCGACCGCGGCCATGACGGGCCACCGCAGGGCGTCCCAGGCGGCCTGCGGCCCGGTGCCCAGGTGCAGCACCCGGCTCAGCCGCCGGGTCAGGGCGCCGGTGAGGAACAGCGCGAGCGTGGTCGTGAGCAGCAGGCCGATCAGGACGAGCGCGGTGGCGAGGATGCGCGGAGCGGTGCGCCAGACCGGCCGGTGCGAGCTGACCCGGTGCATGGAGTGCAGCGCCCGGCGGAAGACGCTCAGATAGCTGGAACCCGACCACAGGGCCCCCGCCGCACCGAGGAAGACGAGCGTCCACGCCGTCGACGACTGCCCGGCCGTCTGCCGCAGGGCGCCGCGCAGCAGGGCGCGGGAGGCCACCGGGGCGGCCTGCGACAGGCGGTCGATGACCTCGGGTTTCGCCGTGGGGACGGTCAGGCCGATGATCGAGAGGATCACCAACAGCACCGGGAACAGGGCGAGTACCGCGTAGTACGTCAGGGCGGCGGCCCAGTCCGTCACGTCGTCGTTCCAGACGGCCACGGGGGTCCGGCGCAGCGCCGCCCACCATCGGGCCGTGCCACCGTCCGTCTTGTCCATGGTGCGGATGTTCTCACCTTCACTGCTCGACCGGGCGACTGCGTCCGGGAGCGTCTGCCCGGCATCCTCGCCACGTAAAGATGATTACGCTGGGTTACTATGTTCGCCTTCTCGCCGGAACCGGAAGCAACGGAAGCCTGGACATGCTGAGAGAGGTCACCGCGACCCGGTACGTGGCGCCCCTGCACTCCGGCGGCTCCGTCCCCGGCGTCGTCGAGGCCGACGACCTCGGCACGTACGTCGTGAAGTTCACCGGCTCGGCGCAGGGGCACAAGGCGCTGGTCGCCGAGATCATCGTCGGGGAACTGGCCCGTGCGCTCGGACTGCGCTTCCCCGAACTGGTGCTGGTCCACTTCGACCCGGGGATCGCCGACGCCGAGCCGCACCAGGAGGTCCGTGACCTGCACGGCGCGAGCGCCGGCGTGAACCTCGGCATGGATCTCCTCCCGGGCGCCGCGGACTTCACCCCGGAGATCGCGCGGTCGTTCGCCGTCGACCCCGTGGAGGCGGGCCGGATCGTGTGGCTGGACGCGCTCACGGTCAACGTGGACCGCACCGTGCACAGCTCCAACCTGATGGTCTGGCCCACCCTCGGGACGGTGCCCCCGCGGCTGTGGCTGATCGACCACGGCGCCGCCCTCGTCTTCCACCACCGCTGGGACACCACCACCCCGGGCAAGCGCTACGACTTCCGGCACCACGCCCTCGGCCGCTACGGCCCGGACACACGCGCCGCCGACGCCGAGCTCGCCCCGCGGGTGACCGGGGACCTGCTGCGCGCGATCGTCGCCGAGGTCCCGGACGCCTGGCTGGCCGAGGACGCCGGGTTCGCGAGCCCGGACGACGTCCGGGACGCCTACGTCGCCTATCTGCTGGCCCGTGTCAAGCTCTCGCCGCAGTGGCTTCCCACCGACTTCCCGACCGGTGCCGAGCTCGCGGCCGAGGAGGCCGCCCGCGCGGCGCAGAGCCAGGCTGGCCGCCCGGCCTGGCTCAAGCGCGTCCCCGACCTGCACGGCAAGCCGGCCGCGGAACAGGACTGGTCGGCGCATCTGGGGTGAACGCGGACGGGCGGCCCCGGGAGGTGTCCCGGAGCCGCCCGCCGTACCGCCGGGGCTCAGCCCTTGAGCTGCTCGTACGCCGGCAGCGTCAGGAAGTCGGCGTAGTCCTCGTCGAGGGAGACCTGGAGGAGCAGGTCGTGGGCCTGCTGCCAGTGGCCGGCCGCGAAGGCCTCCTCGCCGATCTCCTTGCGGATGGCGTCCAGTTCCTCGGCGGCCACCTTGCGGGCCAGCTCCGGGGTGGCCCGGTCGCCGTTCTCGAACTCGACGCCCGCGTTGATCCACTGCCAGATCTGGGAGCGGGAGATCTCGGCGGTGGCCGCGTCCTCCATCAGGTTGAAGATGGCGACCGCGCCGAGCCCGCGCAGCCACGCCTCGATGTAACGGATGCCGACCTGCACGGCGTTGACGAGACCGGCGTACGTCGGCTTCGCGTCGAGCGAGTCGACGGCGATCAGGTCGGCCGCCTCGACGTGCACGTCCTCGCGCAGCCGGTCCTTCTGGTTGGGCTTGTCGCCGAGGACCCGGTCGAAGGACTCCATGGCGATCGGCACCAGGTCGGGGTGGGCGACCCAGGAACCGTCGAAACCGTCGCCGGCCTCGCGGTCCTTGTCGGCGCGGACCTTCTCGAAGGCCACCTTGTTGACCTCGGCGTCGCGCCGCGAGGGGATGAAGGCCGCCATGCCGCCGATGGCGTGCGCGCCGCGCTTGTGGCAGGTACGCACGAGGAGTTCGGTGTACGCCCGCATGAACGGGGCGGTCATCGTCACCGCGTTGCGGTCCGGGAGGACGAACCTGGGGCCGCCGTCTCGGAAGTTCTTCACGATGGAGAACAGGTAGTCCCAGCGGCCGGCGTTCAGACCCGCGGCGTGGTCGCGGAGTTCGTAGAGGATCTCCTCCATCTCGTACGCGGCCGTGATCGTCTCGATCAGGACGGTGGCGCGGACGGTGCCCTGGGGGATGCCGACATGGTCCTGGGCGAAGACGAACACGTCGTTCCACAGCCGGGCCTCCAGGTGCGACTCGGTCTTCGGCAGGTAGAAGTACGGGCCCTTGCCGAGGTCGAGCAGCCGCTGGGCGTTGTGGAAGAAGTACAGGCCGAAGTCGACCAGGGCGCCGGGGACCGGGGTGCCGTCGGCGTCGGTGAGGTGGCGCTCGTTCAGGTGCCAGCCGCGCGGGCGCATGACGACGGTCGCCAGCTCCTCGGCCGGGTGCAGCGCGTAGGTCTTGCCGGTGCGCTCGTCGGTGAAGTCGATGTTCCGGGTGAAGGCGTCGCTCAGGTTGACCTGGCCGAGGACGACGTTCTCCCAGGTGGGCGCGGAGGCGTCCTCGAAGTCGGCGAGCCAGACCTTCGCGCCGGAGTTGAGAGCGTTGATGGTCATCTTGCGGTCGGTGGGGCCGGTGATCTCGACGCGCCGGTCGTTCAGCGCGGCCGGGGCCGGGGCGACCTTCCAGGAGTCGTCCGCGCGCACGGCGGCCGTCTCCGGGAGGAAGTCGAGCGTGGAGGTGCGGGCGATCTCGGCGCGGCGCTCGGCACGGCGGGCGAGGAGTTCGTCACGGCGCGGGGTGAACCGCCGGTGCAGCTCCGCCACGAAGGCGAGCGCCGCTTCGGTGAGGACCTCCTCCTGCCGGGGCAGGGGCTCGGCGTCGACGATGGCCAGCGGGGACGGCGCTGGTGCGGACATGAGCTGTCACTTCCTTCAGCGGTGGCACCGGGTGCCAGGTGGCACGAATGGGGCGAACGACGCCCGTTGTGCGGCCGGGCGCTTCTGAACAGTGGATAGTAGTTTCCTCATTGTGGAACTTCAATGGTTTGTTGATGTCGAGATTCTCTGAGTCGAGGCAAGGTGGCGCCCCGTGCCACCCCGCTCACTCAAGGTGGACCAGGTCGGCTTCGGTGTCGATGTCGTACGGCTCCGCCACGTCCGCGCACTCCACGAGCCTGACCCGTGCCGCGTGCTCCTCGAGGTAGGCGCGCGCACCGCGGTCCCCGGTGGCGGCCGCCGCGATGCCCGTCCAGTGCGCCGCGCCGAACAGGACCGGATGCCCGCGCACCCCGGCGTAGGCCGCCGAGACCAGCGAGGTCTCGTCCTCGTGGGCGGCCAGCACCCGGGCCACCGCCCGTGGCCCGATGCCGGGCTGGTCGACCAGGCTCACCAGCGCGGCCCGCGCGCCGGTGCCGGCCAGCGAGCCGAGCCCGGCGCGCAGCGAGGAGCCCATGCCGTCGGCCCAGCCGGGGTTGTCGACCAGCACGCACCCGGCCAGGTCGGCGCGCTCGCGGACGTCGTCCGCCCGCGCCCCCAGCACGACGTGGATCCGGGCGCATCCCGCCGCGCGCAGCACGCCCACCGCGTGTTCGACCAGGGGCCGCCCCCGGTGTTCCAGCAGCGCCTTGGGGCGTCCGCCGAGCCTTCTGCCGCCGCCCGCGGCGAGCAGCAGACCGGCGATCTCCGCACGAGGGTCGTGGTCTCGGGTGTCCATGTCTCCTGCATACCTGACGCGGCCGGTCCCGGCCGGTTTCCTTGGGCTGAATTTCGGTCCGCGCGGTGGCGCTCCGGCACTCGGTTGGCGTTAACTGACCCGCGCACGAGGGCGTGCGAGGGGGAGGGCTGTGTTGCGGAGCTTGGGACAGAGGCCGGTGGCCGACAGCGACGAGGACCCGAGAGTGGCGGGACTGCGCACCGCGGTGGCCCGCCTGCGCCGCGAACTCGCCGCGCACCCGGCGGAGTTCCCCGACCGCGGCATAGCCGAGGACGAACTCGCCGCCCTGGCCGCGATGGCCGCCGGCGGCCCGCCCGAGACCCCCCGCCTGCGCAGGTCCCTGTTACTGATCGCCGGAGCGATCGGCTCGGTCAGCGCCCTGTCCCGCGCGCTGTCGGAGGTCCGCGAGGCGGTGGACCTCTTCGCGGAGCACCGGGAGGGCTGACGGCCGCGGTTCGCCGCGGCGAGCGGGAGGAGCGCCCCCGCAGCCGCTGCGAGACGCAGCGACTGCGCCGACCCTGTGGCTCCTGGGGCGGGCTGAGGGTGCGCTGATCGCGTGGTCCTCGGGCAGTCGGGGGTGCGCTGATCGCGCGGGCGGCTGCGACGCGGTGGGGAGCTGCCCTCGTGGCCGTGCTGCGACCGGCGCATGGGGTGACCCCGGGGCCGGCGGCGATACGCGGCGGGTGCGCTGACCGCGGGGCGCGCTACGGCACGGTGAGGCATGGCTGAGCGTCGCGGCCGGCTTGGGCACGCTGCGGGTGTGGGTTCCCTCGAGGGCGGCTCGGGCGGGCTGCGGGCGCGGCTACCCCCAAGGTCGGCTCGGGCAAAGGCGGGTGCGGCTGTCCCCGAGGTTGTCTCGGGCACGTTGCGGGGGCGCTGGCCCCACGGTCCGACAGGACCCGCTTGGCGCCGGCCGAGCCCGCTGGCCGCGCCCGCCCCGCCCGCCACGGACGCCCCGGCGCGCCCGGAGCGGCCGGCCGGC